>NZ_JACJOZ010000046.1:0-196295 GCF_014695795.1 Phormidium sp. FACHB-592
CTCATCGGTCAGGTCACTGTCGTAGTAAGGCTGACTCATATCCTCAAGCCATGTAGATGTCACTCTTCTGGTATCGCGCCTTTGTGACCGTAGTTGTCTTCTACTTCACATACATTTACAAACAGTTTCTAAAGGTATAAGTGCAGCTTAGACGGTTAAGCAATCAGTAAAGGGGAAGCGGCAATGCTTGGGCTTTGAATGTTGTACTTAGCACTCGAAGTTAAGGCAAGCAAGCTTACCCCTCTTTTTCGGAAGATTGCTGCAAGCCACAGCTTACAAGCATTTCCGTTTGCAAAAGCCAAACTTTTCCACCTTTCACTTTTTAACCTCTTCACGTACTGTCAGAGACAGTAGCTTACCCGTTGAAAACTTGCTGTAACTCAGTAGACTCTTAGTCTGACCTGATAATCTACTAGCATTCTTGGATGCTTTTGCATCTCAAGCTGTTCTACGCTCAACTTGAGAGAAGCAGTATGGATCTTAATTTTGAGGATATTGTTCTTTTACTGCATCCAGCGATCGCAGTGACAGTCGTGTTTCCTCTGATTGGCATGGTTGTGAGGCTGGCATGGCAGACACGGGCACGTCGCTTGGAAGTAAAGGCAGACAACAAGAGTAAAATCCCGCCAGCGGTTGGGCAAGAGCATCTTCAACTCGGTCGCTGGCTCACAGGTGCCGTGGTTGGCATCTACTTTCTTGGCATCACATTCCCGATTTTTGAACAAATCCAGAAGGAAGAGGGTTTTGCTAAAGCACCACAGCAAGTCATTTTGATTGTGCTTTTCTATATTGCGACGATCGCCTCACTTGTCTTTTTGTACCGCGCGCAAGAAAAGCTTTGGCGTGGCGTTTTCGCTACTCTGACCGGGATTGGACTAGTGGTTCTCGGCTTTCAGGATGGCGTGTATCGTCTTGATAAATACTGGTTTTTGTCTCACTTTTACTATGGGTTAGTAGCAGCGTTGCTGATGGTCTTTTCACTGGCGATCGTCCGTGACATCTACCAGGATCGGGCAAACCGCTGGCGTACTACTCATATTGTGTTGAACTGCGTCGCACTATTGCTCTTTGTGGGTCAAGGAATCACAGGCACCCGCGACCTTCTAGAAATCCCGCCAAGCTGGCAGAAAAGCACGATTTACCAATGCAACTTTGACAAACTATCGCCTGCATACAAAACCTGCCCACCGCTTGCGCCATCAAAGTAGTTGCCCCTGATGTAAGCATTGATCTTTTCATAGAGCGTAGGGAAGCGCCTGCACCTCTACGCCACGACTTGAAGCAATCACGCATTTCTTAGAACGAGATGCGCGGAATGATAATAATGCTGGGACGGCTGTACCGATCGCGCTTATAGTCACGACGATCGCCGTAATCGCGGTAGTCACGACGATCACGCAAGTAGCGTTCCCGTTCCCAATCACGACGATCCCAACTGCGGCGATCGCGTCTAAGAACGGAACGATTACGGTCGTATCCATCAAGCGTATAAACTCGTTGAATGACTCGACGGTTGTAGCCCCCATCGCGGGAGTAGCCACGATTGTAGCCCCCATCGCGGGAGTAGCCACGCTCATACCGTTCGCCAGCCAGCACCCCTGTAGGTGCTGCAATGGCGATCGCGCAAATTAAAGACAGAGCAGTACGAAACATCTTACGTGACTCCTACTTATTGCTGGTTACGTCCTATCAGCTAGTCACCCTACTCATCAGTATAAATAACTAGGATGAGATTCGCCTTTTCGTAACGCTAGATGAACTGTAGGTTGGTGTTCAAACAAGACAAGCCAACAACCGTTTTGACTGCTGTCCCTGCTACCGTCCAGCTTGTCAAATCGTAAAGATTTATAGTCAACATCGGAATCGACCTATCCTTGCGAGTAGGAATGGTTGTGGTAACAAATTGTTTGTTAGCAGCGATCATTCATAGAGTAGGGAAGCGGGGAGAATGGTGATGAGAAGTGGCAGTGGCGTTAAGCCCTGGTTTGTTTTGCTGGCTCTATGCGTTGCCCTTACCATCAAAGGCTGTAGCTTCGCCAACATCACCTCCAATACCAGCCCGCAGCCATTGGTTGCTGCCTTACCAGTGCCTAAATTGCCAGACTGGATTGAGCAGATTAGCCCGCTCGGAGACGCTGCTACAACCGCACAGATCCGCATTCGCTTTAAGGAACCAATCATTCCACTGGAAAACCTGGAGAACGGGTCACAGGAACTGCTGAAGAAATTTGAGGTTGTGCCACCGCTGCCGGGAACGTTTCGTTTTCTTACCCCTCGCATGGTTGGCTTCCAGGGTGATCAGGCAATACCAAAAGCGACTCGTGTTCAAGTCAAGCTTAAAGCTGGGTTGGCAGATCTAAAAAATCATCGACTAGATCAGGATCTTGCCTGGACATTCAATACTGAAGCCATTAAATTATCTAACTTGCCCGGGATGTCTGTTCCCGGAGAGGCGGCAGAGGCAGCAAGACCACTAGATCTCAAGCCTGTCCTCAAATTTACCTCCAACGTTGAGCTAAATCTGGCATCGCTGAAAGAGCGCGTCAAGTTGGTTCCAGCCAACGAGCCAAAGGCGAACAAGGGCGTAACGATGAATGCGGCGTTGGAGAAGAGTGAAGAACAGTCAAAGGAGCAGTACCCCGAAAGTACACCCGATGCGCAATTTGATCCCTCCGCCCGCGACTGGATTTATACGCTGGAACCCCAGCAAGCGCTTGCCAAAGCCACTCGTTATCGTCTGGAAATCACGCCAGGATTAGCGGCAGCAAAAGGCAATCTGGCTAGCGAGAGTATGTTTGCTAGCCAGGTGGAAACCTACGCACCGCTAGCATTTCAGAAACTAAACTACTACGGGCAACCCGATGCAAGCGGGACAACGGGACGCTTTGTCAACGGCAGCGGTCAGTTGGAGTTCAATAACGAACTAGATGCAGAAGCCGCGATCGCCAACATTTCCGTTGAACCGCCCCCGAAAAAAGATGTGCCCCTAGTGCGGGTTTACGAGGGCGAACGTCTGGTTAACCTTAATCCCTGGGCACTGGAGCCAGCGACCAAATACACGATCAAACTGGGTGCTGACCTAAAGGATAAATTTGGGCAAACCCTCGGCAAGCCAATGACGGTAGACTACCAAACTGGCGATGTTGGGGCTGACCTGTGGGCACCCTCTGGGCTCAATATTTTCCCGACAGGCAAGAACCTGCAACTAAATCTCTCAACGGTTAATCTTCCCAGCTATAAAGCCGCCTTTGCAATCGTCCAGCCAACGGATTTAGTCTATACCGACTCTGCCTACCCCAACGCTAATGGTGGCAGCCTGTTGCCCAGTCCCTCTGCGTGGAAGCGTGCGTCCTTGAAGGGGCAAAAGAATCAGGCGATCGACACAGCTATACCGCTGCAACAACAATTGGGCGGCACTACTGGGATGCTGGCATATGGCGTTCAGGCACGCACTAATCAATATCAAGACGGCAAACAGCAAAAGTGGCGCGAACCGACCACCTATGGCTTGGTGCAGTTGACCAATCTGGGCGTATTTGCCCAATGGTTCCCTGAATCGGGCATGGTGCGAGTTAGCCATCTCTCAGACGGATCGGCTGTTGCAAATGCCGCTGTGCAAGTTTATCAATCGAAACTGGAGGCGAAAGACCAGCCCACTCCAAGCGCCTGTGCGACCGGCAAAACCGACAAGACCGGCACCTTATTGCTCGATCGCTCAGCCTTACAAACCTGCATGGGTGGAGCCGGACGCTTTGCCAATGCACCTAACCTGCTAGTTGTGGCGCAAGAAGGCAAGGACTGGGCGTTTACCCGCACGACGGAATATAGCGGTGCCTATGGGTACGGTATTGATGCTGGCTGGCTGGGCAGCGCCCCTGAGTCACGGGGTGTAGTTTTCTCCGATCGCAATCTCTATCAACCGGGTGAAACTGCCTGGTTTACCGGAGCCGCCTACTACCTGCAAAACGGTGCCTTAAAACAAGACAAAAACGCCCGTTATACCCTCACACTACGCGACTCCAACGGACAGGAAACCAGCCTGGGCACTCAGACGACAAATGAATTCGGCACGTTTTCTAAGGAGTGGACAGTCGCCAAAAACCAGCCCCTTGGTTACTATGCGATTCTCGCCAAGAACGATCGTGGCGTTGAAATTACGGGCGAATTCCGCGTTGCCGAATTTAAGCCACCTAACTTCAAAGTGGCGTTGACGTTAGAAGGTAGTAAACCTGTTGAGCCATCAAACGCAACGCAAAACTCACAAGCCGAAACTCAAAACTTTGATGCGATCGCCACTGTTGGTCAGACCATCACCGCCAAAACCCAGAGCAACTACCTCTTTGGCTCGCCTGTAGAGGGTGGCAAGGTTAATTACTACATCACCCGCAAGCAAGCAGAGTTCGTACCTAAGGGCTGGGATGGCTTTGCCTTCGGGCGGCAGTGGTTCTGGCCCGAAGAAGCGCCCACCGTCACCAGCGACGTGCTGCAAACCAATCAAGTGTTGAGTCAAAACGGGGATAGCAGTCAGACCGTCACGGTTGAGAAAGAGTTGCCCTATCCGATGGCGTATCGCGTTGATGCCCAGGTGTCGGATGTGTCAAACCTCTCCGTTGCTGACTCCAAGACCTTTCTGGCATTACCGACAGACAAATTCATTGGGCTGCAAAGCGATTTTGTAGCGACCGCAGGGCAGGATTTCCCTGTCAAAGTCATCGTCACTGACCCCGCAGGTGCGCCAGTTTTGAATCAAAAAGTGCATCTGGAACTTCAGCAGATGAACTACAGCCGCGTGTCGAAACTGGTAGAAGGCAGCCGCACCCAGCAAGATCAGGTCGAGTACAAAACCGTCGCCACTGCGGATATCCAGTCTGATGTCAGTCCGAAAGGTGCAACCCTCAAGCCTACTACCGCTGGTGCTTATCGCCTACAGGCAACGTTTGCAGGCAGTAACGTGGTCAGCGCTACCGAAGTACAGCTTTGGGCAACGGGGGATGCGGCTGCATGGGGCAACCGCTACCGCAACAATCGACTTGAAATCAAGCTTGACAAAAAGCAGTACCAAGTCGGCGAAACGGCTACAGCGCTGATCCAGTCGCCCTATGCCGATGGTGAACTTTACTTTGCTGTCGTGCGCCACAACACCCTTTACAAAACACTGACAAAAGTACAGGGTGGTGCGCCTAAAGTGCAGTTTCAGGTGACACCCGAAATGCTGCCCAATGCAGCGATCGAAGCTGTGCTGGTGCGTCAGGGCAAACCGCTAGAACAGGTGGAACCTGGCAGCCTAGATCAACTCGTTCGCATTGGCTTCGCCCCCTTTGAAACGAGCCTTGCTCCTCAGTATTTGAAGGTAGAAACTACCGTTGCGCCCTCGTTGCAGCCGGGAGACGAACAAACGGTGCAGGTGCGAGTCTCTGCACAAGACCAACCGGCGAAAGGGCAAGTCACACTGATGGTCGTGAATGAAGCCGTTCTGCAACTGACAGGCTACCGTCCGCCTGATCTGGTGAAGACCGTCTATGCGGAACAACCCGTCTCAGTCCGCTTGAGCGACAATCGACCCGACGTAGTGCTGCAACCACAGGCATCGCCCTTACAAAAAGGCTGGGGCTATGGCGGTGGTTCGTCGGCAGGCGCTGGCAATACGCGAATTCGCACCGACTTCAAAGCGCTGGCATACTACAACGGCTCGGTGAAAACAGACGCGATCGGCAACGCTACAGTCAAATTCAAGCTGCCGGATGACCTAACCACCTGGCGCGTGATGGCAGTCGCTACCGATGAGAATATGCATTTTGGCAACGGCGATGCCACCTTTGTGACGACTAAACCGCTGCTAGCAAATCCCTTGCTGCCACAGTTTGCTCGACCGGGCGATCGCTTTCAGGCAGGCGTTTCTGTTACCAACAACACAGGACAAAACGGCAACCTGTCAGTAAATGGCACCGTTACCGAGCCGCTCAAGCTAGATAACTCAGGACAGCAGCAAGCGCAGGTGGAAGCTGGCACGAAGGCGTATCGTTTTCCAGTTGTCGTGCAGTCAGCAGGCGAAGCAATGGTGAAATTCACTACTCAGCTTGGCAGCGCCACTGATGCCTTTGAACTGCCGCTGGACGTGAAGCCGCTAGACGTAACCGAACAAGTGGTGGAAGCAGGCACCACGACCGATCGCGCGACCATTCCCCTGAACGTAGATAAAAATGTAGCGCCTGATGCAGGTGGACTGGACATTTCCCTTGCCAGCAGTTTGATTCCCACCCTGACTGCTCCCGCAAGGCAAGTGCTAGACGAAACCAACCTACCCTTCTTGGAGCCTGCTGCCAGTCAGCTCGCGATCGCCGCCAACCTGCAAACCCTTACCCAAACCTATGGGCAAACCTTTGCCAGCTTTAACCCCACTCAGCAGGCAACCCAAGCGCTCGATCGCCTGCAAACCCTCCAAAAACCCGATGGCGGTTTCGCCGCCTACCCTGGACAGGAGACTTCTGATCCGTTTATCACTCCCTACGCTGCCCAAGCGGTCGCCCTCGCTGATCGTGCCTTTAGTAAAACTGACTCCTCTCCCCTCACTCCTTCCCCCTCACTCCTCTCCTCTCTCACCGCCTATCTCAAGAAGCTCCTTGCCGACCCCGGACAGTACGATTTCTGCAAGCAAGCGCTGTGCAAAAATCAGGTTCGTCTGGAAACGTTGATTGCTCTTGCAGACCTGGGCGATCGACGCAACGACTTCCTTGCTGACCTCTACAGCCAGCGGAGCCAGTTTGACCCCGTTAGCCAGATCAAGCTAGCGCGGTATCTGTCTCAGTTTCCCGACTGGCAGCAAGAAGCCACCACCATGGTGAATCAGCTTCAGGAAACGATTTACCAAACGGGACGTAACGCCACCGTCAACTTGCCGTCTAACTGGCGCTGGCTCAACTCTCCTACAACAGCTCAGGCTCAGGCATTACGGCTCTTTGTCGCTCAAAAAACTAAAGCTGAGGACACCGATCGACTCCTGCAAGGGCTACTATCTCAGCGGCGTAACGGCACCTGGCAAAGCACCCACGACAACGCCGAAGCGCTCACGGCTCTGGTGGCATATAGCCAACTCCAACCGACACCACCCACGTTTGAAGCTACCGCTGCACTTGCGGGTAAACCGATCGCCACTGCTAAATTTGCAGGCTACCGCACTCCCAGCACGACTGAACAAGTAGAAATGGCTGCGTTACCGCGCGATCGCAATGACCTGATCCTCACTAAGACGGGCCAGGGCACTCTGCATTACCTTGTTGCCTACCGCTATCGTCTACAAGGCAACCAACCCGGTAAACTCAACGGGCTGAGAATCACCCGCACTATTCGTCCTGCCAACGAAGACAAAGTGGTATACAAAACTGGGCTTTATGCGCCAGAACCACTGACTGTTCCAGTGGGGCAGGTCTACGACATCGGGCTGGAGATCATTGCCGATCATTCAGTGGATCATGTAGTCGTCACCGATCCGCTGCCTGCGGGCTTTGAAGCGGTGGATGACAGTTTCCAGACAACGACACCCTACTTCCAGTCACAAGGCGATAGCTGGCAGCTTGTCTATCAAACGATCTACCACGATCGCGTGGTTGCCTTTGGTGACAAGCTCGATCCAGGCGTGTACACCCTGCATTATCTAGTGCGCTCTGTGACTCCCGGCACGTTCGTCTATCCCGGTGCGGAGACACATCTGCAATATGCTCCAGAAGAATTCGGGCGATCAGCTTCCTCAAGCCTTGTCGTGACGGAGAAGTAAACCGCTTGAGTTGATGCTTCAACCTAATTGTGGAGCGGCAATGCATTCACCGCCGCTCCATTTTGAGATTTTCGTACGTTTCTGCGACGAGGCTTCTGCAAATGATGAAGCAATCCTAATTTCATCAGATTAAGCGATCGCGCCCTTAGAACGAAGTTTTTGCAGCGGATAGTTGCAAAGCGTTGGCACTAAGTTAAGGGTTACGTTTGCGATCGTGGTTCGAGGATGCAGTGCAACACAAACAAAAGGTAACCCCGACCATATATTGCTATAGTCGGGGCTATCTAGGCTTTCAATCAATGGATCAAAAGCAACAAATTAAAGGTTGTACAGCACTTAGAACGGCTAAGATGAAGGATCTCCTCGCTTATGACGATCATAATTAGAGCTGCTGCGATACCGTCGTTGAGTTGTTTTTGGGTATTTAGGTATCTATTGCATTACTCTCGATGTTGCAGATGAAGAGATATCAACAACCTGGTTGAATGCTGCACATATTGACGAGATCGATTCAGACGTTAAAACGATAAAAACCTCCTGTTTAACGTAAGCTGAACCATTTATTTTGAATTAAGAAGCCTCCTTTCTTTGCTTCTTGTTTTTAGAATACTCTCCTTCTATTGTGATTTCTAGGGTTGAAATCAAAGTTTATCTTTTGAAACTTAACGCCATCGGTTGAAACGCGATCGCTCTTAGTAACTGCCAAGCCAACGAAGCAACTGATCACTTATCCTGATAGATGCTGCGATTAAGACGGCGATCGCCAATATTGAACCTTTCCCTCTTGCATAAATTTATGCTAGTGATAATTCTACTCATGCGCTAAAACAAGAAGATGGAAGATTCTACTTACGCTATTTTTCTTGCCTTTGGCTTGCTCTGGGTCGTCATGGGAGGAGCGGCTGTGATTGCTCTCATGAAGGCAGACGGTCAACCCATTCGGCTGGGTAAATGGGGGCTTGTCGTCACAGTACCCATCCTTATACCGTTACTAGCTGCCTTTGCGTTCGCAGCGTTCTATCACTAGCGAACTGCCAGCGTGCGCTTTCAAAGCTGTGGCTTGCTTCATCGAAGCGTAGGCTGACGGTAAACAGAAGCCAACGATCGCCAGCCCAATTGGATGGCTGCTTCCAAGGTAAGCTGATGGAAGCCGATCGCCCTTAGTCACCGCTATGCAACCAGAGCAACCGACCACTCACCCTGCATCCCTTGATGCCTTTTGGATGCCCTTTACCGCCAATCGGCAGTTTAAAGCCAAGCCCCGGTTGATGGCGGCAGCAAAAGGGATGTATTACACAACAGTCGATGGGCGCGAAGTGCTGGATGGCACTGCCGGATTGTGGTGCGTCAATGCAGGGCATGGTCGCGAAGAGATTGCAGCAGCCGTACACGCCCAAGTGATGGAACTTGATTTTGCACCGACGTTTCAGATGGGGCATCCAGGTCCTTTTGCCCTTGCCGATCGACTGGTTAAAATGCTTCCGGGCGATCTCAACCACGTCTTTTTTACCAACTCTGGTTCTGAGTCGGTGGATACTGCCCTTAAAATAGCGCTGGCGTACCATCGTGTGCGGGGAGAAGGCGCGCGTACCCGGTTGATTGGGCGAGAGCGTGGCTATCATGGCGTTGGTTTTGGTGGCATCTCAGTGGGTGGTATTGCACCCAACCGTAAGTTTTTTGGCAGCCTAATTCCTGGTGTGGATCACTTGCCGCACACGCATAATCTGGAACACAACGCGTTTACTCGTGGTCAGCCTGAGTGGGGCGCACACTTGGCAGATGAACTGGAACGCATTGTAACGCTGCATGATGCTTCCACGATTGCTGCTGTAATTGTCGAACCCCTGGCTGGCTCAACGGGAGTGCTAGTGCCCCCCAAAGGTTATCTCGAACGCTTGCGAGCCATCTGCGACAAATACAGTATTCTGTTGATTTTTGACGAAGTAATTACGGGCTTTGGGCGCTTGGGTTCGGGCTTTGCAACCGAGCATTTTGGCGTGATGCCCGATCTAGTGACGGTGGCAAAAGGCATTACCAATGGCACCGTCCCGATGGGTGCAGTCTTTGCACGGCAGGGTATTCATGAGGCCTTTATGCATGGACCCGACAGCGCGATCGAACTCTTCCACGGCTACACCTACTCTGGTCATCCTGTTGCCTGTGCTGCTGCTGAAGCGACACTGGACATCTACGAAAAAGAGGGCTTGTTCGATCGCGCCCGTCGGCTCTCTAGCGAGTGGGAAAACGCTGTTCATTCGCTTAAAGGCTTACCCCACGTGATTGATGTTCGCAATATGGGTTTGGTCGCTGGTGTTGAATTGGCATCGTCTGGCACTCCCGGTGCCCGTGGCTACGAATGCCTCGTCAACTGCTTTGAGCAAGGGTTGTTGATCCGCACAACCGGCGATATTATTGCCCTGTCGCCACCACTCACGATCGAGACAAGCCACATTGATCAACTGATTGAACAGCTTACAAAAGTGCTTAAAGCGCTACCGTAATTCGGTGAAGGATGAATAAATAGTGGGTGAAGCAATAAAATGGCTCAATGAGTGCCACTCACCATTTATCATCCTTTATGCCTCTCGGAGAATTACATGGCGAAGACACCACAGCCGTCGTCCTGGGCTTTTAATGACCATGAATCTTTCCTTCCTCTGACGCATGAGGGTAAGGTGGTTGGCTTTTGCCAGCCAGCCTATGCTCGTCATATCGTGAAACAGTTGACTGAGGGAGAACAGTTGTATAAAGCGCTAGAGTTGGCTTGCTATGACTTGACAGCACGAGCAGGTGGTAGTGCGATGGGTATTGGCGAGCTGGTGCAGCAGTATATGGCTAAAGCAGTAAGCCCCACAAGTGGTACGGCTTTAGTCGCTCTGTTATTAAAACAACGCCAGGAAGACTTGGACTTAAACGATGAGGAGTTTGCCAAGTTCTGCGATACGTTTCGGCTGTCCCGCGCTGAGCTACAAGCGATTTATCGAAACGAAGATATTGAGAATAACCAACTTAACCCGCTGGCACGCATTTTGGGTCTGTCAGTGGATGAGTTGATTGATGCGTGGAAGGAAAGAGAGTAAGGAAGGGAGATAGGGAGTAGAGCTTCGACTTGAGCGCTCAACCGAACGGAGTGAGGAGTAGGTTTGTAACAGTATTGGTTTCATTGCGCTATGGGCTGCTGGCGATCGTGCTCCATCAGCAAAACTTAACCTAAAGCCAACCTTCTAATTAACTTCCCTTGAAATACAGGTTCTAGGCTTGTGGTGCTCCTCATCACATTTATAAGCTCTATGCTGCAAGCCTACGCTTCTAGAGATGCTGTTCAGCCTGATCTGCGTCATTTTCTGGAAGAACTCTATCAAGGGCGAAACCTGAGTTCCTTCCGTGCCGGACAAACGATTCCTATGAATCCTCAGGATGTATGGGTTGTCTGCCGGGGTGTGGTGCAGCTTAGTACCCTGTATCAAAATGGTGACGATGCCTTGCTAGGGTTAGCAGGTCCTTCTATGCCGTTCGGATTGCCGCTAACGCTCATTTATCCCTACCAGGCAACAGCGCTGTCAGATGTTGATGTCATGGGTCTGACGATCACCGAAATCGATCAATCACCCACGCTAGCTCAAGAAGTGGGTCGTCATACAGTACGCCGACTGCGGCAAACCGAAGCAATGCTGGCAATGGCAGGCTATCGACGGGTGGAAGATCGGCTACGGCAATTGCTGCTATTGCTACAAATGGAAGTCGGGCAACCAGTTGCGGGCGGCACTCGCCTCAGCGTACGGCTAACCCATCAGCACCTAGCAAGTGCCATCGGTACCACTCGCGTCACTGTCACTCGGCTACTGGGTCAGCTTCGTGGCGAAGGGCGGCTGATCGTTGATGCAAACCGCCATATTATTTTGCCGCTCAGCGCAACGCTATAGCCTGCGAGCGATCGACTTACTTAGGTCAGCAGTTGACGTGGCGGGCTGCATGATTTCAGCTTCTACTGGTACAACACCATTAGTTTCGCTATCCAGAGACCGAGCAGCTTCCCGAGACAGGTCCAACGTACGGTTGTCAAAGTAAGGACCGCGATCGTTGACTCGTACGATGACAGCTTTTCCATTGTTACGGTTGGTCACTTTCAGATAGGTATCAAAGGGCAGCGATGGATGAGCGGCGGTGAAGTCATTTTGGTTAAACCGTTCGCCTGTCGCTGTTTGCCGCCCATGAAAATAAGGACCATACCAGGACGCAATACCTTTCAATCGCTCCCCCGTTTCCTGCAAACCACGCATTTTTGCCTGCGCGTCGGCAAGTGCCAGAGGCGGCTCGGCTAACGCTGTTCGCAAAGCGTTAACCCACTGAATTGCTAAAACTTCGGGGTGACAGTCCCACTGGTTAGCCATCTGCTGATCAACAGTAAACAAGACGCGATCGCCCAATTTTCCACCAGGAACACCATTGATTAAACCAGGCTGCAACTGGTCAAAAGGGACTTTAGCCTTACTTGCAGTGGCACTATCCAAAGCCTGCTCAAGGTGATTAGCAAGTTGCTTTGCCTGCCGTTGGCTAGAGATAGAGCCAACAATAGAGTCTTTAATCTTGACCTGAAACAGGCTTTTGGTCTGATGCTTAAGGCGGGGGTTTGTACCACCTTTGGCATTACGTTGAGCGATCGACAGACAGTAACCAAAGCCCAGCCCAGAGCTGACCTGCTTAATGCTCGTTTTGGTCTCTCGCTTGGGTTCTGCCTGAACCACAACGACAGGTGGAGTAGAGCGAGACGCTGTGAATTTCTGAAAGCTTGAGAAGAGATTCTTAAACGCGCCTAGAAAATCAACTGGGGCTGACAGAATACTACTGGCATCAAACGCCAGCGCTAAAGAAAGGGCTTGAGCCTGAGGCACAGTTGGCATCATGGAGCCAAATGGTTGCACTTGCTGCGAGGGCAGCACGGAGATGACCTGATCGCGGCTGGCAGCAACTGATCGTTCGTCACGAGCACCACTTACCCTGTAAACGGCTTGAAGTGGTAGAACACGGGCTAAAGCAGCAGGCGCTCGTAAGAGGTCTTGGCTAGACGAAAAAAAGCAACCAACCCACGAGGCAACCCATACAAGTCCGAAAATTGGCATGAATAATCTGTGGTTTAGTGAACGGTAGTATGCACTACAAAATCAAAAACGGGATTTTATCTTACCTTTCATCAAACCTTTAAATCTCTACCTCAGGGATAATTATCGTGAAGGTGACCAAGTAAACAGACTTATTTTAGGAAATTAAGGATTTGTGAACGTTATAAGCGATAAGGGCAAAACCTTTAGCAGAGGGCACCAAGACAGTGCCAAAGGGTCATTCCCAGTCCTCTTTCAGAGCAGACGTCTGCTTTACATGCCAACGGTTACTCAGCCGAAACGCCAAACCGATAGCCTTTTCCGTAGACTGTGGTGATTAAGGGCGGTTCACCATTAGCTTCAATTTTGCGTCGTAGGAGCCGAATTTGAGCAGCAAGAGCGTTGCTGGTAGGTTTTTCTACGCTGTCGCCCCAGAGATGCTGGTGGATTTGCTCGTGGGTGAGAAGTTGGTTAGGCAGGCGCATCAGGTATGCCAGCAGTTGTGCTTCTTTTTCGGAAAGCTCGATCGCCCGCCCCTGACGGTAGGCAAGCTGATTGCTCACGTCGAGTTCTAAATCATCCACCTGCAACCGTTGGCTTGGTGCAACAGGCTCTAAGGTAGCGGGACGACGCAGCAACGCCCGGACTCTCGCCAGCAGTTCTCGCAGCTCAAACGGTTTGATGAGATAATCATCGGCTCCAGCATCCAACCCCTCCACCCGATCGTCGATAGTGTCTTTTGCCGTCAAAAACAATACTGGTGTCGTATCACCGCGCGATCGCACTTGCTGACAAATCTCTAACCCCGAATAGCAGGGCAACATCCAGTCTAGAATCAGCAGATCGTAGTGCTCCTGCTGTGCCAACTGATTGCCACGATCGCCGTCATACGCCACATCTACGGCATAGCCTTCACGTGTCAAAAGGAGGCTTAACGGGTCTGCCATTTCTACTTCGTCATCCACCAAAAGAATCCGCATCAGCGCGATTAGCCTCTAGCCATCAGCTTTCAGCTATTATTATCGTGCTGATTGCCAATCACTGAAGACTGTTTATGCTGACTGTTGTACTCCCCAAAGGCGCTCTCCTACCAGACAGCATTCGACTGTTGAAGGCAGTGGGACTGGATTTCAGCGTGTTTCTTGATCCAGCGAACCGCTTGCTGCAAATTACTGACCCAACTGGAACGGCAAAAGCCTTCCTGGTGCGGAACTATGACGTGCCAGTCTATGTGGAATACGGTCAGGCGCAGCTAGGAATCATTGGCTACGACGTACTGCGAGAGAAAGTTCCTCAGGTAGCGCATCTCGCTGATCTTGGGTTTGGCAAATGTCGGATGTCGGTGGCGGTGAAGCAGTCCAGCCCCTACCGATCGGCATTAGACCTACCGTTGTATGGGCGAGTAGCATCCAAGTTTGTCCACTGTTCCCGCGAATATTTCGACAGTTTGGATTTGCCCGTCGAAATCGTGCCGCTCTATGGCTCGGTGGAACTGGGACCGATTACAGGGATGTCTGAGGCGATCGTCGATCTCGTCGCTACGGGCACGACTCTCCGCGAAAACGGCTTGATTGAAACCGATGTTCTGTTTGAAAGCACAGCCCGCTTAATTGCTCATCCACTGAGTTATCGTCTCAACACCGATAGTTTAAGCGAGTGGATTGAAAAACTGCGATCAGCTGTAGCGATCGCAGCCTAAAGCGGCAAAGCAGCGAAAAATCCAAAATATGGAAATTGCCTATCGGCTGGAAGGGCTGGAGTTTGCATGGGATGAGAACAAAGCTTGTAGCAACGTGCTTTTGCTTGACCTAAGTACATAAGCTCTGGCATGAATGAAGAAGTAAGCGATTGCCAACACAACTCTTAGTAACCGCGAATCAGGTGTTTGGATGGCTCAAAATGGCGGCTGAGTGAGGTAAACTCCAGTCATATTCTAGCTGGTGGAAGCTATATGGCATTTTGTGAAGACCTGAAGTCGATCGTCGATCGCAAGCATCTTTTGACCCATCCCTTTTACATCGCTTGGACAGAAGGCAAGCTCACTCGCACACACCTGAAGCATTACGCGATCCAGTATTTTCAGAATGTGCTGGCGTTTCCGACCTATTTGAGTGCAGTGCATTTCAACACGCCCTCTTTTGACAACGCAATTGCCGTTCGCCAAGAAATTCTCGAAAACCTGATTGAAGAAGAGCGTGGCGAAACTAACCATCCCGCCTTGTGGAAGCGGTTTGCGGAAGCCCTTGGTGCAACGGAAGCTGACCTAGCAGCAACGTCTGCCCTGGCAACGACGACAAACTTGGTAGACACCTTCCGTCAGCTTTGCCTGACTTCGCCCTTCTACGCAGGCTTGGCAGCACTCTATGCCTACGAGTCTCAAATTCCTGACATTGCAGCCGTCAAAGTGGATGGACTCAAACAGTTCTACGGCATGACTAACCCTGACGACTATCAGTTTTTCACGGTGCATCAGCAGGCGGATGTGTGGCACACCGCGACCTCACAGAAGCTCATTGAGCAGTACGCCGATACACCTGAAAAGCAAGCTGAAGCACTGAAAGTAGCTGAAAAAGCCGCCGATGCGCTCTGGCAATTCCTAGATGGCGTGTACGAAACCTACTGCCAGGACATCATGCCTGAGCCTGTAGCAGCGTAAGCCAGTTCATTTCCGTCGCTTTGATGATAAAAAAGTGGGACAGAGAATTTACGCTCTGCCTCACTTTTTTGTTACTCGATCGTTTAGATCGAGATGAAGTTGCTGGCGGTGAGACTGTTTGCCTGCACATCCGACAGTACTGCCAACGTTGCACCCTGACGTTTGATCAGTGTGTCATTAGCATTCAGTTCAGTGCCTTGCAGAATCGAGAGCCTGTTAAAGCCCAAGCCCGCTGGCAGCGCAATGAGATCTGTGCCGTTCTCAAAGTCGGCAATCGTTTGTGTACCACCCTTCGCGAGTACGAAAAGATCTCGTCCTTCACCGCCAACGAGGAAGTTGTTGCCTTTGACGCCGCTTAGAAAATCATTGCCTGCACCACCTTCGATGTAGTCATTGCGTTTCGTTCCCCGCAGGCGATCGTTCTCCTCGGTGCCTTCATAGGATCTGACATTTAACCCTGCCACACCCACGCGTGGGTCGAGCTTGAGGGGTTGCTCCAGTTGCAGGACGATAATTTCGTTGTTGTCGATCGCGGGCGGACGACCAACTGAGAACGGATAATTGTTGTCATTCGCTACCAGAATGGTCTTGGCATCAAGCACCAACACATCTTCAATGGTCTGGAACGGGAAGTTGAAACTGGTGCTACCGTCCTTGTTGAGATCATCAGGGTCTTTGATGTCCAACAAGTTGGCAATTTCCGTTTTGGCAACAAACCCGTTGGCATCCTGCTGAGAAAAATCGACCTTAAAGATCTTCTTGAACTGGGCGGCACCTGCCTGGTTGTTATCACGCTCGATGATCAGGTATTCGTTGTTGTTGACAACGGTGATATCGCCGATCGCATTCGCGGGATTTTCCAGCTTGTAGTAGCCGACTAAGCCTTCGTATTGTTTGGTTGCCACGTCAAACTCGTAAATCCGCAGTGAGCCTGCCGGATCACCGACGACCGTGCCTTCCAATAAGGGGTATAGCGTAGACTTGTCAGGACTGATTGCCAAGCCTTCAAACCCTTGGGAGCGACCAAGGTTAGCGACTGCTGGTGGGGTGATGAAGGTGCTGCGGGCATCTTCGCCTGTGCCGGGGAAGTCGGTAAAGTAGCCGTCTACGCCCAACTCAATGAATTGCTTGAATTCCGCTAACGGATCGCCGTTGTAACTGTCGGGCAGGAAGAAGCTCTCGTTGCGGAAGGTGTAGGGATGCACCAGCAAGCCAGCCGCATGAGCATCGGTGACAAGCGAGGTGGGAGTGCCTGTGATGCGATCGCCATCGCTTATTGCCCCATCGCCATTCAGGTCATCGGGACGACCATCGTTGTTGCGATCGACGGTGGCTAGCGGCACAATTCGTTGCTTATTGGGACCAATGCCCTGCGCGTAGGTGGCAATATCTGCCAGTCCGGTTGGGGTCGAGAGGTCGGTGTAGGTGCGTGTATCGCCACTCACGACAAAATCATAGGGGCGACCAGAACCGCCAAACAGTTGCACCAGGGGGATGTCAATGCCTGCGTTTGGCAGAATCGTTGTGTTCAATGCCTTCAGGTTAGCGACTTCAAAAGATTGAATGTAGATCCGTGATGGATCGGTGAAGTTCTGCGCTACCAGCGTATCCACAAGTAACTGGCTGGTGTTGAAGCCCTGCGCCGTAAAGAAGGTGGGGTGCTTAGTTTCGGGATAGATGCCAATTTTGCGTCCGATTTCCGCTTCGACTTGCTGCACAAGGTCGATCACTTCATCCAGGGTCGGTACTTTTAGCCCATCGTTGTTGAAGGCTGTACCGCGAATAGCTGGAATGCGCTCGATCGCGTTCAGCGTTTTGATTTCTGCCAGGGTGAAGTCTTCGGCAAACCAGCCTGTCACTGTATTGCCATCTAAAACCTTAGTGGCTTTGCGATCGGCGAACTCAGGACGCAGGTAAATATCGGTGCTGGTGTCGGTGGTGTTGAGAGTGCCATTCGCATTCAACACGGCTAACATTGGCTCGTGACGGGCGATGAGAATGCCGTCTTTGGTAACTACTAAATCGGGTTCGATAAAGTCAGCACCATCAGCGATCGCTTTTTTGTAAGCCGCCAGTGTGTGTTCGGGCCGGTCGCCACTTGCGCCGCGATGCCCAATCACGATCGGTTGTTTACCATCCAATGTGTTGAACTCGGTAGTAGCGAGAACATCAGGATTTTGGGGCGATCGGACAAAGGGGCTGGTAATTTGATCGCGCACTAAATCACCTGTACCAGGGAAATCAGTGAAGTAGCCGTCCACACCCAGGTTGATGAATTGCTCAAACTCTTTCGCTGGATTGCCCTGATAGTCGGAAGCTAGAAAGCGCCCTTCGTTCCTAAACGTGTAGGGATGCACCAATAACCCAGCGCTATGGGCATCGGTCACGAGGCTACTGGGAGCCAGAGTGACGCGATCGGCATCATTAATCGTGCCATCGTTATTTAGGTCGTCTGGTTGCCCATCCTTGTTAGCATCCACATTCTTGAGCGATACAATCATCCGCTTCCAGGGACCAATGCCATCTGCATAGGTGGCAATTTCTGCCAAGCCTGCGGAGGTTTGCAAATCGCCGTAGGTGCGAGTATCGCCTGCCACTGCAAAATCGTAGGGACGTGCATTGACATCCTGATACAGCAGTTCACCTGTGTTGTAGTCCACATCATAGGCATCCAGCAATTGCACCAGAGGAATGTCGGTCTTGGTGTTCAGTTCCTTCAGGTTTGAGACTTCAAACGACTGGATGTAGACGCGGCTGGAGTCGGTGAAGCCTGTTTGCTCTAGCGTTGTGAGCAATGGCTCTTCCAGGGAAAGGCCTAAACTATCGTGATAAGTAGGGTGTTTGGTTTCGGGGTAGATGCCGATCTTTTTGCCCGTATCCTTCTCGACTTGCTGCACCAGCTCAATCACTTCTTGCAGCGTAGGAATCTCAAAGACACCATTGAATGCCTGAGTGCGGAAGCCTTGAGGCATGATTGCCCGCAGGGCTTTGATCTCTGCCAGGGTGAAGTCAGAGGCAAAAAATTCGTTTTCGTAGAGTACACCGTCAATAGTGCCACTGCGCTTGCGATCGACAAACTCTGGACGGCTGGCAACATCAGTCGTGCCACCCAAAATGGGTTCGTGGCGAGCAATCAACACGCCATCTTTGGTAGAAACGAGGTCGGGTTCAATGAAGTCGGCACCACGCTCGATCGCCAGTTTGTAGGCTTCCAACGTATGCTCTGGCAGTTCACTGCTGGCACCGCGATGACCAATGACGATCGGGGGCTTGCCGTCCAGGGTGTTGAGGTTGACTAGATTTGGCGTGGCGATAGGTGCATCCAGCAGTTTGCCTGTTGCGTCGAAGTGCAGCAAAAAGGGTCCAAATTCTTCGCCCACCCAGATCGTGCCGTCTTTGGCAATCACGAAGGATTCAACGTCAAAATCTGCGCCTGTGAGGAAGCGATCGCCCGTAGGGTTCGTAATTTCAAACGGAATTTTGTTATCTGGGTCGCGCAGTTGAATGAAGTTTCTAACCGCCACGCTGCCATTACCAGAAGGTTCTGCGCCCTGCAAGCTGGGGTCTACCTGATAGATTCTCAACAGAAAATCAGCGCTGTTGTTCTTGGCACCAAAGCCGTTATCTGACAGAAACCAGAAGCGGTTTTCATCGGCAAACTGCACACCGCTAAAGCCCTGTACTGGCTGACCAGGAAAAGGACCTATGCGCCCATTAGCAGCAATGCCCTTACCCGCTGGAGGTCCCTCAGCAAACGTATCGGCTGGAAGCGATGCAAAACCTTTGAGTGTTACGTCTGCCATAGTTCGTTTAGATGTGATGAAGGTAGATGTGCGGAATCGTAGACGCGCTAACAAAACGAAGGTAAAAGGTTCTTCGTGTCACCCCTTCCGCCATTGATGGCTAAACTGCCTTCATCCATTTACAGAAGGGGAGGTAGATGCCTACCACCCTCCATAAATCCCACAGAGACGTTAAGACAGGTCTAACGCACTGTTAACAAGCCAGTAATTCTACTGAATTATTAATGTTTAGATTTGATGAACTATTGCTTAAAAGACTTGACTAATTCTTGTGGCAAATGTAGGCGTAGCATCCGTTACCTGGTACGAGTAAAATTGACTACGCTACAGTTGGAAGACACGTTTCTTTCAACTCGTCCTTTTAACTGGCTCTTCCTATGACTGGCTCGATCGCACCCCAAACGAAGCCCGATCGCCGCGTGCGAGAGACAGACTGGCGCTTGTTTATGCGTTTGGCAGAGTACGGGTTACGCGATAAGCGGTTGCTGGCATGGTCATTTGCGCTCCTAGTGCCGACGGCGATCGCGGGAGCGATGCAGCCCATCCTCATTGGCGAAGCTATTTCCCTTATTCGGCAAGAGCCAACGGGCTGGACGTTTCTGCGGCAGATGCCTCTGACAGATGGCATCAATACGCTGGCAGGGTTGCTGCTCTTGACACTGGTGTTGCGAACCATCTTTGATTCGCGGCAGGGATTCCTTGTGCAAAAGATGGGGCAGCGCATCACGGCAGATATTCGGCAAGATTTGTTTCACCACGTTACGTCGTTAGCAATGCGCTTTTTTGATCGCACGCCCGTCGGACGGTTAATTACCCGCCTTACTAGCGATGTAGAAGCGTTAGGCGATGTCTTTTCCACCGGTGCGATCGGCATTCTGGGCGATTTCTTTTCGATCATTGTGATTGCGATCGCCATGTTTCTTTTGCAGTGGCAGTTGGCGCTCTTGCTCACAGCCATGTTGGTTCCCGCCACGGCGCTAATTATTTACTTTCAGCAGCAGTATCGCAAAGCCAACTACAAAGCGCGCGAAGAACTATCGATACTCAACTCGACCCTACAAGAAAACATTGTCGGTATTAATGTCGTGCAGCTTTTTCGCCGCGAAGCCTTCAACGCTGACTTGTTTCGCACGATTAACAAGCGCTACATCAAAGAAGTTGACAAGACCATCTTTCACGATTCGGCAATCTCCGCCACGCTGGAATGGATCTCGCTAGCAGCGATCGCCGCCGTGCTGTGGCTAGGTGGCAACCTGATTCTAAGAGAAACCCTTAACCTCGGACAACTCTCAACGTTCATCCTCTTTGCCCAACGCCTCTTCGATCCGCTGCGTCAGTTCGCCGAAAAGTTCACTGCGATTCAGGCAGGCTTTACAGCAGTGGAACGAGTCAGCGATATCTTCAATGAGCCGATCGACATTCGTGACCCCGAACACCCCAAAACGCTAGACAGCAGCCCCGAAGCCACCACTGGCGAAATTCGCTTTGAGCACGTTTCGTTTGCTTATAAGGAAGGCGATTATGTCCTGCGCGACCTTAACTTCACGATTCATCCCGGTGAAAAAGTAGCGCTCGTCGGACCCACAGGCGCAGGCAAAAGCTCCATCATTCGTCTACTCAGCCGTTTATATGAAGCCACCGAAGGCTGCATTTTGGTAGACGGGGTGAACGTCCGCGATCTGCCACAAACGGAACTACGCCGTCACATGGGCGTGATTCTGCAAGATGGCTTTGTGTTCGCAGGCGATGTTAAGAGCAACATTACCCTGGGCGAAACATACCCCTTTGCAGCCATTCAATCTGCGGCTGAACGCACAAACGTTTCTGCCCTGATTGAGCAGCTACCGCAAGGTTACGATACCCCTCTACGCGAACGCGGCACTAATCTTTCAGGTGGACAAAAACAACTGTTAGCGTTTGCCCGTGCGGCTATCCGCGAACCGCGCATTCTCGTACTGGACGAAGCAACTGCTAGTCTGGATGTAGGCACCGAGGCACTGATTCAAGATGCGCTTGATCATTTACTAAAAAACCGCACGGCAATTATCATTGCTCACCGTTTGTCTACAATTCGCAACTGCGATCGTATTCTCGTCCTCAAGCGCGGTCAGCTTGTCGAATCCGGCAACCACGACGAGTTACTCAGTCAGGGTGGACTTTACGCCAGCTTATATCAATTACAAATGTTGGAAACGTGAGGTGCAACAGCACGTTTTAGCAATGTAAACCATCGTTCTTGTGGAGGAGTGAAAGGAGTGATTCGTGTAGCAAACCCTGAATCGTCAGACTGATGATCCTAAGTTGGTCGAGACGTTACGATCGCGTTCCTTGACGTTAGCGATTGCTAAAGATGGCATGACATAAGTTTGTAAAAAGCAGCTTATGGGTACGCTATTGTCTATTGCAGACCGTCATAATCCAAAAGACATCAAATCAAAAAGGTATTAATTAAAAAGACATCATCGCTCACTGTTTTTCCGTTCTCTATCCTTCGATTCACTTTTAGCACTCACTTTCATAAAACATGCAGACTTTAGAGCAATCCCTGCCGCTAGTGCCAAATCACACTGCGAAGACAGTTATTTTTGACTTTGATGGCACGATCGCTGATTCTTTTGACACTGTGTTTGCCATCAGCAACCGATTGGCAGATGAGTTTGGTTTTCCAATCACACCGTTAGAAGACGTAGATGCTTTGAAGAATTTAAGTTCTCAAGAAATTCTCAGGCGATCGAACGTGCCATTCGTTAAACTACCCTTTTTATTGCGGCGGCTACGCTTTGAACTTAACCAGGAAATTGCTGGACTTCAACCAATTGCTGGCATTAAAGAGGCGTTGCTAGAACTAAAACGGCAGGGGCATCATCTGGGTATTGTTACGTCTAACTCTAGGCAGAATGTCATCGCTTTTTTGGCGGCTCAAGACATGAGAGAAGTCTTTGATTTCGTCGATTCTGGTTTGACGCTCTTTGGCAAAGGCAGAATTATTCAAAAAATTCTGCGCCATAACCGAATTGATCCTGCCACCGCTATTTATGTCGGAGACGAAACTAGAGATGTTGAAGCCGCCCGCAAAATAGGCATTAAAGTCATTGCGGTTTGTTGGGGCTTCAACTCCTGCAAGGTGTTAGGAGCACAAGAACCCGATTTTCTGATCGCTGACCCCGCAGAGCTAGTGACGGCAACTAACTTCTCATAGCAACGACGATCGTCAACAGAGCACTTAAGTACGAAAAGATCCCGTGCTATTGAGATTTAATGTCAAAGCGCTGCCGCTCTACTCAATCAATCCGGGTGGTGGTGTGATTTCAATGCGGCGCTGCTGTAAATCGACAAGCGGCACGATCGCCTCCACAAAGGGAATCAACACAGTGGGTTGCTTCGTTGCTTCTGCTGCATTGCGTTGCACTTCTAAAAGGGTGTTGCCTGCCTGAATGATGCTGCTCACGGTGCCAATGAGTACTTGTGTAGCTTGATCGAACACTGCTAGCCCAATCAAATCGAGTATGTGAAATTCACCTTCTTCTAAAGGGGGACGATCGCCCTCTGGTACAAACAGTTGACCATCTCGCAAGGCTTCAGCTTGGTCGCGATCAGTCACCCCGGCAAATTGCACTACGTACAGCCCTTTACCATCCAGGTAGCGTCCCCGCACCAACTCAATCGGTTCTGGTGCTGTGGACGGCGATCGCTGGAGCCAGCGCGTTCCTGGTATTAAAAAGCGCTCTGGAAAATCCGATTCTGGGTAGACGCGCACTTCGCCCTTCATGCCCTGCGCCGCCACAACTTTGCCGATGGGGAGGAAGTGAGGAGGTAGGAGTGAAGGTTGAAGTGCATCTGTCTTTTGTGCTCGCCCTTCTGCCTTTTGCCGTTTGCCTTCTGCCTTTTTACTTTTAGTTTTTGCCTTTTGTCTGGTGCTGTCTGGTGCTACAGGTTCTTTACGTTCTAAATTGCGATCGCTCACGATGCCACCACTGCTTGCTTACCGATTATGGACTGTTGATACACACGTTCGACCACTGCTGCTAAACGCTGCATCGCTATTTCAAGCTCCTGATCGCTACCAGTCAGGCTAATGCGAACGCACTGACGAGTATGCTCCCAATCTTCATGCAGCCCCGGAAAGAAGGAACTGCCAGGAACAACAATCACGCCAACCTGCTTTAGCTCTTGGTAAAACTCCCAGTCAGTGATAGGCAAATCTTTGAGCCACAGCCAGGTGAAAATAGCACCTTCGCCGCGATGTAAGAACCAGGGCACAGAAGGCATTGCCTGATCAAGCGTTGTTTCAACGATCGCAACTTTCTTCTGATAGAAGGGACGAATCACCTGAGCCGCGATGTCTGCCAACGCGCCAGAGTTGATGGCACGAGCGGCGATCGCCTGTCCATAGCGAGGTGAATGGATGCACATATTGGTCTGGAAGCATTCCAGCACTTGAATGAGTTGTTCGTTACCGATCGCAATACCAATGCGCTCGCCGGGAAGCCCCGCCTTGGAAAGGCTCATACAGTGCAGAATGTTTTCGCCAAACAGCGGAGTCATCTCGGTAAAGTTGAGCGCCGGAAATGGTGGTGCATAGGCAGAATCAATCAGGACAGGCACATGATGAGGAGCCGCCAAGGCTGCAATTTTCTGCACTTCGTCATCGGTAAGGACGTTACCAGTTGGGTTACAGGGTCGAGAGAAAAGGACACAGCCTGTATCTTCTGCGATCGTCAACTGGCTAAAGTTGGGGCGATACTTAAAGCGATGGGCAGCCGTATCAATATCTAAGGACGGCTTGTAGGCAAACAGTGAATCTGGAGCGAGCGCTACGCCACCATAGCCTGTGTAGTCGGGACTCAGAGGCAAAACAACTTTTTTTAAGGTGCCGCTTTCGGTATAGCCGCCGAACGCATTAGTAGCGTAAAAATAAAGGCTCTGGCTACCAGGTGTAATCAGCACGTTGCGCTCGGTCAACTGCAACCCATAGCGCCGATTAAAATCCTGCACAATGGCATCAATCAGAGGTTGGTAGCCCTGACTTGCACCATAACGACACACTACATCACCATACTCAGCGCTCGCCAACAGGTCGGCAGTGCAATCGCGCCAGAGTTGTTCAACTTCGGGCAAAATCAGCGGATTGCCTGCGCTTAAATTGATAAAGTCCTGTCCTGCGCCCGATCGCAACGTTTCAGCAATATCTTTCATAATTGCCCGCACACCAGTCAGGCGGGTCATTTGGTTGCCAAGTTGAGTCAGGGCAGGCTTCATAGTAAAAATTGCAAAGTGTGGGGATTGTAAAGCGTCTTTCTAACGTTCACCAATGCTACTCAATTGTTCACACACTTTACCAAGTAGATGACCGTTGCCATTGATTTGCTTATTGTGTTCAGTCTGTCCTTCAAGCAGCAAGCACTAGCCCTAAAGCCTGTCTGACTAATGTTCACAGCTCAATTGAACTTGCCAAACTCTATCTGATAGCCGATGGCAAGAACTAACCCTGTGGAAGATGTGTTGACTGATCCACAGTTCTATCCTTAGCTGTAGAATTTCAAAATAATATGGAGTGTTGCTGATGAATATATTAATGGTTGCGGATGCTGCAAGCACGGGTATGCAGTTTCCAGTTTCGTTTACGTTGGTTTATGTTGTTGGGTTTATTGCAGCCGTTTCGATCGGTTCGATCGCCTGGTATAACTCCAAGCGTCCACCTGGCTGGGAAGGCAAGGATCGTCCTGATGCAGTACCTGAAGTAAAGAAAGAGGAAACTCCTGGGTTGTAAGGTTTTTGGGCGATCGATAAGGACAACGGTTGAGAGCCTTCTCAACCGTCAGCGGTTAGCTCTAGCTTTGAAGCTGATCGCTAAAACAAAAAATGTCTATGAAATAACATCACTTATGCATTTAGAGTAGCTACCCAGCGTTGGTAAATATTACGAATCGCTGTAAGCACTGAATTTTTCACTGATTCAGAGGGCGGGTGTGATGTATCTAAAAGTTGGAGATCAGTTAGCAGTTTTGCCTCGCTGGTATCTACGGTGCCATCACTATAAATCAGTCCACTAATAGCCTCGATAAGCTGCTGGCAAGCTTCTGAGGTCGGCTGATTACCCAGATATTCATTCACCCAGCTATAGCATTCTGCTGCTTTTACAGGTCTAAATTCGTGGAGCAACGGTTGAAGCTCTGGCTCGTTTTCTAACCCCTTTTCTTCAGCAATGCGGTGCAGATACTCGCGTTCTTCTGGTTGAATTTGACCATCAATCCAGGCGACACCAATGAGAATTTTTAGCAGCGTTGTAACCTTAGGATCTGTTGTCATAGGTCTGGTACAAAGGTAAATGAGCCAAGCAACCTGAGCAGGCTTCCTACACCCTACACCCTGCACCCTACCCATACCCACCGTTACTTAACGCTTCTTCAAGCGCGCCATAAAAAAGCCATCCATATCGTGTTCCTGCGACCAAATCTTAATCCATCCGTCTGAAGTGACGAATGCCGCCGGTGGCGTATGCGGTTGCGGTGGCTCGCTCACCCAGTCAGGATGACGAGCCAGAAAGCTCTGCACGATTGCCTCATTTTCTGCCGGATGTAGGGTGCAAGTAGCATAAACCAAACTGCCAGCAGGCTTAACCCATAACGCTGCCTGATCCAACAGTTCTGTTTGTAATTGCGTCAGTTGCTGCACAGTTTCAGGCGTTTGTCGCCAGCGAGCATCAGCATGGCGATGGAGTGTGCCCAAGCCAGAGCAAGGAGCATCAACCAGCACACGATCGCATTGCCCTATAAACTGCGGCAGGTTGCGGCTGTCGCCCTCACACAGTTGAATCGATTGCAAACCCAGACGATCGACATTTTGCTTAAGCTTTCTTAACCGAGAGGCAGCACGATCACACGCCCACACCGTACCGCGATCGTGCATTAACTCTGCTAGATGCATGGTTTTGCCGCCCGGTGCTGCACACGCATCCACAACTACGTCTTCAGGCTGCGGATCGACTAGATAACCTACTAACTGAGCGCTACTGTCCTGCACAATCCACCAGCCCTCGTCAAAGCCTGGTAGCTGATGAATTGCCCCTGCGGCTTCGGGTAAGCGCAACGCCTCTGGAAGGTGTGGAATACGGCTTACTGCAACGCCTGCGGTCTGCATTGCCGACTCGACCGTTTCAACCGAAGCCTTAAGTGTATTCACCCTCAAATCAATATGGGGCGGCTGGTTCATCCATTGACACAGTTGCTCCGTTGCTTCTACCCCCAACTGCTCCAGCCAAAGTGCCACCATCCAATCGGGATAACTGTGTTGAATGCCAAGGCGGGTGATGGGGGAAGGCGAGGTGAGGAGAGAGGAGAGAGGAGAGAGGAGAGAGGAGTCTTGCCTTGCTTCCCCCACTCCCTCTGTCGCCCCTGCTCCCTCCGCTCCCTCTGCCTCCTTCAAACGAACATACTGCCGCAACAAACCATTCACAAAGCCTGTTAACCCAGCAAAGCCGTTTTGCTTCGCCAGATCAACGGTTGTATTCACCGCAGCAGAGGCTGGAATTTGATTCAAAAAGCGCAGTTGGTAGAGTCCCAAATGGAGGATGGTGCGGAGATCATCCGGTTGCTGATGGGCAGGCTTTTTCGCCAGTTGGTCAATGAGCGCATCTAACGTCCGCTGCCTGCGAACGCTGCCATACACTAGCTCGGTCAGCAAGCGACGATCGAGAAGATTAGTGAGCTTTGCCTGCCGCAGCGTTTTGTCCAGCGCCACGTCGGCAAAAGCTCCCTGATGCACCGATCGCAGTGCCAAAAAAGCCAACTGACGAGGATTTTGGGTCACAATCGTGGTTTAAAACGCCGTTCCTAGGATAGCTCGGTACGCGGTTACTTTGAGTCTGCTGGATGATGGACGGGCGCATGGTGGACAGGAATTTCGATCATAAATTCGGCACCAAATTTTGGTTCAGAGTAAAACTTCAGGTAGCCGTGGTGCTGGTTGACAATAGTTTGATAGCTCACCGTTAGCCCTAACCCAACCCCCTGTCCTACCTCTTTCGTGGTGAAGAATGGATCAAAAATTTGGTGTTGCAGGTTGTGGGGAATGCCCGGTCCTGTATCAGTGATGACAACGCGAACCATTTCGGGTTGGTTGTTTGTGGCTGCAATCATATCGGTGCAAATGGCGATCGCCTTTTTGCCCTGCCAGGTACTCAATGCTTCGATCGCATTCAGCAACAAGTTGAGAAACACCTGATTGAGGTCGCCGGGATAGCATTCCACCAGGGGCAAATCACCATATTGACGAATGATTTCGATGTCTTCTTTGAAGTGGGTTTTGAGTACAAGTAGCGTACTTTCAATGCCTTCGTGGAGATTGACCCGTTTGCGCTGTGCTTCATCCAACCGCGAGAAGTTGCGGAGTGAGAGCACGATTTGACGAATGCGCTCGGCACCCGATCGCATGGAGTCGAGGATGCGAGGCAAATCGCCCCGCAAAAAATCGAGTTCAACTTCAGCAATCATCGCCTGTAAAGCTTCATCTGGCTCTGGTGTGCGAGCCTCATACTCCTTCAGTAAGTAGAGCAGATCGTGAATGTAGGTTTCGACATAGGGCACATTGCCGTAGATGAAGTTGATCGGATTATTGATTTCGTGAGCTACTCCTGCCACCAAGCGCCCCAGGCTAGACATTTTTTCGCTCTGAATAAGCTGTGCTTGGGTTAAACGTAGCTCGTTCAGCGTTTCTGCAAGATGGTGTGCCTGTGCTGCACTTTCTGCTGCCTGCTGCTTTGTCTGAGCATAAAGATGCGCCTGCTGAATCGAAATTGCTAACTGATCTGCCACTGCTTGCGTCAGTTTTTGGTCGTTCTTTGACCAATAGCGCGTGTGAGAACACTGATTGAGGTAGAGAATAGCGTGCAGTTTTTCCTTGTTCTGCACGGGCACCACCAGCGATGATTTAATTTCCGCCTGCTGATACTCCTCGTTGTGGGGACCAATGCGATCGTCCTGAGTCACATCAGCAATGACAACGCGACGGCGATTTTGAATCACCCAGCGGGTAATCGGACCATTAGTGTCAAACGCATCAATGGTGCCTGTAAAGGGTGGACGGCAGACTTCATACAGATGCTTGAGCCGAAAGGCAGCACGATCGTTGGTTTCATCCATCGCCGCTTCAACAACGGGTTCGCTCTCGTAATCGCCAGGATCTTCAACCAGATGCACCAGGCAGCGATCGACCTTGAGCGCCTCTAGCAGTTGAGCGATCGCGCCACTGAGAATCGTTCCCAGTTCAAAGCTTTGGCGCGTCTGGGCAGTGATCTGGTTTACCAAACGCTCTCGCTGCGCCTGCTTTTGGGTTTGTTCATAAAGCTGCGCCTGCCGGATTGCAATCTCAAGTTGCTGAGCGATCGACTGAATAAACTCTACTTCTGCGGGCGACCAGTGGCGGGGCTTGTCAGACAGGCAAGCGATAAACCCGTTCGAGCCGCCCTGCGAGTTAACGGGCACTAACAAATTAGCGATCGCGCCCAATACTAGCGGAGGCGGTTGTTCATCACGTTTGCGCCAGGGTAGTATCCAGTGCCTGAGCGATCGCACCAGCGAAGTGCCACTACTCAACCCACTAGTGATGCTGAGTTCGCCACGGGCGATTGCGGTCGCTGTGAAGCCAAACATAGCCAGCGGATAGTAGCCTGGTGCGAAAGCTTTTCGGTGCAGGCGATCGACGTTACCACTCTCACAGACAAGCTGAACTCGCTTAGTGTCGTGAAAATACCACAAGAAACTACAGCGATCCAACTTGAGTAAGGTTGCCAGTTCATCGGTTGCCGTTTGCAGCACAACCCGCAACTCTAGAGAATTGCGAACACGGTCAACAATCCGCCGTAGTTGGGCATTTTGTTTTTCGGGATACTCCAACCAATTACTTGGTGATACTTTAGCCAAACGAAATTTAGGAAACACACGAGGCCGGGTAAAAAAGGCAGACAGCATGAATAATTAGGGCGAGTTACTCGTCCAAAAGGGCATCACATTTTTTTCGAGTCGCTTAAAGATGAGACAAAGCAGTGGAGGGAAAGAGAAAGCAGCAAGGCTCCTTCCATCTGTTCCCTGCCTTTACCTAATCGCAACAGCACTCCACTCGACCGGAAACCGCTGTTTAAAAATCTGTAAGACCGTAGAGCCTAAGCACTACAGTAAAGATGCCCCTGTTTCGTCAATTAACGCTGTTTTGTTACTTAACACTGTATAAAGCAACACTGTATAGCTATGTTAGAAGTTTGAAGGCATTGAAGCTGTATTCAAACGTACGCTCTATTAGTTCGTTAGATTTAAGTCACCCGCCAAAAGACGTGTTTTGTCTCAGCAAGGCGATTAAACCGAGCAATGGTATGAAACAGACACAACCTAATCTTCAAGAGTCTCCAGCACAGTCGTTGAGTGTGGTGTTAGCGACCGATCGCCGTCAAGCCAATCAACTCACGGCGATCCTGCTTCTGATGGGGGTAGGCTTGGTTGCGATCGAACCAGTACTGGCATTACCTAATCCGGAGGATAAGCCTGAAGAAGTGCTGCGGTTGGAAGTCATTACTGGAGCGCGATCGCCGCTTGATGGCAAACCGATTACGGCAAGTGAGTATGCTCAGCTTCAGGCAGAGTTGCAAACGCCCGGACCCTCTCGACCGCAAGTGGGGCGACCACTTGAAAAGAACCTTAATTTGCTGCGTCTCCGCAGATTTATCAAAACCTTTTTTCCGTTCTTGCCAGTCCGTTAGTGAAGCAGCCTCAGGCGGGAACTTTAAGCGCTACCTGCTTTAACGCGCCGGGCAATCAGTGCTACCGCCTTTGCACGTCACATCGTATCCAACTGTCAAGGGTTGGTAGAAAAGTCTAATGCCCAAAGGTCAGGGAGTTGATGAATTTTTGCAACAGATTAGCGGAGTAATTGCTCAGAAAGAATGGGTTCGATGTAACAAAATACTTAAGACATCCTTATCAAATTGTGTCGGATATTTCCTAGAACGCTTATGTGGACTGGTTTTCTGGTACAACGGTGTGTATGCGATTATTGTAACGGTCAGTATTCAGTCATCCGCAACCCATACTCCTGAAAGATGGTGTGGTGCCAATTTGACTGCCTGCTCGTGACTGCCCCGCATACTTCGCGCATTACCAGACTAAGGAGCTTAACTGCATGTTCACACACGTCAAGCCCACCATCAGACACGTCGCACCCGATGATCTACGGGGACGCGCTCTGCTTAGAGTGGTCTATGTCGTGCTAGAGCCTCAGTATCAGAGTTCGCTTTCGGCAGCGGTTCGCGCCATTAACCAGAACCATCCCAATCTGGCTGTCGAAATTAGCGGCTATTTGATCGAGGAACTCCGCGATTCGGATAACTACGAAGCCTTTCAGCGTGACGTGGCGCGGGCAAACATTTTCATTGCGTCACTGATTTTTCTAGAAGATCTGGCAGACAAAGTAGTGGCAGCGGTAGAGCCACACCGCGATCGCCTGGATGTGGCAGTTGTCTTCCCCTCCATGCCGCAGGTGATGCGCCTAAACAAGATGGGCAGTTTTTCGATGGCGCAGCTAGGGCAATCCAAGAGCGCGATCGCCCAGTTTATGAAAAAGCGCAAGGAGAAATCTGGGTCTGGCTTTCAGGATGGGATGCTAAAGCTGCTGAACACGCTGCCCAAAGTGCTGAAATACCTGCCGATGGACAAAGCGCAGGATGCCCGTAATTTCATGTTGAGCTTTCAATACTGGCTCGGTGGTTCGCAGGAGAACCTGGAGAACTTCCTGCTGATGCTTGCCGATCGCTACGTATACAAAGAACTCGACACAGACAGCGGTGCCTTGCAGTATCGTGATCCCGTCACCTATCCTGACCTAGGTATCTGGCATCCCCTCGCGCCCACCATGTTTGAGGACGTGAAGGAATACCTCAACTGGTTTAACTCGCGCACTGATATTTCGGACGAATTGAAAGATCCCCTTGCCCCTTGTGTGGGTTTGGTGCTGCAACGGACGCACTTAGTAACGGGCGACGATGCCCACTATGTAGCGATGGTGCAGGAACTCGAAAGCATGGGCGCACGGGTGATTTCGGTGTTCGCAGGCGGACTGGACTTTTCCAAGCCCGTTGAGGCGTTCTTCTACGATCCCCTTTCTAAAAATCAGAACGCCATTGTGGATGTCGTGATCTCGCTGACTGGGTTTGCCCTAGTGGGTGGACCTGCGAAGCAGGATCATCCCAAGGCGATCGAAGCCCTCAAACGCCTTAACCGTCCCTATATGGTGGCGCTGCCCCTGGTGTTTCAAACCACCGAAGAATGGGAGGACAGCGATCTGGGTCTGCACCCGATTCAGGTGGCGCTTCAAATTGCGTTGCCCGAACTGGATGGCGCGATCGAACCCATTATTCTTTCGGGTCGGGATGGCATGACAGGACGTGCGATCGCCCTGCAAGATCGGGTCGAAGCGATTACTCAGCGTGCTATGAAGTGGGCAAACCTGCGCCGCAAGCCCAAGCTGACCAAGAAAGTGGCGATCACCGTTTTTAGCTTTCCACCCGATAAAGGCAACGTTGGCACAGCCGCATATCTAGACGTGTTTGGCTCCATTTACAAGGTGATGGAAGCTTTGCAGCACAACGGTTATGACGTGAAAGACTTGCCTGAAACGGCAGAAGCGCTGATGTTGGAAGTGCTGCACGATGCCCGCGCTCAGTACAACAGCCCCGAACTAAACGTTGCCTACCGGATGTCGGTGCCAGAGTATGAAGCGCTGACCCCGTACTCCGAGCGTCTTCACGCATCCTGGGGACCACCGCCCGGACACCTCAACACCGATGGGCAGAATCTGCTGGTCTTTGGCAAAGAGTTTGGCAACGTCTTCATTGGCGTGCAGCCGACCTTTGGCTATGAAGGGGATCCCATGCGGCTGTTGTTCTCACGGTCTGCCAGCCCCCATCATGGGTTCGCCGCCTACTACACCTACCTGGAGCAAATCTGGAAAGCGGATGCCGTCTTGCATTTCGGCACTCATGGATCGCTAGAATTCATGCCCGGCAAGCAGATTGGGATGTCCGATACCTGTTTCCCCGATAGTCTGATTGGCACTATTCCAAACCTCTATTACTACGCAGCGAACAATCCCTCGGAGGCGACGATCGCCAAACGTCGCTCCTACGCGGAAACGATCAGCTACCTCACACCACCCGCTGAAAACGCCGGACTGTATAAGGGTTTGAAGGAACTGGGTGAACTGGTTGCGTCCTACCAGACCTTGAAAGACACGGGACGCGGTGCCCAGATCGTTGATTCGATTATGGACAAAGCGCGGATCTGCAACCTGGACAAGGATATTGAGTTTCCTGAAAGCGCGAAGGAACTGGAGCCAGAAGCCCGCGATACGGTGGTCGGCAAGGTCTACATCAAGCTGATGGAGATCGAGTCGCGTCTGTTGCCCTGTGGTCTACACGTCATCGGCAAACCCCCAACGGCAGAAGAAGCGATCGCTACTCTAGTCAACATTGCTAGCCTCGATCGTCCTGAAGACAACATTCTTAGCCTGCCCAGCATTATTGCGAACAGTCTGGGTCGCACAATGGAAGCGATCTATCAGGGCAGCGATCGCGGTGTGCTAGAAGACGTGCAGTTACTGCAAGACATTACCCTGGCAACCCGATCGTCTGTTGCATCACTGGTGCAGGCTCAGGTCGATGCCGATGGTCGCGTTTCTAGAGTTTCCAGGCTCAACTTCTTCAACATGGGCAAGAAAGAACCCTGGGTAGAAGCCTTGCACCAGGCAGGTTATCCGAAGGTGGACGTTGAGCAAATCAAACCACTGTTCAACTATCTAGAATTCTGCCTGAAGCAGATCGTGGCGGATAACGAACTCGGTGCCCTGCTCACTGCCTTGGAAGGCGAGTACGTCATTCCTGGTCCTGGCGGCGACCCGATTCGCAACCCTGATGTGCTGCCGACTGGCAAAAACATTCACGCCCTCGATCCACAGGCAATTCCGACCTCCGCAGCCGTGAAGTCTGCCAAAGTGGTAGTCGATCGCCTGCTTGCCCGTCAGTGCGCGGAAAATGATGGCAAGTATCCAGAGACGATCGCTGCGGTTCTCTGGGGCACCGACAACATCAAGACCTATGGTGAATCACTGGCACAGATCTACTGGATGCTCGGTGTGGCTCCGTTGCCTGATTCGTTGGGACGAATGAACAAGCTGGAACTGATCCCGCTTGAAGAACTCGGCCGTCCTCGCATTGATGTAGTGGTGAACTGCTCCGGTGTGTTCCGCGATTTGTTTATTAACCAGATGGCACTGCTCGATCGCGCCGTGAAAATGGCAGCCGAAGCCGATGAGCCACTGGAAATGAACTTCGTCCGCAAGCACGCCCTCAAGCAGTCCGAAGAAATGGGCATTAATCTGCGGCAGGCTGCCACTCGCGTTTTCTCCAACGCCTCTGGTTCCTATTCCTCCAACATCAACCTGGCGGTGGAAAACAGCACCTGGGAAAGCGAAGCCGAACTTCAGGATATGTACCTGGCGCGGAAATCCTTCGCCTTCTCGTCAGATAACCCTGGCACGATGGATCAAAACCGCCAGATCTTCGAGTCTGCCCTCAAAACGGCGGATGTCACCTTCCAGAACCTGGACTCGTCCGAAATCTCGCTGACGGATGTCTCTCACTACTACGACTCCGACCCCACTAAGGTTGTGTCTCGTCTACGGAATGACGGCAAAGCGCCTACTTCCTTCATCGCGGATACTACAACCGCCAACGCCCAAGTTCGCACCCTCTCGGAAACCGTTCGTCTGGATGCCCGTACCAAATTGCTTAACCCCAAATGGTACGAAGGGATGCTGAGCCACGGCTACGAAGGCGTGCGGGAACTATCAAAGCGGTTGGTAAACACGATGGGCTGGTCGGCAACGGCAGGCGCAGTGGATAACTGGGTCTACGAAGATGCCAACGAGACGTTCTTCAAAGATGAGGAAATGTCGAAACGCTTGCTCGACCTCAACCCCAGTTCGTACCGCAAGATGGTGACGACGCTACTCGAAGCTAATGGTCGCGGCTATTGGGAAACCACTGAGGAGAACCTCGATCGCCTCCGCGAACTCTATCAAGAAGTTGAAGACCGCATCGAAGGCATCGAGTAGGTTGCCTACACGTCAATAGTTGCAAGGGGACACGATATTTCGATGTCCCCTTTTATTGTGAGTACAATTTACTGAGGTCAAACCGTGTTAGCAAGCTACGTATAGGCTCATAATAGGAAGAGTACTCCGTAATCGTTACAGAATTGTAAATTACGAGGATGTCTTACAAGCCCAGATGTAGGGATGTATAGGCTTAAACAAACTCTCATCCCTTAATCTGTCAGAAGAAATGATTATTGACAGGGGAATGAGAGCAAAGCAACTATCCTGTCCGATCGACATCAGCGATAAGCAATGGAATCTCTGATCCAAAGCGCTGCCCTCAGTCACATCAGATGGACGACCCCGAAGTGTGGCGATCAGACTCGTAAGCAATGCCATCTTTTACCGAGTGGTGGCAGGGAGTGCTTAGTGGCTATTGCCACACAACTTTCCATGGTGGAAAACGGTTTATCACCACTTTCGAGCTAAGCTGATGCGGTCTTGCCGGAAACCTCCGAAACTTTCATCTATGTCGCGATGATTCATCTCATACTCAGACGCCTAGCGTAGGTTTTCACTTCTCAGATATCCTCATAAGCGTTGTTTGCTGGATATACCATCGTCGTTCTGATGGGTTTTATACCTTCTCGACTAGAACGCAGTTATGGAACCAGGGAATTTGTGCAGCAACCTGCTGCACAATTTGCTTGTTGGAATAAGCTTCAGCGAATGCCCTCATATATTTGAGCTTTCGCGATGAAAACTCTTTGCTATCGGGATCCCGTTTCACGCCAACTTTTCAGACAGCCTCTAAAATCGATTCATGAATGCTTCGCATACAGTTACAAGCTGGATTGGCACCTCTTGCATCGGATAGTGTCCTGCATTGCTTATGACGTGCAACTCAGCCTTCTTAAACCATTGTAGGATTGTGCTTTCGACGAGAGCAGTCGTTACTGCGGCATCGTGTTCACCTGTAATAGCCAGGAAGGGGACTTCGCAACCATCGACTTCAGCCGCAAAGTCTTCTGCCGACCACATCTTAAAGTAGTTACGGTAAGCATCAGGATGAGTAGTTCTCAATGACTCATTGACCATGTACCGCTCCCAGACTTTCGTATAGCGATTGCCAGTCGTAATCATACAAATGGTGCCGCGATTGGCTGGTACTTCCCAGGCAGTAGCAAACAACTTTTGGGTCTCTTCATCAAAGGGGACAGCGCTTGCAGGTACTGGGGTCACTCCTATCACAGACTTGAGGTGGGTGCTGTAATGAGCACTCAAGTATTGGGCGACTTTGCCCATCATCGAATGACCGATATAGTGAAATGCTTCCCAACCTAGCATAGCTGCCAGTGTCATTACATCTCCTGCCACTTCTGCATTTGTGTAGTTTCCTACCATGCTTTTAGAATCACCGTAACCGCGTGGATCGGCAAAACAATACGTGAACGTCGCGCGATCGAGCCAGTGATAAATCGGTTGAAACACCGTATGGTCACCTAACCAACCGCCCATCACAATGACTTTTTCTGGTCCCTCTCCGATAACTTCGTGGGCAAGAATGGGTTGTGTCATCGTGGCAAAGCTCCTTTCAAGATTAGGTACAGTTGGTTGTTCATCACTCTAAACTCAGCGACAGAAGGCTTAGCTGAGCAATGTAAGCTTCAGAAGCAAGCTTTAAGTTTGTCACTGGTTTAACGACCGGAACTTTACAGGCAGATTTCATAGGGCTATAGCCACCAGCCTGAGGGAGGAACTGAAAGGCTATGGTTATTTATGGTGTATGAGTTAAGGAGAAGAAAAGGCGTATCGGGGTTCAATGAGTAGTTGTACCACATCACCGGGGCGCTATCACCAGGACGGGCATAGTCTTCGTGCTGCTGGGAAGCGCCAACACTTGGCACAGGGTTTGCCAGTGATGTTGGTTAAAATCTGCCAAAGCTTATGTCGCTGGGGCAATAAGCTTAGTTGCATGCTTAACAGTGACTGAGGTTCAGTCGACACAACATGTGGTCCAACCTTGTTTGCTTGTTACGGGTAGGGCTGCCGCCATCTCTGTAGCTCAACACACCCAGCGTAATCAGGCTGAGAGCGGTCAGCCAAAAGACCGTCTTGAAAATCGTTTTTGCCATACCAGTGCTCAACGTCTAAAGCTGCCTTGGGTATGACTAAGACTGCTAGCCTAGTCCTAGAGGTACCCTACTGTACTTTACAGCGCCCGGTCGCTGGCACCGGGCTTTCGCGTGCAAAGAAGAGGCAAACCACTCCACCCAAGCTCAAGTTAACGATCGCTCACCCTGGCATTGCCAATCAGGGGTCTCTCTCTGGAGTCGCTACAACTAGGCAGGGTTGGGGTCCTGTATGGCTTCACCGATTGCTTTAGCCACTTCAATACCATTTTCTTCAAGAATAATGATGGGATCAAAGCCAGTCTTGACCTCAATGCGCTTGATCAACACCTGCCCATTGGAAAAACGTTGCCCCACTTGAAGATGGCGACTGCTGGCTTCATTGGGTGCTTTAACGATCGCATGAGCCACACTGCCGACCACGACCACACCACTGACTTCTACCGCGTTCGCTAGGCTTGCCACTGGTAACGGCGGCAGTGCGCTGAGCAACGGTGTGCTTTGCTTGGGCGGCAATGGCGTAGTGCGCTTCGGCTTTAAAGCCGTCAGGCGGGTGCGGGGCTGAGTCAGTGGGGGCACAGTGACCGTCGGTGGCGTTGGAAATCCTATGTAAGGGGAGAATTTCGGTTTGTTAGCAAGCGTCGGTCGCCGTTGGATCAAGCGCGGCATACGCCTGGCTCGCGTTGGTAATTGCCTTAGAAGGGGGACATCGGGGCGAGCAGCCACAGGACGCGGTTGTTGTAACTTTGGTGGTAGGCTGGCGAACGGATCAGTTCTGCTTTGACGTTGAATGCTGCGCCGCACTTGTCTTGTCTGCTCAACGCTGTTGGTTGACTGGAGCAGTCCTGGCATGTACTCAGGAGCTGCCACTTGCGGTACCAACGGCGCTGTCCCAGCAGCAAAAGGCTCTGCTGTAGCAGGCGCTTCTGTTGTACTCGCGGGTTCTGGCGGCAGCGTGATCACGGCATCCTTATCAGCATGAGAAGAGCAACTACCAACGGTCAAAGCGACCGACCCAGCCAGCCCAGCAGACATCAACTTGCGCATGTTTCTCTCCTCAAGGGTTTGGTCTCCGACTGGCGTTGGCAAGGGTCAGGGTAATCGGTGCTGTAGCTTTCGGTGTCTAGCCAGAACCAATGCTCAACATGAGCGAAGCAACTATTGCCACAGCAGCGATCGCCCTATGTCGCTCTTGCCTTAACTGACCAGAGAGCGTCTCGCTTAACCAATTCTCAGAACAGTCGAAAAATCCGGACGATTGTTGTGCAGTCTTAGTAAAGACTCGCTTTGAAGCTGAGGTCTTGGCACAACCTCATCAACAGCTCCTATGCGCGACTGAGTCATAAACAAAGCTGATTTATTCATCGGGTCGCAGCGGACATACAATTAGCACAAGCCTTGCCTAACGGCGCATTAGAGACATTTCATCCAAAGGTAGTCTAATGTGCAAGCGCTGCTGCTAATGAAGTAGTGCTTGACTAATGAGAACCTTTTCCTAGGATTATTTACTTGGGTAGATGTTACATTCCCTACATTTGTTAAAAATGATGCTGTCGACCTGGTGAAGCTCTGCCTTGTGCAAGCCGCTGCACCGCTAGCTTCTGATGCACCTGACGCAAATGAAAAGTTTTTCTCTCCCTGTTGATGAACAGGAAAGCATCCTTTGTTTACAGCTTGTGAAACACAACATTAAGTACTCGCAAGCGGTTGCTGTCTCGAAGCTCCTGGTAGCACAAGGAAGCGGTCGGGTTTTGACCGAGGAAGAGTCGCAACTGACTCAGCAGGTTTGTCGTCAGTGGTTAGAGCAGCGGCAACGACAGCAGCGTCTAGAGGCAGTTCTGGAGCACTTGCACAACTAGAAGAGCATACTCACGCTATAACGCCTCTATATAGCAGCGGAGACAAAAAGGGGGACTATATTGCAAAAAGTGATAGAGTTAAAGGCTACCAATAGAAAAATTAACGGTAGTCCTATCTGGTAAAGGATAGGGAATAAGCAGCCTTCACTAACAACTCAATATCGCCGCACCTATCAGGTTGTTGTAATGATGGATGAAATACAAAGTCGCTCCCCTGTGATTCTCCAACTTTTTAGAGAATGATAACGGCTTCCTCACTAAGCGTGACACTCGTTGCCTCAGCATGTTGTTGAAGCGTTCAATGTAGCTGGTTAAGCCGCTCTCTTTACCTACCGCACGATGACGTTTACTTGGTAAAACCTTGGCGTCAGCTTCCCAGTAATCGCTGTACACAATGGCGCATTGTCAGTAGACAGCAGGCATCGATTGCCACAACCTCATTGCCCCCTCTGCTGAACAGTCGCCAATGTAGCATTCACAATCTCACGCGTTTCTACATCCAGTGCTAGCCACACCCACTGCTTGTTGCCCTTGTCATCAACAAACGACCATAATTCATCCATCTGCACCGCTAAGTGCCCCTTGGCTTTCGGTTGAGCTTGTACCGCTGCCGCACCTGGGCATAGCAACGGTGGACATAGCGTTGTAGCCTTCCCTCCGATCAGTTCATCACACGAGCACAATACCTACCAAGGGAATCTTCTCCAACAACAGGTAGTCAATCATCGTCTTGCGGTCTGGGTCAATTGGCTTCCATTGCAGGTCTTCGACAAATTGACGACCACAATCACGGCACTTGTAATTCTGCTTGCCACGACGAGTCGTGCCATTTTTCATGATGTCGTCTGAGTATAGGTCGGGCAAAGGAGATAAGGCTTCATGGTGGAAGACTCGGAAGCAGGAGATGTATGATAAAAGACTCAACCATGATAGCTAGTCCTAATTCTCTCTACTCTTTACTAAAGGGCACTACCCGTATTTTTTAACCATCGTACGCAGGATGAAGCCTTTTATGCTTTAGTCGATCGCATTTATACAGAAGGCATAGAACTCTAATCCCTACAGTATCTAACTGAACTGATCGAAACCAAGCAGAAAGTTCGTAAGAATCGATCGCAGTGATTGGAGGGGGTTCGTGTGGAGGTTCCCCCAATACTGTGCAATTCAAATCGCTTTAAAGCTTTCGGCTTAATGGTTTAGAGGGGATTGACTCGAAGGCAAGCTTCGACTGCTGCGGGTCGATTTGAGGCTCAAGTTCATACACATTGCGGTAGCCGTAGTTATATAGCGCAATGTAAGTTGAGAGATTGAGCGATGCTGATGGCATTTTGGAGGGAAACGGCTCCTCAGCGTTGACAAAATTATTGTTGCAATAGATGAGAATGCGAGTCGTTTTATCAGGCAGAGTGCGCTTCAGACTCTCCACTGTAATGTCTGGAAAACTCAGATTGACAGCGCCTTTAATGTGCAAAAGCTCGTACTTTTCACGGCTACGGGCATCCAGAACGATCGTGCCCGGTTCACGGCTCATACGGATGAAATCGGCTTCCGAAAGCCTACGCGTCTTGCGATGCTTTGCCGCCTCAAACGAAACGCGGAGATACCCATCCATATCGATCGCAGGGTTTGCCGCAAGTGGTTGTGGTGCCGCCACAGCACCGCCTGACAAAGCCACACAGAAAAAGAGAGCAATGGCAAGTTTCATAGAGTACGTTCTAAAGGAGGACTTAGGAATAAAGGTGCTTAGACTGTTGCACGCTATGAGCTTGTGAAGCACTGTTTATGGCTGTCTAAGCGAGCTACTTGAGTTTATCAAGCCGAAGGAATTAAAAACGCTGCTAAAACGCTGCAACAAGCGACCCAGTAGTTGTATCGCGCTTTTTAAAGTGATTTTGCCATGAAGCTTAAAACGGATGTAAGCGGCGACGGATGTAAGCGGCGGATGGTTTCGGTGTCACCGCTCCAAAACAAGGTTTTAGACGTGAGGAAGCACGATCGCCCATCCAACCTATCTAGGCGTTGCTGAGGGCATGATGCAGGCAAGAAGCCTCAAGTTGAGCCTTTGGTCAGAAATTCAACTCTCGGAATCAGCGGATCTTGAACAACCCCAATCCCCGTAAAGCTCCAACGTTTGAGTAAGGGATCAATCTGGGTGCCAGGAATGGATTCTACAGAGAAACGATCGGCAACTTCTGATGCATGAGTATTCAGGTAACTTAAGGCATCAAAGTGTTCACGAAACAAAAGTAAAAAACTTGGACTAGACTGGGCTGCGTTTGCGTCTTTACCAGCATGAGGATGCGCGACTAAATAGCTACCGTCGGCTCTCGATCGAATCAGGTAATAAGCTTCCGAAAACATGACGCTATTAGTAATTTTTTAGTTGTAAGTGAAAAACTGTGAATGAAAAACTCATTTTCAAGCAATCTTTTCACGTATCTTATCTGTAGAGAATAAGCAGTACGATCACTGCGTTGAGGTATCGAGATCGTTGCCCTTTGAATAGCCAAAAGTTGGTTTCTTTAGCCTCAACGGTAGTACTAAAGAACAATCACCCGTAAGCTTTAGATCTAGTTAGCTTCCTCTAGCTTAATGCGAGGATCAACCGCTTTGAGGAGTAAATCTGCCAGCAAATTGCCAATGATGAGCATGACCGCACCCATCATCAGGCTTGCCATCACTAGGTAAAGATCCTGTGCTTGCACTGCTTGCAGAATCAAACGACCCAAACCAGGCCAGTTAAAAAAGAACTCAGCAATAAACGCGCCACTCAGCAAGCTGGCAAATTCAAACCCAAGCAGGGTAATCAGCGGATTAATGGCATTACGCAGCGCGTGAATATAGATCACCTTGTTTTCTGGCAGTCCTTTGGCGCGAGCGGTTTGAATATAGTCTTGCCGCAGCACATCAAGCAGTTCGCCACGGGTAATGCGCTGAAGTCCAGCAAAGCTAGTGATGCTAAGAGCGATCGTCGGCAAGATCATGTGCCAGCCAATATCAATGATTTTACCCAGTGGGGTCAATTCGTTATGGTCGATGCTGGTCATATCGCCAACGGGGAAAAGGGGCGACGTGTTTTGCGCCAGAATCAGCAGCAGTAACGCTGTAATAAAACTGGGAAAGCCCTGCCCCGCATAGCTAATGACCTGCAAGAGTCGATCGCTCCAGCGGTTTTGATTGACCGCGCCGACAATACCCAATGGAATGGCGATCGCCCAAGTAACTAGCAGCGAAGAGAAGGCTAACAGCAGCGTCGCTGGCACACGTTCTAAAATAATTGCGGATGCCGAGCGGTTGTACAGCATACTGGGACCCGCATCGCCATATCTGACAATGCTCCAGAGCCAGAAGAAGTACTGCTCAATCCACGGTCGGTCTAAGCGGAATTGCTGCCGCTTTTGCTCTAAAAACTCTGGCGAAATTTTAGGATTCTGGCGATAGGTGTCCAAAAAGTCTCCAGGGGCAAGCTGGATGATCACAAAGCTCAGCGCTGATGCCAGGAACAGGGTCAAAAGTGCTTGTAACAGGCGTTTGACAATGTAAACAAACGTATCGCTGGTAAAAAACGTCATCAGCGCATCAACGCCTGCTTCTCGCCTGCTCCGCTCGGATATAGTCATCAGTTTGTGTTTCGCTAAAGATTGTTCAGCCATCGTTGTTGGCTTCAGGCTCCATGACCAACGGCTTGCTGCCAACAACTTAGAACTATCCTAATACTCAACCAGCGTGATGATCGGTACCTCCGGTAGCCGTTTGCGTCCGCTCAGATCCTTAAGCTCAATGACAAAGGCAAAGCCAACTAACTGACAGCCAGACTGCTGCACCAGTTGAGCGGTAGCCGCTGCCGTGCCACCCGTTGCAATCAGGTCATCCACAATCAAAATTTTGCAATCGGGAGGATGAAGCGCATCCTGATGCACTTCCAGGCGATCCATGCCGTACTCTAGCTCGTACTCAATGGAATGCACTGCTGCCGGAAGTTTGCCCGGTTTACGAACGGGAATAAAGCCTGCTCCTAGCTTGTACGCTAGCGGAGCACCAAAAATAAAGCCACGCGATTCCATCCCAATGATGAAGTCTGGCGCAAAGTCAGCACATTTTTCTGCCAGCGCATCAATGGTGTAACGCAACCCATCCGCATCACGCAGAAGAGTGGTGATGTCTTTAAAGATAATCCCTGGCTTTGGGAAATCTGGAATGTCGCGAATAAGAGCCTGAATGTCCATGAATTTGCTGAAACGAATTTACTGGAAGAACGTGAATGCTGAATAAGTGATATTGAGTGTAAGCGATCGCAGACAGTAGGGCATAGACGATCGCGAACCATTGATATCAGAAAACCAGTTAGGAAACTTGTGCGAGCGATCGTGCCATCTTACTCGCAGTACTGTAGTTTATGGTTGGTTGCGCTGAGTGTGACGTGTGTTACTTCCATAAAGGCGGCTGAGTTTAGCAAGGTTGTTCGTAGTTTGATAGATGAGACGTTGCAGCAATTCGGAATACCGTTGTGAAGTACTTTTTTTTGTCGGATGGCTGGACAGTTGGTAGAGTCTGGGAATTAGGAGGGCTATGGAACGAAAGCGCCTGGAGGCGCAAACCAGACATTAGCCAGATTAACCTCTGCGTTTGGGAGAAGGAGGAGAAGCTGTGGCTTTATCGGGTCGAAGACGCGGTTTTGATGGTTGAGGTTAAACCAACTGATCCGGCTCAGCTTGATGCCACAACACAAGCGATCGGACAAGTAGTCTTAAAGCGGCTGATTACGGCTGACCAGGCGATCGAACGACTTTGTGCGGCACAGGCTCAGACTAAAGCGTAGCCAAGCTAAAGAGCCGTTCAGCATGAGTAATCAGTAATCAGCGTTCAGCTCCACAGCAGTAGCAAAGCTTCAAACGCTGGCTTTCAGGCTAAGAAAAAGCGCAGGTTACTTTTTCACGGTTGATTGTGGTGTGGCGATCGCTTGACGCAGCAGCATGACTCGACGGCTATCGACCACCATTGCCCAAAAGCCACGATCGGTCAACGCTTGCAAGGTTGAATTAGCAAGGCTTTGGTCACTGGTATGCACCGCTAACAAGTACGGTCGCTGGCGATAGGCTGCCAGACCAATCTCTTTGCCAACCAACTGCTGCACCTGGGTTGCCAGTTCTGGGCGGCTAAAGTAATCGACCAAAACCGCATAGCCGCCACCTAAAGCCTGAGGGTTAAACGTCCCTATGCTTTGAGGTGAGGACGATCGCGCGACGCCTGCTGTTGGAGCCGGAGCCGTTGGCGTAGGTGCTGGTGACGGTTGCATGGGTGCTGGTGACGGTTGCGCCGCCACTTCTGATGGTCGAGCTACGAAAGCAGACAGCCCGATCGACTCTCTCACATACTTTGCCCAGGCATCGGCTGCTTCAGCCGTGGGAAACCCACCCACTCGCGTTACCACGTCGTTGAGGTAGTTGCAGACCGTCACCGTAGCGCTTGAGGGTAAGGTACGACGCACTTGCTCCTGGCTTTCGGGTGTCTTGCTCACCACCAATAGCAAATATTCACTGGGGCTAGGCGGTTGGCAGTCAGCATAGCCTGCTGGTGCAGGAGTATTTGCTGGTGCAGGAGTATTTAATGTAGGCGGTGCCGGTGGAATTTGGGCAGAGGCGATCGCCGCCGCCACCAAACTTGCTCCAGAGAACAGCACTGGACGCAACAAAAATTGGAATCGTCGGGCAATCTGAAACATAAACTTTCTTGAGAGGGTTTAAGTTGGCGATGCCCTCCTATCGCTGGAAAGCCAACAAGCAACCTTCATGCCAAAGGCTTAAGAAATGGATGCTAAGGAGGCTAAGGGCTGCGGAATGGTGTAAGAAGGAGCCTGAAACGCACCCGTCACCACAAATTCCAGCCGTAGTTTCAACCAGGTAATGAACTGAGGATTGGTTGAAATAATAGCACTCGCAGGCTGTGGGCACTTAGCTTTAGTCTCTGCCAGTTCCGGTGCTTCCAAGAACGCAGGTTGGTTAACGAGCCAAAAGTCGATTTCTTTTTCTTGCTCGTGGTAATGCCGGGTGCGTTCTTTCAGCACTTCATCGATCGGCTCTTCTTCAGTAAGAAACCGTTGGCTGGCAAGCACGTAGTAGTAGGTTTGCATGGTCATGTGAGTAGTGTTGATTGAAATGAATAGAAGTGAGAGTTAGAACGCTTAGTTTTAAAGCCTAGTTTTAGTGTTGAGTTTTTGGTGGTGAGTGAAGGCAAAGAACGGTAAGTCTTATTGAATCTTGCGCTTGAATGTTTTAACGCAAAACTCAAAATTCGTAACTCAAAACGCTCTACGCCTCATTCTCCTCGCATCGCTTGTTTCATTTCACGCACGGCTCGTTCTAAACCAACTAGGATGGCACGGCTGATAATCGTGTGACCGATATTGAGTTCTTCCATTCCTGGCAAACAGGCGATCGGATACACATTCCAGTATGTGAGTCCGTGTCCAGCATTGACGCGCAAACCAGCGGCGATCGCCTGTTCGCAGCCGTCTTTCAGGATTGTTAGCTCCTTCGCTCGATGGGCTTCGGCTTTGGCTTCGGCATATTGCCCGGTGTGCAGTTCGATAAACTGAGCGTGCATGACTGCGGAAGCCTCAATCTGCCTGGGGTCAGCGTCAATAAAGAGGCTCACCGGAATGTCAGCGTCTTGCAATGTGGTGACAATCTGCGCCATGCGATCTGCCTGCCCTGCCACATCTAGTCCGCCTTCAGTGGTGATTTCTTCGCGCTTTTCGGGTACGAGGGTCACGTAATCAGGCTTGATGTCGAGGGCGATCGCCACCATTTCATCCGTCGCTGCCATCTCCAGGTTTAAGTGAGTTCGCACCGTCTCCCGCAGCAAGCGCACATCGCGATCCTGAATATGTCGGCGATCTTCGCGCAGGTGGACGGTGATACCATCGGCACCCGCTAATTCCGCTAAAACAGCGGCAGCTACGGGATCAGGTTCTACTGTGCGCCGTGCCTGCCGTACTGTTGCGGTGTGATCGATATTAACGCCAAGTGTCGGCAAGCTAGTGGCTCCCAAAGCTGTTGCAAGCCCTTATTTTACCGTTAGGACTTGCGCGTTAGACAAGGATCAGAGAATTGAGTGCGATCGCATTGCTTCGTCAGCATCAGTTTGTCAGCATCAGTAGGATAGGTGGGGAGTGAAAGAGTTTTGAGTAACGCCTTGCGCCACGTTGCTAGAGAGTTTTGCGTTAACTCCAACCACTGAACACTGACCGCTGATAGCTGAATGCTGATCGCTATTTCAAGGAACATAAACGGATGGATCGATTGAATTTGCAAGTCTTCCGGCAGTTTTGGGCGATCGCCAAAACCTACTGGTTTAGTGAGGAAAAATGGCAAGCCAGGGGACTACTGCTGGGAGTCGTGCTGTTTTTGCTGGCGTATACCGGGCTAAGTGTGGTGCTCAACAACAAGCGAGGTGTGCTGATCTCAGCCCTTTCTGCCAAAGATGAGTCGCGCTTTTGGGAAACGGTTGTGATTTTCATTAGCGTGCTGGTTATCTATGCGCCACTGTTGGCAGGCTACCGCTATCTGCGCGATCGTCTCAGTCTGCAATGGCGACGCTGGCTAACCAATCGCTTCGTAGACAACTATTTTGGCGATCGTGCTTACTATAACCTCAGCACATCAGATGTAGACATTGATAATCCTGATCAGCGCATTGCCGAAGATGTTCGCAGCTTCACTCAGGAATCGCTCACGTTTTTGCTAGTGCTGGTGGAATCGGTGCTATCGGTCATTGCCTTTAGCGGCGTACTTTGGGGGATTTCTCGTTCTCTCGTGTTATTTCTGTTGCTCTATGCGCTCGTTGGCACGCTGGTAACAACGGTTGTCTTTGGCAAACCGTTGGTGCGGCTGAATTTTGAGCAACTCAAGAAAGAAGCAGATTTTCGGTTTAGCCTGGTGCGGATTCGAGAAAACGCGGAGGCGATCGCGTTCTATCGCGGTGAAGAGCAGGAAGCAACCCAGGTCAAGTATCGGTTTCTCGAAGTCTTTGATAATGTCAAACGGCTCCTGCTCTGGGAGCTAAACCTGAATGTGTTGACCAATGCCTACGAGTTCATTCCCTTCATTCTGCCTGCGTTGGTAGTAGCGCCCGCGATTTTTGCAGGAGAGCTTGAAGTTGGCAAAGTTAGCGAAGCACAGGGCGCGTTCATCCGAGTCTTTTTCTCGCTGAACTTGGTGGTTGCTCGCTTCCAGGCGTTGACAACCTTTGGGGCTGGGATTAATCGCCTGTATTCGTTTGCTGAGTTTTTAGAACAGGTTGAATTAGCGTCAGCCGAACTGGAACCAGTCGAGCCGGAGCAGACCCAGCCAATTGAAGCAACTGAAACAGCCGCTACAACTCTAACAACGATTCAAACTGTCACCGCTGATCGCCTGGCGCTAGAGCATCTCACGTTGCAAACCCCAAGCTATCAGCGGACGCTGGTCGAAGACTTGTCAATTGAAGTGCCTACCGGACAAGGCTTGCTGGTGATGGGAGCCAGTGGCTGCGGCAAAAGTTCACTGCTACGAGCGATCGCAGGGCTGTGGATCGCTGGAAAGGGCACGATCGTCCGTCCCGACGCTGACCAAATTCTCTTTCTGCCGCAACGTCCTTACATGGTGTTAGGCAGCTTACGTGATCAGATCCTCTATCCCAATACCCACCTTGAAGCAGACGACCAGCACTTGACGCAAATCCTGGAGCAAGTAAACCTGGCTGATTTAGCTGAACGCTTTGGCGGCTTCGAGGTCGAACGAGACTGGGCAGATGTGCTGTCTCTGGGCGAACAGCAGCGGTTGACCTTTGCCCGGTTGCTGCTGCAAAAACCAAATTATGCCATTCTCGATGAAGCTACCAGTGCCTTGGATGCGGACAACGAGGCGCGACTATATCAACATTTACGAGCGATCGGCACTACGTTTCTGAGTGTGGGACATCGATCGACGCTTACCCAGTACCATCAATCGGTTTTAGAGCTTTCGCAGGATAAGACATGGCAGTTGCACAATCAGTCTTAGTCAAGATTGATCATTGTCTGGTCTTCATGCATAGTTCAAGAAGGTTGTGATGCCTCCCTCTCTGCCCTTCCCCAACTGTTGCAATGTCTGCCGATCCTCTCTTGCTCCTCGATTACGAACCATCCATCGAAAGGCTGGGCGACGACTATTACGATCAGGTTACTGCGGCTGAGTTTCCGGCGCACATTTTGCGGTTTCGCAATGATGACCTACTGCCAACATTGGGCTTAGACCCACAAGCAGTTAGCGATGCTGACTTTGTGGAAGCGTTTGGCAAATTTCAAGGAGCGCGTCCGCTGTTGGCATTGCGCTATCACGGCTATCAGTTTGGCGAATACAACGCCTTTCTGGGTGACGGTCGCGGCTTTCTCTATGGGCAGGTGCGGGGCACAGATGGCAAACTGTACGACTTGGGCACGAAAGGATCGGGCACAACGCCTTACTCCAGAGGGGGCGATGGCAGGCTCACGCTCAAGGGTGGCGTCCGTGAAGTGTTGGCAGCAGAGGCACTGCATCGGGCTGGAGTGACAACCTCTCGCTGTTTGAGCTTGATCGAGACGGGGGAATCACTCTGGCGTGGGGATGAACCTTCACCAACCCGATCGTCCGTCATGGTACGGTTCCAACAATCGCACATTCGGTTTGGCACCTTTGAGCGGCTCCACCGCCTTGATCGCAAAGACCTGATCGCCATTCTGCTGGATCATGTCATTGAGGTTTACTATCCGCATCTATGGGAGCAGAGCGATCGATATGCGCTGTTTTATGCCGAACTGGTGCAGCGCGTGGCAACATTAACGGCGCAGTGGATGTCTACCGGCTTCTGCCATGCCGTGCTCAACACAGACAATATGGCAATTACGGGCGAAAGTTTTGATTACGGTCCCTTTGCGTTTATCCCTACACTCGACCCTAGTTTTACGGCTGCCTATTTTGATTATGGTGGGCGCTACAGCTACGGCAGGCAACCTGCCATTTGCCGCTGGAATTTAGAGATGCTGCAACGTCCGTTGGAACGAGTGATTGCCTCTACTGATCTAGATGCAGGGCTAGAGACGTTTAACCAGCATTATGAACAAGCCTATCGGCAACGGATGCTGCAAAAATTGGGCTTTGAAGCGGTAGAAAGTCCTGAACTGGATGAGTTGCTTAACTTGACGCTACAGCTTTTAAAGGAAACGCAAGTAGGCTATCACAGCTTCTTTGCCGAACTGGCGCAGCAGTTTTCGAGTCATTGGCGCGAGGATATCAATCACATTTTCCCTCAGGTCAGCGTTTCGCCCGGTGACTTTGCCACCCTCTGGGATCACTGGAAGCGCTGCTACTTCAATCTGTTGTTAAGCTTGCCAGAAGCGGAAATGGGCGCGATCGCCGCTCGTCTTCGTGACCATAATCCAACTGCAACACCCTTGCGACCAGAGATTGAAACTGTCTGGGATGCGATCGCTGAGAACGATGATTGGCAACCTTTTAATAGCCTGCTACAGCGCCTTCGAGCCTAATGAAAGAGCATCCTCTAGCGCCACCGCAACTTTCAACGCACCGATTGTTAGTTCGGTTAGGGACCAGGCGCGATGTCCGTGAAATCGTGCGTTACTATCGCACCAATCGTGCTTTTCTAACTCCCTTTGAACCAACCCGACCCGACGATTTTTTTAAGGAAGACTTTTGGCGGGGACAGGTAGAGCGGAATCTCATTGAATTCAACTACAACCAATCGCTCAGGCTCTTTGTCTTTGAGCAAGCAAATCCAGACACAATCATTGGCATTGTTAACTTTACTCAGTTCTTTCGTGCGCCACTTCATGCCTGCCTCTTAGGCTATAGTCTGGCAGAAAATAAGCAAGGAAACGGCTATATGTCAGAAGCCGTTAGTCTCTGCGCTAAGTACATTTTTGATGAGCTAAATTTTCATCGCATTGTTGCTAACTATATGCCTCGCAATCAGCGGAGTGGCAACTTACTAAAAAAATTAGGCTTCGTAGTCGAGGGCTATGCAAGAGACTATCTGTTAATTAATGGCAAATGGGAAGACCACATTTTGACTAGCCTGCTTAATACCCATTGGCAACCAGACTAAACGATCGCTTTTCTGCCTTGTCTTCGCTCGAAAGATCGCAGGCTTAACACCATTTTGTTCAGTACCATTGGTGCGAAAGCGCTAAATAGAGTTTTAATAGAGTAAGGAAACCGCTAGGATTTGGGCACTAGCCTGTAAGCAGGAAGTTATTGGCGATCGACCAGCGACAGAATCAGCTTTCTGGCATGGACGCTGACCCATAACGTACCCGTTCTAGCCACTGTTAAGCGCTCATTCGTGTTGACAGCGGTTGCAAGGACAACGCTTACACAATGCAATAGTGCCGAGTTGCAAGGTGATGACCTCTCTGACTCTGCTTCCTGGCTGTCTGCTATTCCAAACAGTGCCCTTTACGCAAAGCCGCAACTGCTACTGTCCCGTTTCATCAAAGCTACCCTCAGTTTAAGTTAACGTTTTAAGCCAACGTTGGTTTGAGCTAGCGCTAAAGGCAGCGGTAGTAACTTTAACGGTTCAGCGTGTTCTGAGTCATGGCTCCAGTCTGGCGGCTCAACCGAGTTGAAGGAGCGCAACGGAAGGCAGCAGGCGAGGCAACAAGCGCATCTGACTAAACCGTCTGAAGAACTGGTGTTTGAGGAACTGCTGGTTAGCGCTGGTTGATGGCGTTCATCAAGAAAAGCCTCATCTTACGGTTCTGTTACGAATCTGATACAGAATTAAGTACAAGGATCTATCGCTTCATGGAATTTTCGATCGCTGCACTGCTGTCAAACTTTACCGATGACAAGCTGGTCGCTCCCAAAGTTTTAGAAAAAAAGCTGGATTGCCGAGACGATGATGACCTGCAAAGACTCCAGATTGCGCTAGATGCGCTCGAAAAAATCGGCATTCTGACCAAAGATCGGGGGCGGTACAAACGGGTGACAGAAGAAGGCGTCGTGGAAGGAAAGCTGCGTTGCTCCAGTAAAGGCTTTTGCTTTGCCATCCAAGATATCGAAGGTGCAGAAGATATCTACATTCGCGAAAGCCAGCTTAGTAATGCCTGGAATGGCGATCGCGTGCTGGTGCGCGTCACAAAAGAAGGCAGTCGCCGCCGCAGCCCCGAAGGTGAAGTGCGTCTAATCGTAGAGCGGTCTAATCCGTCTGTGCTGGCACGAGTGAAGCAAGCCGAAGATGGGTTTCGAGCCGTACCGTTAGACGATCGCCTGCTGTTTGAAGTGCATCTACAGCAAGACGATGAAGCGCAAAACGGTGCCAATCTGGGTGACGCGATCGACCACCTGGCGCACGTCAAGCTGCTGCGTTACCCACTCGGACAACAACCGCCGCTCGGCACCGTCGCGAAGATTCTTGGGACTGATACCGATGCTGCCGACATTGATATTGTGTGCTGCAAGCATTATCTCTCCCGCACCTTTACCGATGCAGTAGAAGAAGCAGCAGCAGAAATTCCCACCAAACTGAGCAAAACAGACCTGAAAGGACGGGTTGATTTGCGCGGACTGACCACAGTGACGATCAAAGCCGATAGCAGTCAGGCAAATACCGATAGCCTGGATGATGCGCTGACGCTGGAACAAACCGACACAGGGCACTGGCGCTTGGGTGTCCACATTGCGGATGTCTCGCATTATGTTGAACCTGACTCGCCGATCGATCGCGAAGCTCGCAAACGCGGCACTTCTGTCTATTTAGGCGATCTGGTTATTCCCATGCTGCCAGATGCGATCGCCCATTCGCTCTGCGCGTTTCAGGCGGGCGAAGATCGGCTCGCTGTGTCTGTCCTGGTGACATTGGACAATGAAGGAAATGTCATTGAGTACGAAATTCAGCCAACGGTGATCAACGTTGACCATCAGTTGAGCTATCAGCAGGCACAAGCAATTCTAGAGCGATCGACCGCCAGCGATCAGCCGTCAAACCCAGACATTCAGCCGCTGGAGCCAGTGTTTGCGTTATTAGACCAACTCTCGGCACTGAGCCATGCGCTAAAAGAGCAACGCCACAAGCGAGGCGCGTTTGAACTGAACCTGCCCGAAAAGCCCAGTTCGAGCAGCCTGACCAGCAGCAGCGAGGCTCAAGATACCAGCAAGCTCGTCTTCATGCCGAAGTTTCACTATGACGACGAAGGTGTGCTGGGCGCGATGGTAGTCTCTCCTTCAGTGCCAACCTACGCCACGATCGCCGAATTCATGCTGCTGGCAAACCAGCTTGTTGCCAGTCATTTACAAGCGTTGAGTGTGCCAAGTCTCTACCGGGTGCATCCCACTCCTGACCCAGACGATGTGCAAGAACTCATCAAGCTATCCATCAGCATGGGTATTGAGCTGCACCTGGAACAAGAAGATCTCGTACGCCCAGAGGATTATCAGCACTTTACCCAGAAGTTTGCCGAATCTGATGCCGAGCGAGTCATGACCTATCTGCTGCTCGAAACGCTGAAGCCTGCGTTTTACAGCACAACCCCCCGACCGCACTTTGGGCTGGCGCTAGAGCATGGCTACACTCATTTCACATCGCCAGTGCGCCGTTATCCCGATCTATTGGTGCAACGGTCTCTCCATGCGCTGTTTGATGAAGGGCGCGATCGCAAATCCAGTCGCTCTAAAGAAACTGTCAATTTGCGGCACAGTTCATCGCACGGCAATATTAGCTGGAACGTGCTGCCACCCGAAATTCAGCAAGAGTTAGAAACCTACTTTGCGGCTCAAGTTATCCACCTGAGCGAACGCGAAAAAGTCGCTCAAGAAGCCGAGCAAGACCTGGAAGGGCTGAAGAAAGCTGAACTGATGCGAGAACGCACTGGCGAAATTTTTCACGGGTTGATTACGGGTGTGCAGTCCTACGGGCTGTTTGTTGAGATCGAAGAGTTGCTCGTCGAAGGCTTGGTACATGTCAGCTCTCTTAAGGACGATTGGTACGAGTATCGATCGCGCCAACAAACCCTAGTCGGGCGCAAAAACCGTAAGCAATATCGCTTGGGCGATCGCATAGAAGTTCAGGTGAAGAGCGTAGACTACTACCGCCAGCAAATCGACCTCATTGCAGTCGGCGGTGGCAGCGAGGCAACGGATGACGAAATTGTTGCAGAACCAGTACAGGTAGTAGACGCAGAACCAGAGTTTGATGATGAGTAATGGAAAGGGGGAGAGGAGGGGCAGAAGGCAAACGGTCAGTGGAAAAGAGCGGTCAGTTATCAGCGGTCAGCCGTCAATGCAAAACTTGAAACTTGAAACTTGAAACTGCCTCCTCTGCTTCCTCGCCGCCTCACCTTTCCCTAAAACTTCTAAACCCTTGTCTTTCTCAACGCTCTCCGCTCGTCCCCTCATCCTGGGCATCACTGGTGCCTCTGGACTAATTTATGCCGTCCGTGCTTTGAAGTTTCTTCTAGAAGCGGGCTATACGATCGAGCTAGTTGCGTCTAAAGCGGTCTACATGGTCTGGCAAGCAGAACAAGAGACACGGATGCCACCAGAACCGATGCAGCAAGAACAGTTTTGGCGGCAGCAGGCAGGGGTCGATCACGCGGGCAAACTCACCTGCCATCCCTGGAGCGATGTGGGAGCGACGATCGCTAGCGGTTCCTTTCGGACGCTGGGTATGCTCATCCTGCCATGCAGCATGAGTACCGTTGCTAAACTGGCAGGCGGACTTAGCTCTGACCTACTCGAACGCGCCGCCGATGTCCAGCTTAAGGAAGGTCGCAAGCTCGTCATCGTACCGCGTGAAACTCCCTTCAGCTTGATCCATCTCCGCAATTTGACGACTCTGGCAGAAGCTGGAGCACGCATTGTACCCGCCATTCCTGCCTGGTATCACAAGCCGCAGACGATCGAAGATTTGGTTGATTTCGTTGTTGCCCGTGCCTTAGATCAGCTAGATATTGACTGCGTGCCGCTGACTCGCTGGGAAGGACACTAGAGCTAGAGAAGAAAATGCAGATAGCAGATAGCCGTCATCAAGCAGTTGTTACCAGGTTGATAACTAAAACTGAAGAAGCTGCACATCTCAAAAGGCTAAAGCACTGAGAAAATGAAACCTAGCAACAGCCAATTCAGGATGAACCGAATCAAGATCATCAAAGAGACTCCGAAAGCTACCGTGCGATAGCCAGAGGTCCAGTCAACTCGAAGATCTTTGACCCATATTTGAGTTAACCCCAGCGCTAAACAGGTCAAAGGTATCCCACCAAAAAGATTTAGCTTTGCGCCTGTCATCACAATCAACAGCGTATCGAGAGTCCCTAGAATGGATGCTGTTCGGAACAGTCCCCGTATTGTGTAAATCTGGAAACCCAAATTGAAGGCGGCAGAGGCAAACAACCCGATCGCTGTAAACAGTGTGCCGCTGCCTAACATGATGAGGATCTGGTAGACCTTCAGCGATCGCTGCATTGGCTCCCATTCTTGCTTCCCTTGATACGGCTCTTGTGGCCAGCCGTTTGGTAAGACGACTTTTGTAATCAGTTCTACCTGATTTTCATTGCCTGTGAATAGGCAGGCTGTCCGAAACAGTGGCGTATTCGCTTGTGGAGACGCTTTTAGCTGTGTCTCCACAAGCATGACACCTGGGAAGACTAGCTCTGGTCTGATGGAGGCACTGTAGCGAGTGCTTCGCCGACTCGGGTTCCGCTGTGTCTCTTGTATTTGTAAGTCCGAGGTGTTTTCACAAAAGCTCAACCCTTTCGCTTCCATTTCAGGGGTAAAGGGCGTAGCAGCAGTTTTCAGGTCATGCAGGGTTTGTTCGCCGACCATTTGCACCGCAAGCTGACAGTAACCCGGTGCTCCCGCTGCATCCTGACAGATTTCTGTAGCGGCAGGCGGTTTGGCTAGAAACTTAATGGCTCCAATGAACACCACCACAAATAATGCTGTTAGCCCAAGCATCACAAATTTGGAGCGTTGTGAGGCTTGACTGGAGGCTTGGGGCTTTAGCTTTGTCTGCGAGGTAGAGCGAGAAAGGATAGGCTGAGAAGGGTTGAGCTGAGAGTAAGCCGCAGAAGGCTGTGTTGCTGGCTGTGTCTTAGTCTCGATTTCTACAACCTCTGTTGTTGCTGGCTCTTGGAGAAGCGTAAATTCTTTGATTTTGTAGGGGTTCTTGCCGTTTGTTTTCTGCTTATACAAAAAAACGGTATCAATGCCCGCTAAGTTAAATGGTAGCAGTAGGTTTTGCACCGCTTTAGCAAAGGTATCACCTTCTAAAATTTGGTTGGTTTTGGCAATGAGTTTGAGGGTGCGATCGTCCAGCGTTGCCTCGAAGGTCAGCGTTTCTGTTCCCAGTGCTTGATTAATGTGGGAAGCGATCGCCGTTGGGTTAGCGACTGAAGCCATTTCCAAATCAACGCTTGCATTAAGCTCTGGCTTTACGATTGAGTGATCTTCTAGCTTGGCTTCTACTTTAGATTCTGCATAGTCTACTGGTTGCTTACTGTTGTATTGCGCTGGTGCAACCTCTGTATCAGGCGTTGGCTTTAATGCGGTGGGTGGTGCGGTAAGCGCAAACGTTTTACTCCAAGCAGGTGTATCAGCTCCCTGCAATTGCCCCAAGACGCTCAATGTGTGTAAGCCTGGGATCTGCAATGCCAAAATTCCTTTGCGGATGTATGGCGCAAGGACAGTTTCACCGGGAACCGTTTGCCCTTCTAACAGCACGCGCAGATGTCCCTTTTGGTGAGCAATTTTGACCCCAATCCCCTGCGGCTGCAAGGCTCGATTCATCAGAGCAGCGATCGCGTTTAAGTCTCCCTGTTTCGCAAGAGCCGTTAAAGCGGGTTGTTGGATTGTCATACAACATTAACAACAAGATAGAAAATCTGTTGTTAATGTGCCCATCTTCGCCTATAAAATTGTGTAGCAAAAGAATTTTTTTAGTCTGAAGCGATGCTACCGTCAGCAGGGAAAATGTAGTTGCGGTAGGAGTTGCAAGGTTCCCCTGTGTATGCTTTTGCGCCCCCACTCAGCGGTGCAAGAACTTACCACTTGCTGTAAGCCTGAGAGAAGCGATCCCAGGGGGCATTGCCGTCGGTCACAAGCTGCCGCACAATTTGGGTTGGGAAACACAACTGACCTGATGCACAGCAGGACAACAAGCTTGAGCAGCTCTCGTCTTAATTCAGCCATACGTCTAAGCGCTTAAGTGCAACACGTTAGGCAGTCTTTAGCATCTCGCCAATCATTTTTTGCACAATTTGCAATCCGGTCACTGTCTGCGCTAGAAAACAGCCCAGTACCAATGTTGTGAACGTTATGTGCACCAATCTTGCCCACTCTTTGCCCTGCTGCATTAGTGGCACAAGGGTTGCTGACAAGGCTGCAAAACAAATGGTACTTAACCCAATCAGCAGATGTGGGCTAAGAAACAGCTTGCCGTATAAGAGATAGGTTGCACCCATACCTGCCACCGTGCCAATGACCCAGACAGCTAGCAAAAGCGCACCAAGCTGAAAGTGCCGCTGACTGTATTTCTGCTTCATCATTTGCTTGCGGATTTCGGCATCAGCACTGCGTGTCTGCCTAGCCAAAAGACCTAAGTAGAGGGCGTAAAAGGTAGCGATGAGGGCACCCAGCATCAGAACAGGGTGAGTGAACGAAATAACCACCTTCAAAAGGGGTGAAAATTCAGTACTAGTCGGCTGTGGAGCAGCCAGATGTGCCAGTGGCAGAAAGGAGAAGTCGTGAGGCATAGACGTTTAGAGGTTGCCTGAATGTCTGGCAGTTAAAACTGCGGCGACGGAAACAAAGCTTGCTAGCGTGCATGATCGAAACGCAAGGGTTTGCCAACCTGCGGTCAAACGACAGCACAAAGGCGCTAAAGCTACGGGTAACAACCTTAAGCATAGCGTCCCATGTTGATAGCTAAGTGTCTACAACACCTTCTAGCCATCTGTAACCTCTACACTTTCTGGTACTGCCACATCAGCCTGTGAAGGTTGGGGTAACAACCAACTGAGCAAAATGGCAGTTAAACCACCTGTCGAAGTTGCAGAGGCAAACATATTTTTGATAATAGCAGGCTGGTTATTAAAGAGTTCTGGTACGAAGACTACACCTAAGCCCAGCGCTAATGAAACGGCAATGATGATCGTTGCACGGCGATCCAATTTTTCAGAGGCAACAATCTTGACTCCAGCAACTGCGATCGAACCGAACATGACTGTAGTCGCACCGCCTAGAACGGGTTGAGGAATAGATTGGAACGCGCCGCTAACAATGGGCAACAAGCCTAACAGCGCCAGAATGCCAGCAACAAACAAGCCAACATAGCGGCTGCCCACACCCGTCATTTGGATGACACCTGTATTTTGGCTAAATGTGGTGATGGGAAAGGTATTAAGCAATGCCGCTAACGAAGAGTTCAGACCATCCGCCAGCACTCCAGCTTTAATCCGGCGGACGTAAACAGGACCAGCGATCGGTTCTTTAGAAACCATAGAAGTAGCAGTCATGTCACCCACAGATTCAATCGCAGTAAGGGGATAGAGAATGAGAAAGGGAATCAGGGCGCTGAACTCAAAACTCATGCCGTAGCGAAACGGAATCGGCAAACTAACAAGTGGAAGTTTGCTAAAAATACTGAAATCAACCATGCCCATAAAAGCAGAGACGACATAGCCAGCGAACAAGCCAATGGCGATCGCGCCCATCCGAATATATTGATTCTTCGCCAACGTCAAAACAATCACGATCAAAAAGACCCCAAAGCCCAGTGCCATATTCTGAGCATTGGCAAATGTATTCGCCTTTAATGCTGCTGTACCGCCTCCCATACTGGTAATGCCAGTTTTGAGTAGACTGAGTCCAATTAACATCACTAGCGTTCCCGACACGATCGGCGTCACGATTTTACTAAGCAGATGCAAAAAGCGACTCAACATTACATTTGCGAAAGCACCAAAAAAGCAAACGCCGAAAATCAGCGATAGTGCCTGCTCGGGCGTCCTTCCAGCCTGAATCGCAGTGCCCGCTACGCCCAGGATGGCACCCAGGAAAGCAAAGCTAGTGCCCTGCAAGCTGAGTAAACCTGACCCTACAGGACCAAAAGTTTTGCATTGAATAAAAGTGCAGATGCCAGAGGCAAGCAGCGACATACTGATAATGAAACTTGTGTTAGCAGCATCCAGCCCAAGACTGGTACAGATAATGAGCGGTGGCGTCACAATACCAACAAACGCTGCTAAAACGTGCTGCACAGCGACAAAGAATGACTCAACCACGGGCGGTTTGTCGTACAGTCCATAGATCAGTTCTGAGCCTGTTGCCGATAGCTCTGGAAAACCTTGAGCCTCAGGTAATTCAAGCTCCTGCAAGGTGCGGGTCTCTTCTCGCTGTGCCATCTTTACGATCGCCTCCTAAGCTTGCAAAACGTTGCTTAAAGCCAAATGCCGAGCGCCTAGATCGCTAAGGATCCTATGTTGCACACAAGTTTTTGTATGCGGTATACAATAATGACTCTGGCAACCAATGGGTGTGTAGGGTGCTACAAACTGCTGATTGTAAAAACGCTGATTGCTAAAAACTGAACTGAGCGCGAACATTACCAACAAAGACGGTGGAATTGCTACTGAAATTATTTGGGTTCCAGATGGCATAAAAGGCAGGCACGATCGCAATATTGTTCGTCAGCGGGTAATAGTAGGAGGCTTCCAACTCATACTGCGTACCGCCATCACCAGCACCAGACAGTAAAAAGCGCCGCCCACCTAAATAGTCGTGGGGCACCAAAAAAGAAAGGACACCTAACGCTCCTTTTTTACCTAAATCAGGTAAACCCACGCCAAATTGGATTGACTGCACATCGACACTGCCACCCGATCGCGCCGCATTGACCGGATCGATCTGCGTGCTGCCGTACGAGTAGCGCCCAAAAATACCAAAGCCCTGGGTAATAAGCCAGTCAAAATTCAGTACCACGGCATCGGCATCCGCATCGTTTAGCTGCCCACCAAAGCCATCATCGGCATAGCCATAGGGCAATGGTTCTCCTACCGTGCCACCAATAAAGCCGTTGTAAGCCTTGAGCTTGGAACGAGTGTAGAGCAGCCGTATGTTAAAACGCTTGCTTGGTGAAAAGGTGAGTTCACCCGTGATGGTATTGGAGCTGTTAAACAACCCATCGGCTGGGTTGCTAGAGGTGTTAAAGCCACCAGACGAATTGACAAATTCTGTGTTTTCAGCCAGATACCCGGCTGTAAAGCGCAACTGTGGGTTAATCGTCCAGATAGCAACAGCACCAGACCCACGATCGACGGCATTAGAAAGCGTACTGCCGTTTGAGTTGTAGCTGGTCGCTCCGGTAAGAAAGAACGTAAAGCGATTCGAGTCAAAGTAGCGATAAAAGTTAATGCGGGGACCAACAACAAGCCGCACGCTCTGACCGATGGGAAAGGCGTAGGACAGTTCGCGGATGACGACCGAGCCTTGGCTTAAAGTACCCGTTTGATCGAGAAAGGGTGTGCCCCACGAGTTAAAAAAGCCTGCCGAAACAAGTTGATTGGCAGGCGAGTTGCCATTTCCTGCTGCTAACTGGGTGATGAGAGAATCTTTGCCCGTAAACGAGGTCGTGAGCGTGAGAAAGGTGTAGTAACTCGCCGTCACTTCTGGCTGTTGCCGTTCAAATGTAGACGGTGCCAATGTAATCGGATTGCGGCGCGGCGCGGCAAAAGCATTCTCTGAAAAACGACGTTCAGCCGTCACAGAACCATCCACGAACGCCCCCGTCATGTTAAACCACACCAGCCCATTGAGCTTTGTTGTGGTTGAGAATTGCTGCGCTGCGAGGGTGGTAGTGCGGGCTTCCAGTGCCGTCACTCGTCCTCGCACGGTCGCTAATTCTGCTGCAAACTCTTCTTGCAGTTTTTGCAGAGCAGTGAGATCCTCTTGCTTGACCAGGGTGGTTGTACCAGCGGCAATCAACTCATTCACACGATCGAGACAGGCATTTAAACCAGCCGCGAATTCATAGCGGGTGAGGGCACGCTGACCGCGATAGGTTTGATCGGGATAACCAGCAATACAGCCATAGCGTTCTACCAAGGATTGCAATGCTTGAAACGCCCAATCGGTCGGCTGGACATCGCTTAACTGTGAAACCGATGTCGTTTGATCAACATCAGTTTCGTCAGACTGAGCCTCTACATCAGTCTGTTCTAACGTGGTTAGCTCAGTGGCAGGGCTAACCTGCTCTGCCACTGAGGGCGCTGCCACCACCTGTACAGGCTCCGTTACGATCCTGTCTGACGTAGGGATCGCTGGCTGTCTAGCAGTGGTTAGTGTTGGAACCGATGGTTGAATCTCAGTCGCTACAGCCAGTAACGGTTGGGCAACCACGCTCCATGTTAGAAGGGGTGCTGTTAAGAAGAAACGTTGCACGATCGCTGCTTTAAACATGACTCCTCACACAAGTAAGCAAACTGGGTCGCTCGTGACCGTTCGCTGTACCCCTAGCCAATGGCATCTTTCAGAGTGCAGCAAACATCGCCCTATGTTAAGAACATGGGCAGAGCATAGATACGACGAAGCTAGTTTGAAAGATTGAGACTGCGCTTTAGACTGCCTGCACAAGCTATGACTTGTAGCCTTACTTGAAGCAAGAACTTGAAACAAAAAGCTGAAACGCTATAGCCTGTATGCAGTACGCAGATTGCTATACACCGTATACCATAGTGAGATGAGCCGTTGTTTGGTGTACGTTACGCTACAAAGCTTAGATGTCGATCGCAGCCAAGGCGCTTGCTTATCTTGCATAGTTCTCCGACACTCTAGGAGTATTCACTTTGGCGTTCCCACCCGTTTTGCCTCTTTCTACTCGTCCACTCCAACGCGCTCAATCACTTCACGAACAAACGTATCAAACGCTGCGTACAGCAATTTTGTCAGGAGAACTGTCGGCGGGCGATCGCTTAGTCGAAACTCAATTGGCAGCCAGCCTAGAAGTGAGCCGTACTCCTATTCGTGAAGCAATTCGGCAGCTACAGCGAGAGAACCTTGTTACGACCGATCCGCATGGGGCGCTACGGGTTGCTATGCTCTCAGTGACGGATGCCGCACATCTTTACGATTGCCGCATGGCGCTAGAGCAAGTTTCAGTTGCAGAGGCGTGTCGCCATGCCACATCCGCTCAGCTTGAGCAACTTGACCTGGCGATTCAGCAGGCAGAGAAAGCCATAGAGCAACCGACCCATCAGTTGACCAATTATCAACTGCTGCACATGGATTATCAATTTCATCGGCTTTTAGCCGAAAGTGCCGACAATCCCTGGTTGGTTTCCTTGCTCGACCAGATGTTTGACAAAATGATGCTGCTGCGGCTGCGGACGATGCAGCACAACCCGCATGTGTTAGAAATTCGTAGCGAACATCGCTCCCTCTATCAAGCCGTGAGCGATCGCAACCCAACTGCTGCTGTCGCAGCCCTTCAAGACCATCTCCTTGCTAGCAAAAAGCGAGTGATCCAAGAGATCGAGCAAATTGGGGGCAAAGGCTAGAGGATGAAGGCTAAAAGCTGAAGGCTAAAAGATCAAAGTTGCAAGGTTTTTAGCTTCAAACCGCTTTTTTCAGGCAGAAGCGAGCTTTTCGCTATCCCACATCAGACACACAACGAAAGCCAGCGAAGATCTCGCGGACGTGAGGATGGTACCAGTTGCGGAACGCACAGCGCAGGGATGACGGTTGCGTTGCCCAACTGCCGCCTTTCAATATTCGATGTTGCCCATCAAAATATGCCTCAGAGTAGCCGCGATAAGGATAGGCTTCAAAACCCGTGTAGCGATCGAACCAGGAGTTTGTCCACTCCCACACATTGCCTAGCAGATCCTCGCAGCCGAAGGGACTCGTGCCAGCAGGATACGCACCGACCGGCGTAGTTTGTCCAACCGCATGATTGCAGTTGCAGTCGTGCTCACTGGGTACGGCTTCACCCCAGGGGTAGGTTTGCCGTTGCTTGACGATCGGGTTCCAGCTTGCTGCTTTTTCCCATTCCGCTTCGGTCGGCAGACGCTTGCCCACAAAGCGAGCATAGGCATCGGCTTCATACCAGCTCACACCGCAGACCGGATGGTTAGCACGATCAGGAGCATCAGACCAATAAAGCGGCTGTATGACCTGAGCCGACTGTAGCCACGCCCAGCCTTCCTCCGACCACCAGCGCTGCTCCTGATAACCACCGGCTGACATAAATGCCTGGTACTGCTTACAGGTGACAGGAGCGCGATCGATCCAATAAGTTTCCACAGACACCCGATGCACCGGACGTTCATTATCTAGCGCCTCAAGGGATGCATTGCCACACTCAAAGGAGCCTGCGGGAATGCAGATTTGGGGCGTGGGGAGTGGGCTTCGACGTGAGCGCTCAGCCGAACGGGAGTAGGGAGTGGGGAGCGAAAGAGGCAGGGACGTAGAGGGAACAGTTTTAAGTTCTAAGTTTTGAGTTTTGCTTTGACGACTAATGGCTAAGAGCTGAGGGCGAAGAGCTGACGGCTGACCGCTCTCTTCCACCTTTTGCCTTTTGCCTTCTGCCTTCTGCCTTTTTATAAGCGCCAGCACGATCGCGATCGTTTCTCCATGCTGACTTTCATGTTGCAGCAACCAACGCCAGAGCCGTTCTTGCTCATCCAGTGGTGCTGTTTCTAAATAGGCAAAAGTAGCCTTGCGAACGGCACTTAGATACGTCTGCACTTCGGCAAGGTCGGGCAGATAAACGCGCTCTGCTTTCGGTAAGGTATCCGCAGCAAAGAGCCGCCGATACTGCGGGTATTGGGGCGGCAGTCCAGCAAGGTGCTCCAGTAGCCAAAGGGCTTCTGTATAAGCGATATGCCCCAGGTGCCAGCCGATCGGGCTGAAGTCTGGGTGTGCTTGCTGGCAAAAAGTATTGTAGTCGACAGTTTGAAACAGCGCCAACGTAGCAAGACGGCAGGCTTCCATCTGCTGCTTTATTTGCTGTCGGCGGTCTTGTAGTGAATTGGAGGCGTGTGATCGCTCCTTAGCGCGATCGTCAGCGGCTAAAACAGGATCAGCTAAAACATTATTGGTGACAACATCAGATTGATCGGCTTTGGATATCGAGGTCATGAGTCACAGTAAGAATGCTACGTTCTGGGAAAGCAGTCCAGTTGCCCGCAAAAAGCGGTTCGGAGGCAATTAGCACAGCATCAGGAAAAAGTGGGTCGTCGCGTAACCAGTAGAGCGATGGTGTCGGGGAATGATTTGCAAAACGCGATGCTACCAGTTGCCGTCCGTCACTAATCACCAAATTGGCAGAAAATTCGGTTTGATACTGCTGCCCCAGGTCGGATAATATGGTCAAGGTTTTGTGAAAAGCGTCTGCCAAAGCCATAGTTGGATTCGCTTCCAGCAGATTAATCAACAAAGCGAAGATGTGCTCTGAATCGGTATTACCATCGATCGACTGATAGGTAGCATCACTAAGGCGCTCACGAATCGGTCGATAGAGGGTCTGCCGAAAGTTCTCAATAAAGCCATTATGAATGCCTAAGATGAGACGCTGCTGAAACGGCTGACAATTGCTTAAATCAACTGACTGTCCAGCAGTCGCACTACGCACAGCGGCAAGCACGCAGCCCGACTCAATATACCGACTGAGGCTCGGTAGATTGCTATCACTCCAAATCGGCACCGTATTTTTGTAGATGAATGGATCTGACTCTCGTTGCGGATGATACCAACCAGTGCCAAAACCATCTGCATTCAGCAAGCCAGAAGTCATTTCGCGGGGTTGATAGCTCTGAGAAATAAGAGAATGCTCCGGCTTATAGAGCAGGCGATCGAGCGTAACCGGTAAGCCTAAGTAACCCAGCAATCGACACATTTAGGAGAACACTTTCTGACCAGGACTCCTAAGGATTGTAACGAAATTGAGCTGACAGCGTGGCGTAATGTCGCGGAACACTGCTACTTTGCCTTATTCTGGTGTCTTACGTGTTTGTCGTCATTAGGTAATTGATGGTTGCTCAGCTTCTCCTTGCCTTGCTCCTCATGACATCAGTCGGACTCAACATGCTTGGTCAAACGTTGTTAAAGTTTGGCTCAGGTCAGAATTCCTTTAATCCCTACTTATTGGGAAGCTCTTTAGTTTCCGTTTTGCTTAACATATAGAGATTTCATCCACGCCCATTCTTTCGCTAACCCTTCTGGAAGCCCCACCTGCGGGTCATAGCCCAAGATTTTGCGTGCTTTTGAGACATCCGCAGCCGTATGTCGGGCATCGCCTGTAGCAGGTGCCATCATTTCTCGTTGGAGTGGTTCACCGACAATTGTCTCAATGGTTGCCAAGATTTCTGTCAGCGCTACACGGCTGCCGCCACCAATGTTAAAGACTTCACCGATCGCCCCTGTCGCCGTTGCCGCCGCCAGGTTTGCCGCTACCGCATCACTCACAAAGGTAAAATCGCGCGTTTGCTGCCCGTCGCCGTAGACTGCGATCGATTGCCTGGTCAAAACTGCCTTAAAAAACTTGTGGAATGCCATATCAGGGCGCTGTCGTGGACCGTAGACCGTAAAGTAGCGCAAGCCTACGGTGGGTACACCAAAATTGCGATGGTAGAGCAAGCACAGACGTTCGGCTGCGAGCTTTGTAATCCCGTAGGGTGAGACAGGTTGAGGGCAAATCAGCTCGTGTGTCGGCAATGTTTCCGCATCACCATACACAGATGACGACGAGGCAAAAACGAGGCGTTTTAAGTTTGCGCTTTTTGCCGCTTCTAGTAGTACCTGAGTCGCATTAATATTTCGTTCCGTATAGCTGCGAAAGCCACTGCCCCAACTGTCGCGGACTCCGGCTTGCGCGGCTTGATGATAGACCACATCCACATCGGACAAGAGTGTAGACCAGTCCAACTGCTGCATCTCAGCTTCAATCAGTTGAAAGGACGGGTGCTGGGCTAAGTGAGCAATGTTTTTACGCTTCAGCAGGGGATCGTAGTAGTCGTTAAAGTGATCAATCCCAATGACACGATCACCCCGATCAAGCAAAGCATCGACCAGATGAGACCCCACAAAGCCTGCTGCACCCGTCACCACATTAATAGTCATGCTGTCTCAATTCACTTCACACAATCAACCTTGGCTAAAGCTATACCATGACTAAAGCGTTTAAGCCGTTTTGGCAGTCGGTCGTATCTCTCCCCTCAGCCTAAAAACTGTGTCCAGGACTGAAGCTCCATCCTTTTTAAGCTTAGACTTCTGATTCAAGCTTAATGGCGGTTCTTTGACCCTCAGCAGCGTTTGCGACTTGATTGCAATGGCGGCAATCGCTTGGTGCATCACAGTTGGGACAACCCCGAAAAAACCGCTCGATATCTTCTACATCCAGTGCTGCCAAACCATCAGAGGCTTTATAGCATTTAATCTCAAAGGCACTCACTTTTAAGGAGCCTTTGTGGGTGGCGTAGCAGTCTCCGCATTTGGGACTAAGGTTTAGCGCAAGGGCGTGCCAGTCAACGGCTGCAAGGAGCTTTTCCGAAAGTTTGATCATGCGCAATTGCCTTTAGTTACTCGAGTATGAAAGCAGTTGTGAAAGCAGTCATTGTGATAGCAACCGTTGCCTGCCAGTATCGACTCAACTCCTAGAAGCAGCGTCCTAACCGTTTAGGGCAGGCTCCAAAAAACCTTCATCGAGCATCAACAGAGGGAAAACGCAACGTTGCGTAGACCCATCATAGTGGTCATTGTGAAAAGCAATTTTTTTGTTAAGAAAGACTAGAGCGCACGATCAAACTGTAGCGGGACTTATCAACTTAGTCCAAAGCGGTCAAGTAGCTAGGGGCTGTGTTTTGACATCCAGCCTCAAGGGGGATTGCATCCGCTAGAAAGACAGGTAAAGTGCAGTCACGTGTGTTATTGCGAACATTGATGGTACACAACGATGCATATCCGATGGTAGGTGCAGGTTCGGCAATCTCCACCCTATTTAACTCGGATGTCCATCTAGACAGAATGTAAAGTTTCCATTAGATTTTTGACTAAAGCTTTAGCAATGTGTTCTCTTTTGCATCTGAATCTAGCGTGCCTTAACGTCTTTGCTCACAACGCTGACTGAGAGCGACATAGCACTCATTTAGAATCACTTTTCAGGAGATTTTCCATATGCGGATTGCTCAAATTGCACCTCTTTGGGAGCGCGTACCGCCTCCTACTTACGGCGGCACCGAACTGGTTGCGGCACTCTTAACAGATGAGTTAGTGCGGCGTGGTCATGAAGTGACTCTGTTTGCCTCCGGTGATTCTCAGACCCTTGCTAGGTTAGAGGCAGTACATCCTCGTGCCCTTCGTTTGGATGACAGCGTGAGAGAGTATGGCATTTACGAAATGCTGCAACTGAGCACAGTTTACGATCGCGCTAACGAATTTGATATCATTCACTCCCACATGGGCTGTTCGGCGTTGTCCTACGCCAAGTTGGTGAAAACGCCCACTGTACATACGCTGCACGGTATTTTCACCCCAGATAACGAGCGGATGTTTACCCATGCGAAACAACAGCCGTTTGTCAGCATTTCAGAGTCCCAACGTGAGCCAAGACTAGGGCTTAACTGTGTAGCAACTGTCTACAACGGCATTGATACCGATAGCTACAACTTTTATCCGCAGCCCAGCGACCCACCTTATCTAGTCTTTTTGGGACGGCTGTCACCAGAAAAAGGTACTCACTTAGCGATCGAGATTGCCCAGCGCACCGGCTGGCACTTGAAGCTGGCAGGCAAAATTGATCCAGTGGATGTGGAGTATTACGAAACTGCCTTAAAGCCGCACATTGACGGTAAGCAAATTGAGTATCTTGGCGAGGCAAACCACCAGCAGAAGAACGTGCTGCTTGGCAATGCGTTTGCGACCTTGTTCCCCATTACCTGGCGCGAACCCTTTGGCTTGGTGATGGTGGAGTCAATGGCAGCAGGTACCCCTGTCATTGCCATGAACCTTGGTTCGGCAGCAGAACTGATCGTACATGGTAAGACTGGCTTCCTGTGTCACAGCGTTGATGAATGTGTGGCTGCACTCGATCAAGTCCCAATGATCGATCGGCGTGTCTGTCGTGAACACGTTGTTAGCAACTTCAGCGTCAAGCGTATGGTCGATGGGTACGAAGCGGTTTATCGGCAACTTGCTAATGAACGGTTTGCCCAAAATGGGCAGTCTCGCCATGCAGTAAGTGCTGCCAGCAAGCGTAGTTAGTCATTGGGTGGAGGCACGAGTCTCCACCTTTTTTATGAGGTTATGAGGAGAAGTTATGGTCAGCTACAGCTCAAAACCCGGTATCTCTTTGCCTACAGCGGCAAGCCAACCTTATGTTGCGCCTCGCAAGACTGTACCGACACGGCAAGCGATCGCGCTGATCTCGGAGCATGGCGACCCAGCCGCAGAGATCGGTAAAGATGCAGCGGGTGGACAAAATGTGTACGTACGGCAGGTCGGCGAAGCGCTAGCCAAATTAGGCTGGCAGGTGGATATGTTTACCCGCAAGGTTAATCCCCAGGATGCGGCGATCGTGCAACACTCTCCCCACTGCCGTACCATTCGGCTGGTGGCAGGTCCGGAACAGTTTATTCCCCGCGATGCGTTGTTCCCCTATATGCCAGAGTTTGTTGAGGCGTTTCGGGCGTTTCAGAGCAAGGAAGGTATTCACTATCCGCTGGTACACACAAATTACTGGATGTCTGCATGGGTCGGGTTGCAGCTTAAGCAACACAGCAACATTCAACTCATCCATACCTATCACTCGTTGGGTGTGGTGAAATATCAAACCGTGCCTGATCGCCCAGCCATTGCTGATACTCGTCTGGCGATCGAGCGTCAGATTCTTGAACAGGCAGACTGTATTGTGGCAACCAGCCCTCAAGAGCAGGACGCACTACGAACACTGGTTTCAGAGCAGGGCTATATTGAAGTAATCCCTTGCGGCACCGATATCGACAACTTCCACACCATACCCAGGGCAGAAGCCAGAGCCACGCTGGGTTTTGCTGCGGATGACGCGATCGTTCTTTATGTGGGGCGCTTTGATGCCCGCAAAGGAGTTGAAACGCTGGTGCGTGCCTGTGCCCAGTTGAAGGAGGGAATTGTCAACAAGGAAACAGGCGACAGGGCAGTAAAGCCTGCGAACCTGCGCTTGGTGATCGTGGGTGGCAGTGATCCAAACGGCGCTGATGGGTTGGAACGAGAGCGAATTGATCAACTGGTGCAGTCGATGGGGCTAGCAGAACAAACCGTTTTTGCTGGACAAATTGGACATACACAACTGCCGCTCTATTACACAGCCGCTGATGTTTGCGTCATCCCCAGTCACTACGAACCGTTTGGACTGGTGGCGATCGAAGCCATGGCGTGCGGTACACCTGTTGTCGCCTCTGATGTAGGTGGTCTGAAATTCACCGTTGTACCGAATGAAACAGGTTTGCTCGTGCCACCACAAGATACAGAGGCGTTCGCTCAGGCGATCGAGCGTGTGCTGACTGATGAACTGTGGGCGAAAAAGTTGAGACAGCAGGCACCCATTCGAGTCCAGAAAAACTTTAGCTGGTCAGGTGCAGCGGTGCATTTGAGCGATCTCTATCGGCGCTTGTTAGCTCAATCCATTTCCAGCACCCTGTTCTTTGGTGCGGCGACCACGACTCAACCTGAAAGAAGCGAAAAACCACCCATTTTGAAGGAAGCCGCGCTTGCGATCGGGTTAACCAAAGAGCGTATAACAGACGCTGAATTATTGAGCGTTGCTGATTAAAGGTGCGAATTTCGTAGAGAAGTCTTGCAGGGCAATGCCCTGCAAGCAGACTTAATTAAAGATTCAAAGCGTGTTCTTGCAGCACTTCCAGTGGTACGACGTTCAGTGCAGCTTCATGCGTCGCTTCAAGGACGATCGGGGGCGCAACACCCGCATCCAGCGCTTCTTTCCAACGCGAAACGCACAAACACCATTTGTTGCCAGGCTTCAAGCCAGGAAAATTGTATGACGGGACAGGGGTACTCAAATTATTGCCCCTGGCTTTTGTAAAGGCGAGAAATTCTTCGGTAACCTGGGCGCAAACGACATGAGTTCCGAGATCTTGAGGACCGGTTTCGCATACGCCATTACGAAAGAAACCTGTCACTGGGTCGGTGCAGCAAAGCTCAAGTTTTTCGCCAAGCACATTTTTCGCGTCTGTCATGGTCTTTGCTCCTATATATGATAGTTAGTTAAATTAGTAAAGAAATAATTGGGTGGTAGAAATCGCAGTCATTGGTTCAAAAGCAGACAGTGGCAGAAGAATATATTGCTATTTAGTGCAAACAAGATTTGTGACTGAATACCATTGAGAATTTATTGGATTTAACGCAGCATAAGCAGCTTTAAATGTCCGTTTGCTCTTTCTTGTAATCGTTCGACGTAGAATGTAATCCTCTTCCTGTATTGTTTGAACGCCTTGCCAAACGAAGTTTTCTTTTTGCCATCCTACAGAATTAAAGATCAGCTTGCTACCATCATTCGCTAATACTGTTTGCACAAAGCGATCAGATGCTACATCGTATGCCATTGAACCTTGAATGAGAATCTTTTTGTTACGCTCTCGATTCCTAATATATGTTCCTTGAATTCTGTAGGATCGTTTGCCAACCTGAGCGGTGACGCTCCAGGTCATTTTTCCTGCTAATTCAGAATCAGCCGTGCCAACATCCTGAACTTGACAAACCCAGTTTCCTTGAAAGTAAGCCAATTGAGCAAGCTTAGAAGGCGGTGATTTTGGCTGCTCTGCAACACTCTTTTCAAGAGCAGGCAAATGAATAATTACGGGTAAACCAATCGCGATCGCCTTCAAAGCGATACTAAATTTGCCAATTACCACCTTTCTCAGAGTCATCAAAATCGTCTTACGCCGTTATTATTTTTTCTTCTTGCCTTTTTCCTTTTTCACCTTTTCCTGAGCGTTTTTACCATCTAAGAACCCATCAACCTTATTGTTGAGACCATACACTTCACGGCTTCCTGCAAGCGTTACCAGCGTCACTTCTTTTTCATCACCTGGCTCAAAGCGAACAGCCGTACCGGCAGGAATATTCAAACGCATTCCACGCGCTTGATCGCGATCGAACCTCAGCGCTTGATTAACTTCGTAAAAGTGGAAGTGAGAGCCAATCTGGATGGGGCGATCGCCTGTATTTGCCACACTTAGTGTCACGGTTTCACGACCAACATTTAACTCAATCTCACCATCTTCAACAAACAATTCACCTGGAATCATAGTTACTCCGTAAGCCAATTTTTAGCGAGCGATTAACGAATGGGATCATGAACGGTAACTAGTTTTGTACCATCTGGAAAAGTTGCTTCAACTTGTACTTCGTGAATCATTTCGGGTATGCCTTCCATCACATCACTGCGCGTTAGTAACGTGGTGCCATAACTCATCAATTCGGAGACCGTACGTCCATCGCGTGCGCCTTCTAAAATAGCGGCTGAAATATAGGCGATCGCTTCAGGATAGTTGAGCTTTACTCCACGATCTTTCCGTCGTTCTGCTAGTAAGGCAGCCGTAAAAAGCAATAATTTATCTTTTTCTTGTGGCGTTAGTTGCATCGTTCAATCCTCACCATTGATTCTTCTTTACAGCACGCCCCAAACTCTTGGTACGCAACCAGAGCGACCCAAGAATGATAAGCGGATTAGCCGCCAAACTTCAACAAACCACTGGCGAACGTCAGCCGTTGAGTGTCCTCGGTAACGGCACAGCAAGCCCGACTGCAAGCGAGTCACGCCGCCTTCCCCCGCTCCTGCCCAGAGCAATCGTGCCTGCTCCACCAACTTTGTATCCACTGGCTGCCCCACAAAGGCAAAACTACCAACCACCGGGCAACCTGCCAAGCCATGATTACCATAAAACGAGACTTCACTGCCAGGAAGCCATTGACGATCGATCCATAAGGGACGACCCTCCTGCCAGATTTCGGTCTGCGATCGCCAATCGCCCGCCAAAAACTGCTCGTTTCTGGCGCTGCGTCCAAAGCGGGTCATCTCCCAACCCAGCCAGGTCGCACCAGGAGCGAGTTCAATCCGCATTGCCTGCCGATACCTCGCCTGGTCAAAGACGATCGTTTCCTGGGGCAGCCATTCCAGGCAGGCTCCAGTCGCTACATTGACATGGGTTGTTTGGTTCGCTTCTAGCCCACTAGTGCGATAGATTTTGCCCGCCGAAGCCGTGGTAATGAGCGCGTTTGCCTGCGGTTGCAGTTGAATATTAAGCGCAAGGCGATCACCGCCCACAATGCCGCCTGCCGTATGCAAAATAACGCTATGGCAAACCGCTTTACCTTCGGGATAGAGCGAGCGTTGCACTTTAAGGGGTGCCTGTGCCTGAGCGTAAGCAACGTGAGTCGTGTGGTTAACACTGCCATAGACGAGCTTTAAACTGCCACGCCAGCCTGGGTCGATCGTCATAAAAAAGGCTTAGAAGTTGAGGAGCAGAATCAGAAAAACTGTGTTGTGACAAATAAATCAAATAAACAATGCTTGTTCTAAAAGCGACAAATAGACTCTGGTTGAATAGGGCAAGTTTGGTTGGGTAGGGGGTTATTTTGCAAATACAACACATTAAGGTTAGTGAGTGCCTTAAGAGGAGTGAGATTAGTAACGCGATTGCCACCCAAATACAGTGTTGTAAGGTTAGACAGCGCACCGAGCGCGCTAACATCAGCGATTTGATTGCCACCTAGAGCTAGATTGGTGAGATTTGTCAGTGCTCTTAAAGCACTAACATCATCGATTTGATTGCCGCTGAGGTCAAGCGTGGTTAAATCAACTAATGGTGTGAGTGGCGAAAGGTCAGAAATCTTTTGGGCAGAAAGTGAAAGCTCTTTAAGACCCGTTAGCGATCGTAGGGGGCTAATATCAGCAATTTGATTGAAGCTTAAATCTAAACTATTCAACTTTGAGAGCGGTTTTAGAGGATTAAGATCAATAATTTGATTAGAAACCAAATCAAGACCATCTAAATTCTCTAAAAATTGTAGTGAATCAATACTTACAATACGATTATTACCTAGATAAAGAGCATTTAATTTACGTAAAGGTTTGAGCGGAGTTAGATCAGCAATACGGTTATAGCTTAGATAAAGCCGAGTCAGATTAATTAGAGAGCTTAAAGGCTTTAGATCGACAATTTGATTGTTGCCTAAATAAAGCTCGTTTAATGCCGTTAACACCTGTAAAGGGCTGAGATCAACAATCTTGCTATCACTAAGGTCAAGGGTTGTTAGACCAGAAAGAATTTCGCTTGACTGATAGCAATCGAGCGTACGCGCTCGCTTCAGCAGTACATCGATCGTCTGTCTAGTTGATGCAGGCAACGTAGACTTTTTGAGGCACCAATCAGCAAAACTTTTGAACTGTCTGATAGTGCCGTTTTGTGAGACCACTTGTGCAGAGGCAACTGAGATAGGACTGCAAACAATAGTACAACAGGTGATTGTCAGCAGCGTTAATCCTTTCAGCCTTAACAACCAGGGCTTTTCTTTAATAAATAGTTTGTTGTTAGATGAAGAGCAATCAGTAAGGGCTTTACATCGCATCATCATGCATCCGTAACGTATGTTTTAATGTTAAACAGTCTAAGCAATCAGGACACTAGATACAACATCATATTGCTAGATTTTCTATGCTGTTCTTCTCCTCAGCTTGCGTATTAAGTGAGAGCCTTGGGTAGAACGATCGCCACTAAAAGGTCACAACTATAAGCTATAACCCCTTTGCTTAACAATGCCGCTGCAAAGCTGATTGGTATGAATAAAGCAAGCACACCTTGAATGATTACGATCGCGACAAATGTGACAAAAGCTACAGATTGCACGCAGGCTTGACACTAGAGTCTAGACGTTATCTGAACCTTTGAATACTGATTCAGAAGCGGTTGGAGCACGTTACTGCAGCTTTCAATCCAAGAGCTTTGTAAGCTTTTTTAGCTATTGCGTTGGACATCATAACGGTTCAAAGCAGTAGTTGAAAGGAGCGATCACAAAGCCTTTCTTTGGGTTGGTTGCTGTAGAAATCTTCGTTAAAGCAACTAGGTGAGCAGGAGCGTTCTATGCCAAAAACATTATTCCAAGTCGATTTGACCAAGCCAATGGATCAGCAAGAGCTACCTGGTCACAATCGCTGGCATCCAGATATTCCAGCCGTTGTCTCTGTCAATCCTGGCGATGTCTTTCGGATCGAGTGCAAAGACTGGACGGATGGTCAGATCAAAAATGATGACAGCCCGGATGACATTCGCGATGTAGATCTAACCGTCGTTCACGTTTTGAGCGGACCCATCCATGTCAACGGTGCTGAACCTGGCGATATTTTGGTCGTTGATTTAGTTGATATTGGTGCGCTTCAAGGCGACGAATGGGGCTTTACAGGCATTTTTGACAAGAAGAACGGTGGCGGTTTTTTGACCGATCATTATCCTGACCCAGCGAAAGCAATTTGGGATTTTCAAGGCATCTACACCACCTCCAGACACATTCCAGGCGTGAAGTTTGCGGGCATTATTCACCCTGGTTTGATTGGCTGTGCACCGTCTCACGAACTGCTAGCAACATGGAACAAGCGCGAAAAAGAATTGGTAGATACGGCTCCCGATTTGCGAACCTATGGCGCGGGTCTTTCTGGCGACAAACCAGTGTTGGCAGCGCTGCCAAATCCTAAGAACGCGATTCTTGGTCAGTTGCCAAAGTCTGAGTTCGATCGCGTGGCGGTTGAAGGCGCACGAACTGTACCCCCGCGTGAGCATGGTGGCAACTGCGACATCAAAAACCTCTCAAAGGGCACCCGTATTTACTTTCCGGTGTATGTGGAAGGCGCAAAGTTATCAATGGGCGACATCCACTTCTCGCAAGGTGATGGTGAAATTTCGTTCTGCGGTGCGATCGAAATGTCTGGCTTCATCGACATCCATGTAGACATCATCAAAGGTGGGGTTGAGAAGTACGGCATGGTCAACCCCATCTTTAAACCCGGTCCGGTAGAGCCTCGCTTCTCCGAATACCTGGTGTTTGAAGGCATCTCGGTCGATGAGTTCACAGGTAAGCAGCACTACATGGATGTACACATTGCCTATCGGCGTGCGTGCTTGAACGCGATCGAGTACCTGAAGAAATTTGGCTATACGGGTGAGCAGGCATATCTCTTGCTCAGTTGCGCTCCAGTAGAAGGCAGAGTGAGCGGTATTGTAGACATTCCTAATGCCTGCTGTACGGTGGCAATTCCAACTGCGATCTTCGACAAGCCCATTCTGCCTGTGTAAAAAAAGTTGTTAGTTGTTGGTTGTTGTTTTTTAGAGTTTGAATTGAAAACCGGATGGTGTTTGAAAAGCTATCTTCAGTCTCAATCTTTTGATGCACTAACAGCTAACAACTAACAACTAAGTAGGTCTCCCTAATTAAACGTAGGATGTGTAAAGCCTGCGGCATGGCTTCGCTAAAGACGGTAGCCGTAACGCATCAAATCCTTGAGCATTATGGGTTACGCTATTGCTAACCCATCCTACGAAAACCCTGTTTACTAACAGCTAACAACTAATAACTAACAACCAATAACTACTAACTAAAATGCCTCTCTACGAGTTCAAATGTGATAACTGTGGCGTGTTTGATCAATGGCGATCGATCGCAGAATGTAACGATCCGGCTAGCTGCCCTACCTGCGAAGGTGCCACCAGACGGCTTTTTTCAGCGCCAGCACTGTTATCGGGTTCGTTGCGCTTAAAAACGGCACGTTCAGAGCCAGAGTTAGTCCAACGATCGAACGATCGCGAGCCAGAGCGACCGAAAGCACAAGCGCACAATGGTGGACGACCCTGGATGATTGGGCATTAGCTTTAGTCGTTGCTCCTACAGTTGCACTATAGGAAAAAATTGTAACCGTCGTTACAGGGTGGGACGATCGAAGTCTATAAACTAGCCCCTATTGCCAGTACTTTGATCTGTCCTGAAGCAAAGAATTTGTGCCGAACAAAGATTATAGGAGGCTTGAATGTCTTATCACGGTGATATTTCGTCTAGTGACGACGCTGTAGGGGTGGCGGTAGTCAACTACAAAATGCCGCGCCTGCATACTAAGGAAGAGGTGCTTGCAAACTGCAAAAATATTGCCTCTATGATTGACGGCATGAAGCTTGGTCTTCCTGGCATGGATCTGGTAGTTTTCCCAGAATACTCAACCCACGGCATTATGTATGATGCTGGCGAAATGATGGAAACTGCCGTCTCCATCCCTGGACCAGAAACCGAAATTTTTGCCGAAGCGTGTATCCGCAACAAAACCTGGGGCGTTTTTTCACTGACGGGCGAGCGTCACGAAGACCATCCCAACAAGGTGCCCTACAACACCCTGATTTTGATGAATGATCAGGGCGAAATCGTTCAGAAGTATCGCAAAATCATGCCCTGGACACCCATTGAGGGCTGGTATCCTGGCGATTGCACTTACGTTACCGAAGGTCCCAAAGGCTTGAAAATCAGCCTGATCATCTGTGACGATGGCAACTATCCTGAAATCTGGCGTGACTGCGCGATGCGTGGTGCTGAACTGATTGTGCGCTGCCAGGGCTATATGTATCCCGCGAAAGAACAGCAGGTGATGGTTTCTAAGGCAATGGCGTGGATGAATAACGTCTACGTTGCCGTTGCTAATGCTGCTGGCTTCGACGGTGTTTACAGCTACTTTGGGCACTCGGCGATCGTCAGCTTTGATGGTCGAACCTTGGGCGAATGTGGCGAAGAAGACATGGGTGTGCAGTATGCCGCTCTATCTAAATTTGCGATCCGCGACTTCCGCAAAAACGCTCAATCGCAAAACCATCTGTTCAAGCTCTTGCATCGTGGCTACACCGGCAAAATCAATTCGGGTGAAGGCGCTGAAGGCGTCAAGGAATGCCCATTTGAGTTCTACCACACCTGGATCAATGATCCAGCGAAGGCAAAGGAAATCTCCGAGTCGATCACTCGTCCGACGGTGGGCGTGAAGGAATGCCCGATCGAGGGGTTGCCGACCGAAAAACTGATTGAAACGCCACTGGTGATGAAGGAGAAAGAAACGGTTCTCCTTAACAACTAAACTGATTTCATTAGACATCATTGCTGCTCTGAACGAAACGCTTGCGTAAACCACGCAGGCGTTTTTTTGAGGAGGGATAATGATCGCAGCCATTTGCCATCCTGAATCAGTTAAACAGGCATAATGCGTGCAGATGCTTGAGACGAATTATCCATGCCGCGATCGTTCTTGCCGTTTCTCCTTGCTTTTATTCTGCTGCGCTTAGTCTTTTGGTTCGCCACTTTTCCCAATCCTGATGAGGCATATTACTGGTTATGGGGGCAGTATCCCGCGCTATCTTACTACGATCATCCACCACTAGAAGCTTGGGTGCAAGGGTTATTTACAGCAGTACTGGGACGTTCTACGTTCGTACTACGGCTTCCCAATCTGTTAAGTAATGCAATTCTTTTCTACACATATTATCAAATCATTCGCTATCTCTACAGTGAGAAAAGCCAGCAATCTTTTTGGTTGGTAGTGCTATTGGTGCTGTCCTCACCGCTGTATTTCTTGTTTCTAGCGCTGGCATGGCATGACCATTTGTTGATTACGCTCTCGTTAGCATCGACGTATCTCTTTATCCGCTTTTTAGATAGCTATATCGAAAATGGTACGGGCGAAAGCTGGCGTTTATACGGTGCGGCAGGCACGATCGCGCTAGCTCTTTTGTCTAAGTACAATGCTGTTTTTGTCATGTTAGGCTTTGTGGCAACGCTGATTGTAGACAAACGCTTGCGTCCTTTATGGCGCGATCTCCGCCTCTATTTGGCAGGCGCAATCACACTTACAGCCTTAATTCCTATTTTTTTGTGGAATCTTTTTAATGACTTTCAGTCGTTTCGTTACTATGTCGATCGTAGTGTTGGAGCGAACAACTTTAGCCTTAGATTCTCGCCTTTTTTCAACTTCTTATTGTTCTCAGTTCTGCTCGTTTCACCCATCATTTGTTTAGGTTTCTTTCGTGGCTTAAAAGGTTCAATGCAACAGAGCAAAATCCGCTCAATTTATCCAACAGTTGCGTTTTGGGTGTTCATTCTCTCTACCGTAGCGCTTACAATCATTTCGCTACTGTCTGCTGCACTTTACTACTGGAATATTACGGCTTATTTATTGCTGTTTCCCTTGCTGCCTGCTGTTTTTGGAGCGGTCAGCGGTCAGCAGTCAGCGGTCAGCAAAGGCAGAGGCTTAACTAACAATTTGCAAGCTTCAACCTCTACGTCTTCAGCCTCTCATGCCTTGCCAAAGCGTCTTTTTGTTGCCGCCCAATGTTATGGTTTATTATTCGCAACATTGTTAGTGCTTCATTACAGTGTCCTGCCGCTGTCAGCCTTTTTTGACAAAGAGAGTGATCCAGATTCACGGATGTTGTTCGGTTGGGAACAGATTGAAGCGGCGATTAAAACAGAAACTGAAGCAGTCGGTCGCAATCGTTTTTTAGCTACGACAGACTATCGTTCGGCATCAGCATTGGCGTATCAGCTTAACGATAAAACGGTAATGGCAATTTCCGATCGCGTTGATCAATTTGACTTTTGGTATACCAATGATGCCCCCTTCAAGGGTCGCAATGCGCTGCTTTTGTCAGATGATTGGCATCCGTTACAACCAGAATTGCTCGCCCAGTTTGATCGCACCTCAGAACAAACTACGATCGCGATCGTGCGCTTTGGCATCTGGATCAAAAACTATTACCTCGTCAAAGGCTACGGGTTTCGCGGCGGCAAGGTTTCTTAAACGCATACGCATAAAAAACTCTCAGCATAAAACCAATTTGCAAAAGGCTTCGTGCTGAGAGTTTTAAAGGAGTCTGAATGGTTGACTAAGCGGTGACTGCCACAGATTCCGCACTCGCAGTTTCAGCGATCGGATAGACGCTAATTTTCTTTTTGCTCTTGCCGTAGCGTTCAAACGTAACAATACCGTTGATCAGCGCAAACAGTGTGTCGTCACTACCACGACCAACATTGCTGCCGGGGTGAATTTTAGTACCACGCTGCCGGATCAAAATATTACCTGCTTTAACAGCCTGTCCACCAAAACGCTTAACGCCTAGACGTTGAGCATTAGAGTCGCGACCGTTACGTGTACTGCCTGTACCTTTTTTATGAGCCATTGTTCCCCCAATCTGAGTCGTTATCTAACAGAAATCTAATGCACACCACTTAATCGATCACAGCAGTCATGTCTAGCATTGCAGCCAAACCTCCTGCTTAATCGAGTGTAGCTATGCGTCGTCGGTGTCGGACACGGTTGCAGGTTCAGCAGCCGCTGCTTTCGCTGCTGGTGCGGCTTTGGTTGCCGCTTTGAGGCTAGAACCACCAATACTGATGCTATTAATCATCAAGCGGGTTAGTTCTTGACGATGCCCTTGCTTTTTGCGGGTTTTCTTTTTGGGCTGCATTTTGTAGACGATGATCTTGCGATCGCGCAGATGCTGCATCACAGTTGCTTCAACCGTTGCGCCTTCTACGTGGGGTTGCCCAACACTGATGTCGCCATCATTTTGTACAAACAGCACTTTGTCAATTGTAATTTGAGAGTCGGGTTCAGCCGCAAGACGGTTAATGTCGTAAAACCGACCTGGCTCTACACGTAACTGTATGCCACCCGCTTCGATAATTGCGTAAGAAGTCATGAGATAGTCCTGGAAGTTGCCGTACAGGTAGCCGATGAGAGTTTTGAATTTTAAGCTCTGAGTTTTGCATGAGCCTAACCGCCTCATACTCAACACTTAAAATGAACTCATCACTCATTCAAGGGCTTTTGCTTTGCCTGACCTGTTCCGAGCAGGAATAGACAGTCAGTTAACCAGTATCTCTACTTCTAACAGCTACTGTCAAGCCTGGAGCAAGAATCGCTTGAAAGATGGATTCGATCGCTCGTTGAAGTTAGTTACCGCCGCTGCTTCGAGAAGAATAGCCCCTGTTCCGTACAAACGGCTGTGAGCGGTCGATCCCATCCATCTTCGGGGAGCGTAGGCAGGTAGGCACTGTCAAAAACGATGCCGATCGTGGGTTTTTCTGCCCAGTTTGGTGTCGCTAGCAGTCGGTCATAAAAGCCGCCGCCGTAGCCCAACCGATAGCCGCGAGTGTCACAGGCGATCGCGGGCACCAACAGCAAATCCACCTGCTCTGGTTCCAGCACAGGCGAGTCTGGATGCGGTTCTAGAATGCCGTAAGCACCAGTTTGAAGGGGCAGTGGCGCTTGAGGTTCCCAGCGATGCCAGTGCAAGGTTTTGCCAACGCAACGCGGAAAGCCCCAGCTTTTTTGGGTTTTGAACAGCTCGCTAAGATCGGGTTCCTGACAAATGCTGAAGTACGCAAGCACAGTCTGAGCGGTGGTAAAAAGAGACGACGATCGCAACTGGTCGCAAAGTTGGCTATTTTTCGCCCGCCAAACGTCTGGGTCGATCGACTGCCGAGCCTCCAAAAGCGCTTTTCGCAACTCTTTTTTATCCATCGTTAGGCACATAAACTCGACGCATCAGTTTAAGACCGCTTCTTTACCTGAATGACTTGCAGACTGCCACCCGCATGAAGTGTCTGCCTTACACGCTGAAACCCAGCCGCTTCTAATAACGTTGCTAAATCAGACTTGATCAACGTCCATGCAGTTTCCGTTTCAAAGAGCAGCAGAAAAAGCGAGAGTCCGGGCACAAAAAGCGGGTTGGTCGGTTTGTGAAAATCAACCAGTGTGAAAACACCATCAGGTCGAAGGACACGATGTACTTCCTTCAAGATTTGCTGAAGTTGCTGTGACTCCATTTCATGCAGTGCCACGCTAGTATGCACTACATCAAACTGGTTGTCAGGGAACGGCATCGCCTCTGCAAAGGCTTCGACATAGTTCGCCTGAGGCACGTTTTTCTGAGCACGTCGCAGCGACAGTGGCGAAGCATCCAGTCCAGTCACATGGCACGATCGCTCTACTAAAAATTTCGTTGCCTGCCCACTCCCACAGCACAAGTCGAGAACGCTGGTTTCAGGGGCGATCGCCACCCCTTCTAACGCTAATTGCCGAAACCGCCGCTCTCCACCCACGCTCAACGCTGCCAACCGCGAAAAGCCATCGTAGAGCCACTGATATTGATAACTCCAATCTCTAAGAATGGTTGCCATAGGAGGTGAGGGTTAAGGAGCAAGGAAGCTAGGGAAGCATGGGGAGCAGAGGAAGCGGAAGAGAAGCTTTGAATTTTGAACAGGTTCTGATTTTAGCCTTTTACCGTTTGCCACTCCCTACGCCCCGCTCCCCACTCCCTACTCCCTACTCCCGGCGCAGCAAACTGGCTCCGATTCAACGCTGTCTCCACAGCCTGCTGCTGATCGCGATGCGTAAGCCATTGATGGTAGGTGCGAGTATGCACTGCAACGGAGTGCCCCATCATGCGAGCGGCAACGGTATCTGGCAAGCCAAAGTGGATAGTGCGAACTGCCCAAGCGTGGCGCAGATTGTATGGCGAGAAGGGCAACTCATAGCGCCGGAATTGCGACGTGACGCGCTGCCCAATGCGCTGGAGTGTGGTCTGGGTGAGATCGGTTTGAATGGTTGGGAGTTGAAGCGATCGCAGGTTAAAGTGTTCGACCCAATCGGGGTAGAAAGGCCACACATCATGAGTGCCAGTTTTAGTAGTGTTGAGGACGCGGATAACAGCCTCTGGTTTGCCTTGAAGTAACGCTGAGTAGTCGCAGAAGAAAACTTCATGGTTTCGCAAGCCGTAGGTTGCCATAACGGCATAGACAAACTGCCAGCCCACATTGGGAATTTGCTCCCAGGTTGCAGCGATTAGTTCATCTGACGGTAAGGTACGGGCTTGTGTTTGGCTTGCGCCGTAGCTGCCCCAGAAGATTTTCAGATCAGTAGGAAGTTCGATGTGCAGAAACGTTGCAAGGGCGCTCAAGGCAGTGCAGCAAACCTGACGACTGCGAGAATTATCTTCTGTAGCACGCACTGTTGCGTAGATCGCTTCTACTAAGCTCAACTGAGGATTTGCCTGCGCGATCGCCTCTAGCTTGCGGTAGTACGGGGCATACGCCTTCTCCCAAGTCGTTTTGGCAGAAGCAGGCTGTTGCACTCGTGATGCCTCCGCGAGAAAGTCCTGTGCAAAGGCTTGTATTTGCTGCGACAGACCCATCTGATCCAGTCGCCCCCAACCCATGCCGCTGTCGTAGTTGCGCCAGTCAAACGTATTTTGAATGAGTTGTGCAGCGAGCACCTTCACCGCTTGTTCTGCTTGCTTTAACCCAGCAGGCGTGGCTGGCAAGCCCAAGCTCAACCGCTGCTGCGATGGTTTAAGCCGCAAGCTACCAGGGCGCGGGGGCAACAGACCGCGCAAACTCAGTTTTTGTCCTCGTCGCTCAATCTGAAAGCCCATCTGTGCTGCTTTCAGGCGTTGATTAAGCTGAAGCAGGCGGTCATCGATCGCAGCAACATCGGTCATAATCGGCGTTTTAGTAGCAAGTCGTGAACGTGGCGTAGATGCTCTCTATTTTAAAGGGACGATCGTCGCTTCCCAGACCGCTCAACTTCACTCTTACTGTCAACAGTTTGCTTGAAACTCCGCCAGAAAAAACTCGATCTGTAAATTCTGTACTCTACCTTGTCCCGCACAAAGGTTAAAATCAGTTACAAACCTGAGAGCAAGGGAAAGCCGTAGCCGTTATGGGTCGATTTGGGGTATTGCTGCTAAACCTGGGCGGACCAGACCATTTGGAAGATGTCCGTCCCTTTCTGTTCAACTTGTTTTCCGATCCGGAAATTATTCGGTTGCCGTTTCCCTGGCTGCAACGCCCGCTTGCCTGGTTGATTTCGACAACGCGGGCAAAAAAATCTCAGGAAAACTATCAGCAAATTGGCGGCGGCTCACCGTTGCGACGGATCACAGATGAACAAGCGGAAGCACTCCAGATACAGCTTCGGCAAAAGGGGCATGATGCCAATGTCTATGTCGGTATGCGCTATTGGCATCCTTACACTGAGGAAGCGATCGCCCGTATTAAGCGTGATGGGGTTGATCGCCTGGTGATTCTGCCGCTCTATCCTCATTTTTCCATTAGTACGAGTGGCTCCAGCTTTCGGTTGCTAGAGCAAATTTGGAATGAAGACCCCAGCCTCTCGCAAATCGACTACACCGCGATTCCCTCCTGGTACGATCGCCCCGGTTACCTTCAAGCAATGGCAGACCTAATTGCCAAAGAGTTAGATCAATTTCCTGAACCCGACAAAGTTCACGTTTTCTTCAGCGCTCATGGAGTGCCTGTTAGCTACGTCGAAGAAGCTGGCGACCCTTATCAACGTGAAATCGAAGCGTGCGTTGCGCTTATCATGAAGACCTTGAACCGACCCAACCCCCATGTGCTGGCGTATCAAAGCCGTGTGGGTCCTGTGGAATGGCTTCAGCCTTACACCGATGATGCGCTGACAGCACTTGCCGAGCAAGGCGTCAAAGATCTCGCAGTTGTGCCGATTAGTTTCGTTTCAGAACATATTGAAACGCTGCAAGAAATTGATATGGAGTATCGGGAACTGGCAGAAGAAGCAGGCATTGCAAACTTCCATCGCGTTCCTGCTCTCAATACACATCCTGGGTTTATCAATGACCTGGCAGATCTGGTGATAGAAGCGTTCAACACCCCACATTTGAAGCTGGCTCAAGTCATGCATCCAGAGAAGCAAGTGAAGATGTATCCGCCAGAGCGCTGGGAATGGGGTATGACCATTTCGGCAGAAGTCTGGAACGGTCGCCTTGCCATGGTGGGTATTCTTGCCGTGCTGCTAGAGATCTTTATGGGTCGTGGTCCATTACACGCGATCGGTTTGCTTTAGAAGGTGGAAGGCAGAGGGCAGGAGGCGGAAGGTAGGAGGCAGAAGAAAGGCGCTATTGTCTCTTAACGGTTAAGTCTCTAGCACTTGCAGCAGGCGTTGATAGACAGCGTGATACCGCTGCAACCGTTCCGTATCTTTTGCAGTCAGCACCGCCATACGGGTAAGCGTCATATTGTCTTCCAGGTCGTAGCGCTTGACCCGCATAGCAAGGGGATTCGTCAGCACGCGATCCATAAAGTCGTCGTAGCTTTCGTCCGATCGCCGTGTGAGACAGTCCAAGGCAGCGATCGCCTCGGACGGAAAGCCCTCAGCCGCAAGCTGTTCTAGCGTCCAGTCCGAATCTTCTACCACATCATGCAGCACAGCTACAATTTGTTCCAATGGCGTTTGTCCGCGTAGCAATAGCCGCAGTGGATGCAAAATGTACGGTGCGTTCGCTTTGTCCAACTGGTTTTGGTGCGCGGTTGCCGCGATCGCCACTGCACGTCCTAGCAGTTGATTTAACGATAGACCCATAGCCTTTAATTCCTTGAGCGCTGCCTTAGTGTAGCTAGCACAGACAATTAGCTGGATTGCTGCCCCGAAAAGACGGGACGGCTTAGTACCATACTTGCAGCTTTGATCACGTTGCGACCGATCGTCTCCAGTGGGGATAGCACCGTTAAGACGCTTCGATGCGGACAGCGCTTGACTGGACTATGAGCATACTGCTGTTGCTGCTGCCGAAGCTGAACAATGAGCACTGGCAAATCTTGCTGCACCTCAGACCAGTACCGTTGTGGAAACTGAGTGTAGTCAAAATTACAGTCGCGAAAAATGCGCTCAATTCGGTGGTAGCGATGCACCGACCAATCCCGCAAGATTGCCCATGACGAGTGCAAATCCTCTGCTATTAGGAGGGGATACGCTTTCTGTTTTAGCCTTTTGAGGTAGTGATCAAGCAAAAACTGCATCATCTTTGCATAACCTGGGTTCTGGCAAGCAGTCTGCTGGATGATCTCTTCTCGTGTGACACCAAACTGGGCTAGCGTGGCTTCGGGAATGTAACAAATGCCGCGTTGTGCATCCTCCTGCATATCGCGCAGGTTGTTAAAGAACTGGTCTAAGGCACCGAAGTAGCAGGCAGGTTGCCAATAGTTCTGTGATAGAAAGGGGAGGACTTGAAAAAAAGCTCCACCCAAATCTTTGAGCATGACCTCATACTGATCAAGAGTATCAATAACGAGATTATGACCGTGGTAGCGCTCGATCGCTTTTAGGTAGCGGTTCCATGACCAAATCGAGAAGCGATCGAACGGGTTAGAAGTGCCAAACCAGCGTGTATAGATACAGTTCAATACGTCTGTATAGGCACATCCAGATTTAACCTGCCCCCAAAGTAAAAGCCATTTCCAACCAGCGTAAAATTTGCGAAATTCAGCACTATCAGAATCTACCAGTTCATTTTCAGCCAGTCGATCAATCAGCCGAATCCAGCTAATCCGCTCGATCCACTCATCACGGATGCAAGGCTCTAACTCCATTACCCACGCTGCATTGTCTTCGTCTTTTAGCGAATCATCGGCGATCGCGTCATGTTGAGAGGAACCTACCAATCCTGAAATTGTGATGCCGTCCATATCACCGTGCCGCTCTTGGTGTCATTTTTAGCATTCCCAGCTTTCAGTAGAATTAACGTTGTGTCATTAAAGACATTAAAAAGACTCCGTACCGAAGTAACCCGCTTCTTCGAAGCGCTTACCAGAACTTCACAAGATGCTGATACAAACGAGACATGGGTGACGGTAAGCACCACAAACCTGCGCTGGGAAGCGGAACTAATGCAGCAGGTGCTGATGGCGCATGACATTCCCACCCGCCTTGTAGCGCTCGGTCTTGGTCTTTATATGGGGCAGGGAAGTCCGGCTGCTCTGCAAGTGCTTATAGAGGACGAACAAACAGCACTTAACTTACTGAGACCCGTTGAGGAGAAAACAGAAACAAGCGAGTAACCTGCTATGATCAATCGGCAACTAAAGGTTGCTCCGTCAAGTCTTAAAATAAAAGCTTTGTAAAATCAGGCTATCTGTTCGCGTTCCGATCGCAGATTTAGAATGCTGACTTAGGTATGGACAGGTAGTCAAAAAGTAAGGAACTACCGCACCTATGTCATTATTTGATTGGTTCGCTAATCGGCAAAAAGCTGGTCCTATCAGCAAAGATCGTCAGGAACGAGAGATTGCCGATGGGCTTTGGGCAAAGTGTGAGGCGTGCGATGTGCTGACCTACACCAAAGACCTACGTGCTAATCAAATGGTTTGCTTAGAGTGTAATCACCACATTCGGGTTTACAGCGACGAGCGTATTCGTCAACTGATTGATCCCAACACCTGGATTGCCATTGACGAAGGGCTGTATGCTACCGATCCCCTTAAGTTTCGCGATCGCAAGCCTTACAGCGATCGGCTCCGTGAAACCCAAGATAAGCTCAAACTTTTAGATGCTGTTCAAACTGGCGTTGGTCAGCTTGATACATTGCCAGTTGCGCTGGGCGTGATGGATTTTCGCTTTATGGGCGGCAGCATGGGTTCTGTAGTTGGTGAGAAATTGACTCGTTTGATCGAGCGTGCCACCCGCGAACGGCTTGCAGTCATTATTATTTGCGCCTCAGGCGGAGCCAGAATGCAGGAAGGGATGCTCAGCCTGATGCAAATGGCAAAAATCTCTGGCGCTTTAGAACGTCATCGTGCTGCCCGCCTGCTTTACCTCCCCGTCCTTACACACCCTACGACAGGCGGCGTTACCGCTAGCTTTGCCATGTTGGGTGACATTATTCTGGCAGAACCAAAGGCAACGATCGGCTTTGCTGGACGCAGAGTGGTCGAACAAACCTTACGCGAAAAGCTGCCCGATGATTTCCAAACCGCAGAATATCTGCTGAAACATGGCTTTGTAGACGCGATCGTGCCTCGGACTCAGCTCAAAAAAACGCTGGCTCAACTTATCCGCTTACATCAGCCCTCCGCCTCGCCCACGCACTTACCCACCCATTTGCCAGAGGCTCGCCCATTTAGTATCACGGCACCAGAGGCATAAGAGCGTTGTGTTGTCACAGTTGTTCTGTAGAGCGATCGCGGCTATGGGCGATCGCTGTCAGGCACTAGGCGACAGCAGTACGTGTGAAGAACTTTGACCGCTCTGTAGCGTGTACACTTCGCCTGTACAATCAGAAAGGAATTCATTTTAGACCCCAGACCCGTCTGGCTTTGGTGAATGTGAAGGCTATGATTCTCATTCTTTAAGGCTTGTGCTTTTGGTACGGCTGAAATTATGACCTGGGCTACTGCTGCTAAGTGTGCTTTGAAGAGTGTGCTTTGAGGCATCCAGGTGCAGTTGATGGAGTCTGGTAATCCTCTTAATAACCCCAATATCTGAGCCACAGTAAGGAGAACCATGCTTAAAAGGTACATCTGGCTTGTTGTAGCCACTGTATTCTTCGCCTTTCAGATGTTTGTCGGCAACGTCTCGGCGGCTGAACTGGATGCAGCAATTCGTACAATTCCCCTTGATGACAAAGGTGGAACGCTTGAGCTGAGTCTCAAGCAGGTGAAAGAAGGAAAGCGCCTGTTTCAGTATGCCTGTGCCCAGTGTCATGCTGGTGGCGTGACCAAGACAGACCCTAATGTTGGTCTTGAGCCAGAATCATTGGCGCTAGCAACACCACCCCGTAACACGGTGGCTTCTTTGGTGGACTACATGAAAGACCCCACCACCTACGATGGTGCACAGTCGATCGCCGAAGTGCATCCTAGCCTTAAGAGTAAAGACAACTTCCCCGAAATGCGTAACCTGACGGAAGACGACCTGGTTGCGATCGCGGGTCACATTTTGCTTCAGCCTAAAGTGGTTGGCGACAAGTGGGGCGGCGGCAAGATTTACTATTAAGCGATTAGGCATCACTGCCTCACATTCTTCTACGGTAAGACTTTAGACATCAAACTTATAGACCGATCGAGTGTCTAGAGTTTAAATGTCTAAAGTCTTTTTTGTTCAAGCGAGAGTTCATTCAAGCGGAATTTTACAGATGCAACGCTCTCTTTGGGTTCGTCTACTGGTTCTGGTTATTGCTATGGGTTCACTCTTCACCAGTGTGTTACCCGCTTATGCTGCCGGTGATGCCTATGTAACACGCTACCTGCGCGTCACTGAGCCTATTCCACTGGCACTGGATGAACAAGGCAACACTCGCTTGTTTGCGGCAGAAGAACTGTCAGCTGGCAAGCAACTCTTTGAGCGCAATTGTCTTAACTGTCATGTGGGTGGAGCAACCTTACCGGATCCCACTGTGTCGTTAGCGCTAGCAACGTTACAGGGCGCAACACCACGACGCGATAACGTGAGCAGCCTGGTTGCTTACTTCCGGCAACCAATGACCTACGACGGCACTGAAGAAACATTTTTATGCCGCCAAGTACCTGAAAGCTGGTTGTCGCAAGCGCAGGTAGAAAGTCTGGCAGGTTTTGTGCTGAGAGCAGCGCAAACTGCACCCGGATGGGGCGGCGCAATTTTTCAGGATGAGTAAGCTACACCCTCTAACGTCCTTAGTTTAAGGATGTGCAATGACTCAGAGGATTGTAAAGGCATAAAGTCTCATCGCTTGCTCTCCATCACTGTTTAGATTCTTCGACGCGCTGTCGTAGATATGGTTTAAGATCCATAGATGTAAGTGCGCTTAAATCACTAAGAGAGCTATGAAATCAATCCGTTTTGTTACGAAAAGCCTCTGCCTCACCGTGCTGGCTGCCCTGCTTGTTGTTGGTAGCTTTTTTACGTCAGTGGCTCCCGCAGCAGCTGAGACTTATACAGTTAAAATGGGCGCTGATAACGGTCTGCTAGTCTTCCAACCCGCTAACCTAACCGTCAAACCTGGTGATACTGTGAACTGGGTTGTTAACAAAGTGCCTCCCCACAACGTCATCTTCGACGACAAAGCAATTCCTGGCAAAGACAAGGATTTGGCAAAATCTCTTTCCCATCCTCAGCTTGAAATGGCTCCTGGCAAAGGTTATGAGTTGACCATCCCTAAAGATCTTGCGGCTGGTGAATACTCTTACTTCTGCGCTCCTCACCGAGGTGCTGGCATGATTGGCAAACTGACGGTTGAAGGCTAATTCCGCGAAGCAACGGGAACTATCTACCCAGAATGCGGCAGGTAGTTCCAGCTTTTTTGTCATGCGATCGCACAGCAAGCAAGATGACGCTTAAAGCCGCCTTGTCTACGTGAACCCGTTACTCAATGCCCAGCTAAACGAGTGGGATATTAAAATCCAGATAGAGGAGAAACGGCTTGAAGAGACTGTCGATGATCGCGCTACTGGCGACGATCGTTTTTATCTTTAGCATGGCAGGCTCTCCGGCACAGGCAGCAAACCTTGTGAACGGTGAAAAACTTTTTAACGCTAATTGCGCTGCCTGTCACATGGGCGGTAATAATGTCATTCTTGCTAATAAGACTTTAAAAAAAGAGGCTCTGGAGAAGTACGAGATGGCATCTCTAGACGCAATTAAGCATCAGGTTGCAAAAGGCAAAAATGCCATGCCTGCCTTTGGTGGACGTTTAAGCGCAGAGCAGATTGAAGATGTAGCTACCTATGTCTTGGAGCAATCGCAACAGGGATGGTAGGCATCTACTAATGCGCGTTATGTATTATCACTGGGCAATGATCGAACTTGTGCTCTGTTAAAGCAGCAAAATTGTTCGATCAACGAATGCTACATAGGCTTTAAGCTCTCTTGAAATTATCAAGGGAGCTTTTTTGTACTTACATATCCTTCGTACTGGCACGACTGCTTCAGTTCTAAGTCTCTCTCACTAGAAAAGGGTAGTGATCAAGCTTCTTTCCGCTTCTGTAGGCGATGGTAAAGGCGCTGTGTTTTGGTAAGGCAGTCAATGTTTTATAACTTAGCAATCTATCCTGAGAGGATGTCTGAGAAGCTCTAAAATGTCATGCTGTTCACTGAAGCATTTTCACAAACGTATTTTTTACAACGTATTGATGTAGTGCACGTTTAATAGAGTTGCAAAATGCTACCAAACGCTTCATTGAGCGCTGGAACGATAGCTATGTTGTTTTGCTTTACTTTATTCAGACCGATCAAAAACACTTTTAAGACCAGCTCCTAAAGCGCTTGATCATTGACCAAAGTACGCCATCTCCTGTCCTACCTCATTACAAGGAAAAATCAGTGGTTCCTCTGCGCGACAATAATCCAACGAGCATTACTCCGTTTGTAACCTATACGTTAATTGCCGCCAACATTTTGGTGTTTTTGTACGAACTCAGTCTGTCACCCCCACAGCTTGAGCAGTTTTTTCGTGTGTGGGCAGTGGTTCCTAGAGAGCTAACCGCCAGTTTTTCAGGTCAACTGTCAGCCCAGCCGTTCCCAGAGTGGCTCACCTTATTTACATCCCAATTTCTGCATGGCGGCTTTTTGCACGTTGCTGGCAATATGTTGTTTCTCTGGATTTTTGGCAATAATGTTGAAGATCGGTTAGGGCACGTCAAGTATTTAATCTTTTATTTAGCGTGTGGGGCACTCGCAGCACTGACTCAGTGGTTTGTCTCGTCTGGCTCATCCGTACCATCGCTAGGTGCTAGTGGCGCGATCGCGGGTGTCATGGGAGCCTACATCCTACGCTTTCCCAAAGCAGAAGTTTTGACCCTGATTCCCCTTGGCTTCTTCTTCTGGACGTTTCGTGTCCCGGCTTTTGCGTTTCTAGGCTTCTGGTTTCTACAGCAAGCTCTCTATGGCTTGGCTAGCTTGGAAGCGCCGATGAATATCGGCATGGAGAGCGGCGGTGTGGCTTACTGGGCACACGCAGGAGGCTTTGTCTTTGGTGCCATTCTCGGTCCGTTGTTAGGTTTACTCTCTAAACCAGCCAACTCATACAGCTCCTAAGATGCGTCTGTGGTCTGTGAGTTACAATAAGCGCGCCACATGATGAGGATGGACAATGCCCCGGATTAATCCGTTTACGCTCCAGATGGAGGTTACTCGAATGTTTGAGCAGGGGCAAGCGTTTTTTGCCACTCTCAAAGTGCAGGACTGGCTGAAGGAGCGTAACGAAGACCCTACCGCTTACGACATTTTGTTTCACCAAAAACCTGCTCCACCGGGATCAGGGCAGGTCACGGTTGTCGAAATTGAACTCCGCCGCAAAGATGGACAGCCAGTTGACACTTGGCTCCAGGAAGAAGCGAATCGTCATGCCTAATGTCGGTCTTGGCAAACGGCTTTAAGCCGTTACAGGTACAGGGGGGTATTGCTGTAGCACCTGCTTCAGGTAGTGCCCTGTGTAGGAGTGCGGGTGCTCGGCAACGTCTTCAGGAGTACCGACAGCAATGATTTCGCCGCCCCGATCGCCGCCTTCGGGTCCTAGGTCAATAATCCAGTCAGAGCAGCGAATTACGTCTAGATTGTGTTCGATAACAAGGACGGTATTGCCTTTATCTACCAGTCGTTGCAGCACATCTAGCAACTTGTGAACATCGTAAAACGACAGTCCGGTCGTTGGCTCATCAATGAGATACAACGTTTTGCCTGTGGCACGACGCGAGAGTTCAGTCGCTAGTTTGACCCGCTGCGCTTCGCCACCAGAAAGGGTCGGTGCGGTTTGTCCGAGCCGGACGTAACCCAGACCCACATCTGCCAGGGTTTGCAACCGTGCTGCTGCCTGAGGAATGTTTTTGCAAAACTCCAACGCTTCATCGACGGTCATACCCAAGACATCAGCGATCGACTTCCCTTTAAACTTCACCTGAAGCGTCTCACGGTTGTAGCGGGCACCTTTGCACACCTCACACTGCACGTACACGTCAGGCAAGAAGTTCATTTCGATGACATTCACACCCTGACCGCCACAGGCTTCGCAGCGTCCGCCCTTGACATTAAAGGAAAACTGACCCGGCTTATAACCTCTGGCTTTTGCTTCGATCGTCTCAGCAAAGACATCACGGATGATATCGAATGTACCCGTATAGGTAGCAGCATTGGATCGTGGGGTGCGACCGATCGGCGACTGGTCAATCACGATCGCCTTGTCAAGTGCACTCAAACCACCGATTGGCTCCATTTCCTTTGGCTGCGGAATTTTGCTGCCAAAGTGATTTTGCAAAGCGGGATAGAGCAGTTCATTAATCAGCGTCGATTTGCCAGAGCCAGAGACACCTGTAACCGAAACGAGAGCACCAAGCGGAATATCAACGTCAACGTGCTTAAGATTATTGCGGTAGGCATGACGGATTTTAAGAGCGCGACCATTGCCCGATCGACGCTGGGCAGGGGTAGCAATCACCTCTCGTCCTGACAAATAAGCCCCTGTCAGCGAATCCGGCGTATTCAGCATCGTTTCCAGACTGCCCTGTGAAACAATCCGTCCACCATGGACACCAGCACCGGGACCAATATCGACAATGTGGTCAGCTGCCCGAATCGTTTCCTCGTCGTGCTCTACAACGATCAGCGTATTGCCCAGATTGCGGAGACGGGTCAGCGTCTTTAGCAGGCGAGCGTTATCTCGCTGGTGCAGCCCAATGCTGGGTTCATCCAGCACATAGAGCACACCAGTTAACCCAGAGCCAATCTGCGTTGCGAGCCGAATACGCTGCGCCTCACCGCCTGAAAGCGTCATCGCCGTGCGGTTGAGAGAGAGATACTCCAGCCCTACGTCCAGCAAAAACTGCAAGCGGGCTTTGATCTCACGCAAGACCAAATCAGCAATTTGTGCCTGCCGTGCGCTCAACTCAATGCTGTTCACCTGATTCAGACAATCACGAATGGAGACGCTCGTTAAGTCAGCAATTTGAAATTGTCCCAACCGCACCGACAGCGCTTCTGGTTTGAGCCGCTTGCCCTGACAGTCTGCACAAGGCTGATCAACCAGATATTGCTCCAATTTTTGCTTGTAAGTATCTGAGTTAGCTTCCTGGTATTGCTTTTCTAGCAATGGCAAAGCGCCTTCATAGCGACGCTGGTAGCCCTTATTCTGGCGGTAGCGAGAATCCACCTCAATCCAAATCGCCTCCTTTGAGCCATGCAGCAACACCTGATGCTGTTCGTCGGTGAGTTGGCTCCAGGGCGTTTGAATATCGAAGCCAAATGCTGCCGCCACACTACAGAGCAGCGAGAGATAGTAAGTGTTGTCTTTGTCTGACCAGGGCGCGATCGCCGCATATACAGGCAAGTCCGGGTTCGGCACAACCAACTCTGCCGAAAATTTGCGATGGCTACCCAAGCCATGGCAGGCAGGGCAGGCTCCATAGGGCGAGTTGAAGGAAAACAAGCGAGGCGACAGTTCTTCCATCACTGCGCCATGTTCAGGGCAGGCGAAGTTCTCAGAAAAGACGAGGGGCGTAGGAGGCGGGGCTTGGGGCGTAGGAGCAGATGTGCCATAGTCGCCACCTTTCTCAGCCGCACGAAGGGCTTTGCCAGTGGGGAGTTCGACCACATTGCTACCGGAATCCTGGCTTTTTGTGGCTGACTCCTCCTGCAATATGTCAATTACCGCAATGCCGCCAGAATGCTTCAGACAGGTACCAAGGGAGTCCGTCAGTCGTTCTTCAATGCCCGCTTTTTTAATTAAGCGATCGACCACAATCTCGATCGTGTGCGACTGGTTTTTATCTAGATCGATCGAGTCACTCAGCTCTCGCACTTCGCCGTTGATGCGAACCCGCGCAAAGCCTTCGGCTGCCAGACTGGATATCTGCTTTTTGTGGGTGCCTTTCTTGCCACGGACAACGGGAGCAAGCACTTGAAAGCGGGTGCGATCAGGCAGTTCCATCACCCGATCGACCATCTGGTCAATGCTCTGGGGCGAAATGGCGCGATCGCAGTGAGGGCAATGAGGCGTGCCTGCCCGTCCATACAGCAGCCGCAGATAGTCATAAATTTCGGTGACAGTACCAACGGTTGAGCGTGGGTTGTGCGACGTAGATTTCTGGTCGATCGAGATGGCGGGACTTAAGCCCTCGATCGCATCAACATCGGGCTTGTCCACCTGTCCCAAAAACTGGCGGGCATACGCACTTAACGACTCGACATAGCGCCGCTGCCCTTCGGCAAAAATGGTGTCAAAAGCCAGGGATGACTTGCCAGAGCCAGATACACCTGTGAACACGATCAGGCGATCGCGCGGCAACTCTAGATCAACATCCTTCAGGTTATGCTGTCGTGCCCCTCGAATGCGAATCGTATTTTGAGCAACAGCATGACTGGCAGGATGACCATCATGTGACTCCGCTACAGTCTGTTTAGAACCGTTAGTCTTGGAACCGTTGGCGCGATCGGGCATAGAGACAGGAAAAAATAATCTTTCCCATTCTATCGCTCTACGCTCCGAGACAGGGATGAAAGCCTTCTCGCTATTCGCCTAATTTCTCTTAAACCATATGGGTAAATCTTTCTAACTGGTAAACCTTGACGCTGTATTAGCTTTCAGACTTGAGCTTTAAGCCGTACACTCTACATTGACTGCTGACTGCTCAAGAGTAATGCAGCAAACGGAAGGATTTTGCAAGATTAGCTAGGCTTAAGAAGCATTGGCTAGCTCTGCTGATGCATTGCCCCCGACAGAGGTTCAAACCATGTATACCCAAGAATTAATCGCCACAGCAAAGGCAATGGTCGCTCCGGGTAAAGGCATCCTGGCGGCTGATGAAAGCTACGGTACAGCCAACAAGCGTTTTGAAAAGATCGGCATTCCTACAACAGAAGAAAAGCGACGGGCATACCGCGAAGCACTCTTTACCACTCCTGGCATTGGTGAGTTCTTAAGCGGCGTGATTCTATTCGACGAAACGATTCGCCAAGCAACAAAGGATGGTAAGCCGTTCACCAAGTTGCTGCTAGAAGCTGGCATCATCCCCGGTATTAAGCTGGATGCAGGCGCAAAACCGCTGGCTAAGTCTCCTGACGAGACGATAACCGAAGGTCTGGACGGCTTGCGCGATCGCATTGCCGAATACTACAAAATGGGCGCTCGTTTTGCGAAATGGCGTGCCGTCATTACAATTGGCAATGGCATTCCGTCTCACCGCTGTATCGACACAAACGCGAATGCTCTTGCCCGGTATGCCGCGCTCTGTCAGGAAGGCGGGTTGGTGCCGATCGTTGAACCTGAAGTACTAATGGATGGCGACCATACGCTAGAGCGCAGTTATGCCGTGCATCACGATGTACTCAAAGCCGTTTTTGATGCACTTTACGTTCAGGGTGTCGAACCTGATCAAATGATTCTTAAGCCGAGTATGGTTATCTCTGGTCAAGACTGCCCTCAACAGGCGAGTGTGGAAGACGTAGCTCGCTTAACCGTCAAGTGCTTGCGAGAGCGAGTGCCTGCTGCCGTTCCTGGTTGTGCGTTTCTCTCTGGCGGGCAGAGCGATGAAGTAGCAACTGCTCATCTCAATGCCATGAATGCTACTTTCAAAGACCAACTGCCGTGGAAGCTCACCTTTTCTTACGGTCGTGCGCTTCATCAAGCAGCGCTAGAAGCCTGGAAAGGCGAGGATGCTAATATTTCTGCGGCTCAAAAAGAGTTGTATCGTCGTGCAAAATGCAATAGCGCAGCATCGCTAGGGCAGTATGCATCTGAAATGGAGAAAGTAACTGCCTAGTTTTTGGGTGCTATTAACCTCGCACTATTTTATCTTGCACAAGCTGTAGAGCTGTATAGTGCTATTAGGCATCGCTGTAACGCACCGCTAACCCATGTCTCTGTGCGTTACGCTGTCGCTAACAGCACCCTACGCAATCATGGCGCAATTTCAAAATACGTAGGAACAAAAGCTGCCGGGTTCATATGAGTTTTGAGTTGTAAGTCCTAAGAAGGCTCTACGCTTGCAACCCAAAGCTCATCTTTCAGCATCCCCCACTGTTAAGCGGCTCTAACCAGGATGCGTTGCGCTGTCACGACGAGCAGGGTAAGCAGTAACGTACTGCTTTGAGTTGGCTGCATTGTTGGGGCTTCGCTCACCTGGCTCATCAACTACCTGTGCAACCATTTTGGGTGTTGCAGGATGCTCAAGGAGTAGCGGTTCTTTAACCTTCCCATGTGTTGGTAGCGCGATCGGTGCCAGCAAAGTCATAGGTGCTTGCTCGATCGTTGGTGATGCTGGCAATTGCCTGACGGGTGCCATCACAGATGCAAAGGTGCTGGCATAATGTCTATGGCTAGAAAGCTCCGTCATCGATCGCTGTTCTGGCAAATAACTCATATCTGCCTGGGTTATCTGCATCACTAAAGTACGATCAACCAGGCTGATCCGCTGCACCAACGAGCTGCCCAAAAGCACAAAGCGCCAGTGGCAATGCACATCGGGCTGTACGACTACCAAATGAAGTTGCCGTTTATACAATACCAGGTTGCGTACTTCCCCAACCGTTTCGCTCTGTGAGTCAACGACGGTGAAGGTGTCCAGCCTCTCTTTAAGCGCTTCAATTTTGGTCAGTAGCGATCGCTCTAAAGGTCGGCGGTTGGTTGCCAGTTGCAAGACGTTTTCTGGTAAAGCGTAGTTCATGGGCTGGTGCTAACCTCTTGAGCAACGGCTGAAAGGGTCGGGAAACGGCTAATAGGGTACAAAACCAGGAAGGCTTCACCCTGGAGTAGCTTGCGTGAAAAGACCAGTTGAACCCCAACTTGTTGGTACACTACTGGCTTACAGATTCCTAAACAGCATTGGTTAGGGCATCGACAACTTAAGTATAATCGCTGACTGCTCTATGGTTTTAGTGTGGTAGATTTCGGCTCCTCGATCGACCACTACACCTATTTTGTGCAATACCTTACCATGCCTCAAGACTGGCTTGTCCTGCTAAAAACGTTTCGAGCGATCGCGGTGATTCGTGCGGCACAGTATGAAAGCGGCTATCAGATGGCAAAGGCAGTCGCAGCAGGAGGGATGCGGCTGATTGAAATTACCTGGAATAGCGATCGCGCCTCGACACTCATTGACCGCCTGCGTCAGGACTTACCTCACTGCACGATCGGAACAGGCACGCTACTGCACGAAACGCAGCTTCGAGAGGCGATCACCGCCGGTGCTCAGTTTCTCTTCACGCCTCATGTCGCTCCCAGCCTGATCCAACTCGCCGTAGCACAAAATATACCTATCATCCCTGGTGCCCTTTCCCCGACCGAAATTGTCAGCGCGTGGCAGGCAGGAGCAAGCAGCGTTAAGGTCTTTCCTGTGCAGGCGTTGGGTGGCGCAGCCTACATTCAAAGCTTGCAAGCACCGTTGGGCAACATTCCCTTAATTCCCACAGGTGGTGTCACGTTGGCAAATGCCCAATCGTTTTTAGCGGCTGGTGCTGTCGCCGTTGGGCTTTCGGGTCAGTTATTCCCCAAACAGGCAGTGGTGGACGGCAACTGGGGTGCGATCGCCCAACAAGCAAAGGTGCTAGTGCATTGTCTTACTAGCCCTAAGGCAGCAGATTGTGAACCATAAACGCTAAAGAGGCTGCTGACCATGAAGCCACTTTAAACACTCGCTCAATCATTAGCCATTAAACAGGAAAAACCGTAGATAGGAATGTATAAAACAATCTACAGAGAGCGAACGATCATGTTGCCACCACGCAGTTTCAAGCAAAGCCTGAGTTTGTTGGTGTTTATCGGTACTGCCATCTTGCCTGTGTCGGCACAGGCTATGCCGCCCGTAAGTGCCCCTATGCTGATCGCACAAACCAACACGATCGCCACCTCAGTGCGTCGGCTCGAACAATCAAAGCAGCGGTGGATTGAGGTAAATCTTTCCAGTCAGCGCCTCATCGCTCGGGAAGGCAAAACACCTGTCTACGCCATTCTGATCTCTACAGGCAAAGCTTCAACACCAACCAAGACTGGAGTATTTGCCATTCAGACGCGCAATCGTTCTGCCCGTATGAGAGGCGCTGATTACGATATTGCTGATGTGCCTTACACCATGTATTACGACGGCAACTATGCCATTCATGGAGCTTATTGGCACCACCGCTTTGGCACGCCCGTCAGCCACGGTTGCGTCAATTTAGCAGTTGATCACGCTGGCTGGCTGTTCAACTGGGCGAAAATTGGCACACCTGTAGTCGTGCGACGCTAGGTCTTGCCAGCACAGCGTTGCTAGCATCCCCTAAATGTCCCCTACTTTTACGGTCGTTTCTGGTCGTTTTCGACTCTACCAGCAAAGGGCTAGAAGCCTTGAAACGTAAGCGGACCCTACAGGATTTGAACCTGTGACCGACCGCTTAGAAGGCGGTTGCTCTATCCACTGAGCTAAGGGTCCTTATATGACGTATCGCTATATTGACCAGCATAAACCAAGAACCCCCTACGTCTGCTCTGATTTTTGAGCGATCGTCTTGATCCAGACGATTGACTTAAGACAAAGCACTGAGACGATGGGAAAAGCTGAAGGCACAGGCAGTCTAACACCAAGACTCAAACAGCAGTTAGGGTACAAAGCTCAACTACTCAGTTGGGACTTTGGTAATAAACCATGCTCAACTTTTGGTTTCTGCGCTACTCTGACTCTATCTGCGCGATTGCCTTGATGGAGCTAGCTAATGACATCAACGCTTTTCTATCTAGTCAATTTATCAAAAAGCCCTTTAGTCGGAGCTACCCCATTACCCGTTCCGGCGTTTTAACTCTTTTGTTATGACACATTAAGTTGTGTTAGCAACCTTAAAAGACTTTAATCTTTGCAGCAATGTCAATTAGCAATTCAAAAATGGGAATTGATTAAGGTACAGTTTTCCTAGCTCAACGTCACAACTCATTGTTAACTGTTATCGCATTTATCAAACCACCTCCTTTTCCCACTGGCGAGATCGTTTCAGATGATCCCGCCCAAACGCCCAGCCCCGACAGGAGTTAATTGGCAGCGTCATGTTTATTCTGAAGAGGCAGGATGTTGAGATTACCAGTATCCAGCACCCCAAGCGGGATCAGCAAATCCCGATCCTTACCTATCAGGGGCAGACCTTTCGCCTGATTAGTGTCTTCAACGCTAGCCAGGAGGAAGATGCCAAAACATTTTGGCGCGATCTTACCGATAATCAGGGTAAAGCTTGTGTACTGTTAGAAGAGCCTGAGCGTTATAGCGTTTGGGGCAAGATTCGCATAGAGCAACTGGCAGCCGATACCGAAGCTGGTGGAGGAGATGCAGCGGCAACACCGATCTACATCAGGGCGTGCCTGCTGATGCTGCAAGCGCTTTACATTGATATTGAAGATTTGCTAGGTAATCGTCAGGCAGGGCTATTTCAGAAAGATATTGCCGAGGTGTTTAAGCAGTGGCGTTTTCCCCAGGCAGACTCACCAGACGCGCTCAAGTATCTGCTGACGGTTGATCCTCTAGATGCGGCTCATATTCCACCCTGGCAAGAGCACCATCTCAATACACTGTTACAAGAGCTGCACCGAATAGGAAAAGCGTATTTCGGAAATACTACGTTTGCAGAACGAGCGATCGACACATTGCAAGATCTTTCACCCAACGATCGCACGGTTTTTCAGGCTTGGCTCAATCAGTCACCTTTAGGTAAAATGTGGCGCTAGCAGCTGTTCTAAAAAGCAACGTCGTCTGGCTATGAGCTTGAAGAAATGTTCCCGCTTTGCGTCATCGCTGCTACTTTCGATTACGATGCGAGTCTTGCAGCAGGCACCCTTGTTGAGTCATCTGTCCAACAGCCCATGTTCGTCACCCTTTTGAAGTTTGGTAGGCAGTTCCTTGGACAAATCATCTAGCTCTCCCAAAGCGTTCCCCTCGGTACAGACGCTCGTCCTGGCTCAAATTGTCTGGGCAGTGCTGGCGCTTCTCTTCTTTCTACTCTTTAGCGTGTCGTTACCAGGAGAAGACCGACCACAGTGGTATGCGATCGGCACCACTGTTTTTGAAGAAGTGGCTTATTTAACAGCAGCATGGCTCTGTTTCAGAAACTGGCGTAGCCCACAGATTGTTAGTGGTCGTAATGTCTGGCTCTGCATTGGGCTGGGGGTATCGTTCTATTTCCTGGGTGGACTGCTGTTCTTCTATTGGGAAACAGTACTTGGACAGGATGCTGCCGTTTCACCCGGCGATTTTTTCTACATCCTGACCTATATTTTTCTGATTCTGGGCATCATTTTAGCGGTTTCTTCTAGACGTTTGAGTCTGGAGATGTGGCAGTGGGGAGTCGTCGCGATTATTGCAGCCATTAGCATTGTAATTGCATGGTTTGTTTCTTCACCCCCTGCAGGTGGCAACGTGACCCAATCCTTGCTGATACAGCCTGTTGCGGCACAGACTGCTCCTGCAACCAGACCAACGACGAAGCCTGTAGTCAAAGCCAGTCCGAAAGTTGCGCCTGCCGCCAAACCAAAGCCTGCTGCTGTGGCATCTCCTGTAACACCACCTGCCGTTGCACCTGTGCCTGCGGCTGCGGATAAGAATGCGCTCACTGTTGAAGCCGCAACCCCAACGGCTCCAGCCGCTCTTGCTGCGCCGAAAGTAGAGCCACCAGGATGGGTTAAATCCCTAGAGAATGTGTTGGACCCGCTGAAGTCCTACGTCAATGGTTTTTACATTGTTTGCGATGTGTTGCTATTGATTCTTGCAACGACACTGCTGCTAGCCTTCTGGGGCGGACGGTTTGCTCAATCCTGGCGTATGATTGCCGCCGCTGCCTTTTCGCTTTATATTGCGGACATTTGGTTCAAGTACACAACAACGTACATACCAAATTATCAAAGTGGCGGCTTTTTAGAGGTGTTTTGGGTGTTTAGCGGTGTGCTGTTTGGCATTGGCGCTGCGCTGGAGCATGATCTGTCAAGCCGTGCCCGTAGTCGATCGAGTGGGCGCAGACGTGCCTCGTTATAGGACAACGATCGACGATCTGCCCTTTCAACATGATCGCGTTAGCCAAACTGCGAACGACTGCAAATGATGTGTCTACTTTCCCTTCAATGCAGCAATTGTCCTCAGATTGATGGCGGTTCAGCATAGAATGAGGCAAGTGGCTTGTTCTATCCGTAGCCTAAAGCATGACCTCTCGAAAACTGTCTGATTCTGATAAGCAGGAAATGTTGCAGCTCTATCGGCAACCAGGGGAGACCACATCAACCCTGGCAAGCCGTTATGGTGTCAGCAACAGCACCATTAGCCGCATCCTTAAAACTAGCTTCTCTGAGGCAGAATACGAAACGCTCATTCAGCAAAAGCGTGGCGGGCGTTCCGCAATCGAGTCGCTCCCTCCCTCCTTACCAGACACCGAGCCGCTTGTAAGCATTGCGACCGAACCGCCAGCACCAGAAGAGTCGCTATCTATAGTTGAGGAGCCGGTATCTACAGTTGTGGACGCAGGTGCCATTGAAGTTGAAACCCCGCTAGACGCTGAACCTACGAGCGTCGTGATATCATCCTTGCCTCCCATCAGGGTCGATGAGTCTCTAGCTGTCCCTACAATGGCAGTGGATGAGCCTGAGCCTGCTAATGCAAATGGGCGGCGCTTACGAAAACGTTCCTCAGCCCCATCTGAACCAGAACGTTCCTTAGCCCCATCTGAACCAGTCGCTTCAATTGCGCCACCGACGATTCGATCGAAGATGCCAGGACGAGTTGATCGCTCAGCTGCAAGCCCATTGGAAGAAGCTGTACCAGACGCCAACGAGCCAGCAATCATTCCCTTAGTTGATCTCCCTGCTGACGATCGCCCAACGGCTGCTGCGATTGTTGAAGGCACAGCGTTACTTGACGATGGGGTCGATCTGACAGGCGATCTGGAGGAAGAAGACCTGGATGACGACGATTTAGACGAGCTGGATGACGACGATTTAGACGACGATGACCTGGATGACGACTTGGAAAATGGGTCATTACTGGTTGGCAGTCGTATCGCTGGCAAAATGCTGGTGCAGGTGCTACCCCTAGCGGAAGCGTCACTGCCGCGTACCTGTTATTTAGTGGTCGATCGAGCAGCTGAGTTAATTGCCCGACCGTTGAAAGAATTTGGCGATTTAGGTCAAATTCCAGAAGCAGAGACTTTAGAGAAAACGTTGCCGATCTTTGATAATCATCGCATCGCTAAACGTTACTCCAATCCTCGGACACAGCGAGTAATCAAGCTTCCTGATGGGCAAGTGCTACAAAAAACGTCGTCGCATCTTCAGGCAAAGGGCATCACGCGACTACTGATTGATGGGCAGGTTTACGCACTGTAAAACGAGTTAATTAACGAGTTGAAGCGGCGAACTCAGAACGCACGGCTCTCCGTAACGGTCTCAATAGTCCTCATTGTCTCGCTGAAAGCTGGAGAATCCTAGCAACGGTTGAGCGATCGCGGTGCCTAACAAGCCTAGCCCAACGCTAAATGCCAGCACTAAGCCGACTGGAATCTCAATCGATTGAAAGCCCAAAAATCGTAGCGAAACAGGGGTAAAGTTCTGAATCGCAAGAATCGCGATCGCGCTAATCCAGACAGAGAGTAAAAGAGATGTAAGCAGGATCGCGAGGGCTTTCATAACGTTGGTAGGCTGAGGGAGGATGAGATCCATTCTTACAGCTTTGCTGAATACATAGGTTTGAAAAGTAGTCAGGCTGTTAACAAGTTTGATAATGAAAAACCCGTCGGCGATGCTGACGGGTCTGATACCTATGAGTGCTTCATAGGATTTACAACACAGCCAACAGGAGCGAATCCGGAAAATTGGGCGATCGCAAAATGAACTGCCGAAAACGCTAACGAAGCATCTGCTTCCTGCTGGTGTTGTTCACTCGTACATTGTTCACTTTGTACAAAGAAAAGCTTTCACTGTCTTTCAGGGCGGAAGAGATGGGCGTGAGCGGGATTGTAGAGGTTTGAGCGGGTTGATGGGCGATCGCTGCCATGCCAATTACACGTTACTGTGTCAGGTACAGTTGCGGCAGCAAGTGCTGGACTAATCACATACAGCGTTGTTCGTCTCAAGCCCTCTCGCTGAGTCGTTACTGCCATCTCTGACAATGGCACCAGCCAAATTTTTTCATCTTGCCAGCCTAAGCGAAAACAGATAGCAACTGGCGTTTCGGCAGGATAATGCTGCCTTAGCTTTGCTGTTGCAGTGTCTATATGTTTCGCACTCAAGTAAAGGCATAGGCTGGCTTGGTGGGCTGCCAAAGCCGCCAATTCTTCAGTTGAGGGTACTTCAGTACGACCGCTAATGCGAGTCAGAATAATCGTCTGCACCAATCCTGGCACCGTTAGCTCAACCCGTAGCTTTGCTGCTGCTGCCTGGAACGCACTGATCCCTGGTACGACTTCAAACGGTACACCTGCCTCTAACAACGCCTGCATTTGCTCCTGAATCGCTCCATAAAGGCTAGGATCGCCTGAATGTAAACGCACCACAGACTGTCCTGCCTGCACTCGCGACACCATAAGCGGCAGTATTTCCTCCAGCGTCTGGTGTGCGGTACGAATCAGTTCTGCGTCAGGACGAGCCACTTGCAGAATTTGTTCGGGTACCAACGAATCAGCAAACAAAATCGTATTTGCCTGGGCTAAAAGGCGCTGTGCTTTGACAGTGAGTAATTCTGGGTCACCAGGTCCAGCACCCACGATGTAAACAGCCGGTGGAAGGGAAAATGAACAGTCCTGAATGGATGAGTTAGTCACAGGAGAGGGGTTGAATGATTGAATCTGTTAGTAGCCTCCACGTTCTTTCATGCAGTTCATGTAGTGTTCTGCGAGAAAGGCTTTGCGCTGGCAAGCTTTGAGTTCTTTAACTGACTACTGACTGCTGACCAAAAGGCTAGACTACTAGCGCTTAAAAAATAGCAGCGTGTTTCGTTTTCTCCGGACGGATCGCAGTATGCACGAAGTATGGAGTGGTAGATGCACCCTGATTTCGCCCTGGAGCCTAGCTCTGGGGTGTTTTTTTTGGCAGTTTAGCCACGTCGTGCCTAGTTTTAGCGCCTACAACGTCTTGTTGGACTGCTGCGAAGGCTCTGAATGATCGTTCTCTCGTGGTGTGGCTACAACATCTGGTAAGGGGCGATGCAGGATGTAGAGCCAAATCAAGCCAAAGATGCCGATCGCAATTTGGGTAAGACTAACAACCTGCGCGATGCGTAACGGCCCTAGCATCAGACTGTCAGTGCGCAGACCCTCAATCCACAAGCGACCGCAGCTATAAGTCACTAAGTAGACCAAAAACAGTGTGCCAACCTTTAGTCTAGCTTTTGCTTTCAAGCCCCAAAAAAAGAGCGCGATCAGAAGACCAAAGACCATTACGTTCCAGACTGATTCATAGAGAAAGGTCGGATGGAAGTACTCAAAGCTCTCATAGCCAGTCGGGCGGCGTTCTAACGGAATGTAGAGCTTCCAGGGTAAGTCTGTTGGACGACCAAACGCCTCCGAGTTGAAGAAATTTCCCCATCGTCCGATCGCCTGTCCCAAAATCAGCGAGGGCGCAACTAAATCTGCTAATTGCCAGAACGCAATCCGACGGAGGCGGGCAAAGAGCAGACTAGCTACTAACCCACCCAAAATAGCACCGTGGATAGCGATCCCCCCTTTCCATATAGCAAGAATCTGATCAGGATGCTGGGCGTACTCTTGCCATTGAAACGCGACGTAGTACAGCCGTGCGCTGGGAATTGCCGCGATCACCAGCCATAATGTCAGATCGCTTAATAACTCTGGGTTAACACCACGACGATGGGCTAAATATTGAGCCAGCGTCACGCCTATCAGCACCGCAGAGGCAATCAAAAAACCATACCACCGTACGGAAAAGGCTCCCCACTCGAACAGCATGGGTCCTGGGGAGGTGAACTGAGCGGCGATCGGTAAGTCAAGCAGAGACATGACGCAGACGTGAAGAAAGGGCATGGCGTAATCTAGCTAGGCATTAAGTGAGCCAGTCCTGAGTGAACCTGACTGCACACTCAAAATTGTAAGTGTTGCTGGGCATTCTGACCGAGCCATCACGGTTTAACGCCAAAACGGAGGGGCTTACAGTAGAAGTTCTGCGCTAGTGATGCTGATGGATCGGTGAAGCCTTGAAGCATGCACAACATTTTCACTGAACCGTTATGGTTGCCGGATTGACTTAGGCGATTGCCACACAGCCTGAGCATCACAAATCTCAACAAGAAAAGGCGTACCCAAATCATAAAGCCGTCTTGAAATGGGCACTCTTAAGTTACCCGATCGCCTGTCGCTTCTACTTTGACAGCTTAAAGGACGGTTCTTGGGTTGTTTTTGACACCTTGCAACGCCTCACACGTTTTGACAGCACATTAGTGAACCAGAGATTATGCCCAAACTTTCGCAGCCGTCCTTGATTTCGTCCGACAGCACGGCTACCCAGCACTCTGAAACATCCTTCACACTGGAAACCGTGCGTCAAACCGTGCTCAAGCTTGTGAATCCGCTTTGCCAGCTACCTTCAGTGCCCAATCTTTCTGATTCAGCACTGTTAGCAATGCAGCGCTTAATGGAAATAATTACCACGCTGCGATCGTCCCAACCATTATTTTTAGAAGGCGTACCCTCACCGTTACCTGGCGCGATCGAAGCGTTGCTTCCGTATGTCAGTGAAGAAGCCTATGACGTGCTGGAAGCTTTGCAACGTGAAGAAGTGCCGGTCAGCCCCAACAGCTTTTGTGCAGCAACGCCACCCGCCACTCAAAACGCTGCACCCCAAACATCTGATCCCCTCACACCCTTAGCCTCAACGCTTCTATCTTCAAGTCTTTCGGAGAGCAAACTGTACTCCTTCATCGCGATCGAAACTTTGATCCCCTCTCTGCTATGGCGGATTGCCCGAAGCGATTACAGCGTGATGCACCTTATTGAAGGTGTTAGAGGCAGATGCTGGCAGTCAGAGACAGGGTGGGCTACTGGTATGCTGCGCCTGGTAGTTATGCTAGAGGTAGAAGCGCCCACTATACGCTGGTGCTTCGATTTGGCAACGGGGGAACCTGCGGAGGATCTGCTTGAGTCGAGTTCGATCATTCAGTCAGAGGAACAGGCGCTCCCACTGCAACAGTCTGTCTATACTGGCGCTGCTAACGACGGAAGCGATACGTTCTGTCAGGTTGAGTATCAACTTCAAGCGATTCTACAGCTACTACAAAGTGAAACTGGGTTAGGAGACTTCCTTCAAGGGGTAGCAGTCGAACTCTTACAACCTAGTGCGGGTTGGCAAGCAGGCAAGCTTCAATTACGGTTTGGCTTTGAATTTACGGCTCAAGTGCTAGATCTCGACAACAGCAAGGCGATACAAAGCCATGCTGAGCCAATCGAAGCAGAGTTGATGGAGGACGAGACGCAGATCAACGGCACGATCGCGATGGCTCAGGTAGCTATAGTCAAAGCATTGGGGCAATCACTTAGTCCAGCCGCGCTTGTACGCGCAAGCGATGCAACACTTTTAGCACCCTATATTCAACAGATTACCCGTCAACAGCTTGCCCAAAGCCTCTGCCTACTCCAACGTCAATTTAGCCACACTAATGAGAGTGAGCAACTTACAACCATTGTGCAAGCTGCGCTCCTTGCGCTTGCTCACAAAACGAGACTGACTGGCATTGGGTTACAGCAACCGACATTACTGCTGGACGAACTTGCGCCTAAACTGTTGTGGTCACTGACACGCCATACATATGAGATGACACAACTATTGGGAGGCGTGCCAGCGCAGGTGCTACAGCCAGGAGAAAAGTGGCAGCAAGGAACGCTGCGGCTACTGGCAGTGCTGCAAATAACAGCACCTGAACTGAGTTACACACTTGATTTATCAACCGGACGATCGGTACCAGTGACTGTAGCAGCGCTACCAAGGGACGCAATCGTTCAATCTTGTATTGCAGCCTTTTGCCAGCAACCAACCGCGATCGCAACGCTCACAGACCACTTGGAGCAGCTTTGTGCTAACTCACCGGAACAGCAGTTGTTAGTCAATGGTTTTGCAGTTGACTGGCTGAAAGACGTTGAGCAAGACTGGCAATCTGGGACAATGACGCTTAGTTTAAGCCTTGTCTTTTTTGCTGATACACCCTAATGTACACCTACGCCTTTTGTCAAACACCGCTTACCCCCTTAGAACTCCCACAAGGTATTGCCACAACTGTACAGATGGTTACGGTCGGCCAACTGGCAGCGATCGTCGAACCAGCCGTCTCTCTAGAGCCTCTGCAACAAGATGACACGCTTTTAGTGCAAGCTGCCTTAGCGCACGATCGCGTCATCCGTAGCCTGTGTTTGAAGTCAACAATCCTGCCGTTGCGCTTTGGTACATGCTTCAACTCCTTACAAGGCTTGTCCGCGCATTTAGAGACATATCAGCAAGCATACTTGAGCCAGCTAACCCATTTGAATGGGAAAGCCGAATACACGCTGAAACTCATGCTTCTGGAGCCACCAGACGCAGTGATTGCACCCGAAATTAAAGGGAAAAACTACTTTCTTGCCAAAAAGCAGCAGTATCAACAACAACTGTTGTATCAACAGCAACAGCAAGCAGCGATCGAGCAAATCGAGCAGGCAGTGCTTCAAACCTATCCTGAATACTGCGGTAGCCAGGATGCTACTGGCGTAAAAGCAATGCATCTACTAGTTAATCGCGATCATGAACAGCAGCTCTGCGACTTCATTCAAGCCTTACAGCAGCAATACCCTCAGTTACAGCTAGTTTTAGGAGCCGCCCTACCGCCGTATCACTTTGTTTCCAGCGCTTCTACTGTAACGCCTGGTTCCGCAAGCTAAAGCCAGAATTACCGATCGCTGCCCACCGAAACAACTATTAGCAGTTGTATAAAAGCAGGCTTACAGCAACAGTGGCGCTCTGCTGGGACTTTTTACACGCTTGCAGAGTCTCAGCTCAGTGCCTTGAGAGTTCCACTGAACCTGGTCAAAAATCTTGTGCAAAAGATACATCCCACGACCGCACTCCTGTTCGTCGCAGGGCAACACTTGTTCAAGCTCGGCTTCAGAAACATAAGAGGGCTGAAAACCAACACCCTGATCTGAAATAACCCACCAATAATGGTTCGCAACAACTGAAAAACGAACGAGTACTGTCTTACTAGGGTCTAAAGCATTACCATGCTTAGCAGCGTTTACTAAAGCTTCCTGCAATCCTAAACGTACTTCGGCTTTCCATCGATGTGGAATTTCTTCCAAAAGAATGTCAAGAATTGGAATCAGGTAAAGCGTAGAAGCAAAGCTAACCGTGTTCCACTGACGTTTGACGGGACGATGTGAGACAGCAATCACTCAGAAAACCCTGTAGCTTTCAAATGGATGAATGCAATTTATGCTGTGTTGACCAGGGAAATTAAGTACCCTTCAAGCATTATCAAGGCTTAGGTCAGGCAGTCATAAAATTGCTCAATAAGCGTATTCAGCGCAATCAGTGACTTTATAAAGCTTTAAAACAGTGAGGTATCGTCAAAACCGCTCTTAAACGGAGGTAGAAAAACTCTTACAAAAAATATTTTTCTTGGCTGGAATCCTCCAATCGGATGAACTCCACTTAATTCATAGTATCAAAATATGTTTGAGAACGCACGTCCCATATGAACTTTCAAAAAGTTGAACGGTTGACAGTGGCTCATGAAAGGCTCGTGAACCAAAAGCAAGGCATCAGTTTGCCTGAAAAAGGTTATTTGAAAAGGTTTTCCATATAACGAAAATCACGCTCAACCTCAGCCCATAGAGAACGGTTGTGCGGATCGGTGCGAAGCGCTTTCTTTAGATAAATTCTAGCTTTGTCAAGCTGACGCTCTTGAATAAGCTGCCGCCCCCACCGTTGATAGGCGATCGCCTGCCATTGCTTTACCTCTGAGTCTTGCGGAAGGCGACGGGCTAACCCTTCAATAAGGGCGATCGCCCGTGGAAAACGCTGCTCCTTTAGCAACTGCTGCAACTGCTGGTAGGAGTTGGTCTTGAGCTGCTGCTCCAAGGGCGACAAATTTGTGAATTGCAGGGGAGGTTGCTTGCGCGTAATGCGAATATCACCAGCTACCGGGGCGACTGGTGCTTTTCCTGGTGCAGTAGCCTGACCCGTCTTTAGCGCAGGCTCACTGCTACCCGTTTCAGACAGCAAAAATTTGTAAGCTTCGGTTAGCTCAATAAACTTTTCTTTCGCTTGCCGATTTCCTGGATTGACATCTGGATGATATTGCCTTGCCAGCCGTCGATAGGATGCTTTGATCTCATCAAACGATGCACCAGACTTTAGCCCTAAGATGCGATAACACTCTGCAAGGTTCATTAAGATGAAAAATGGCAGAATTACTAGATTCTGCCACTACTGAGAAAAAAGATGCAAACAGGAAGGGCTTAGGAAGCAGATTCAATCACACGATCGATCAAGCCGTACTCTTTCGCTTCCTCTGCTGACATAAAGTAGTCGCGATCCATGTCCTTCTCAATTTTGGGAAGTGCTTGCCCCGTACGATCGGCATAGATCTGGTTAAGCTGCCGTCGGATACGGATAATTTCCCGTGCTTCAATTTCGATATCAGTTGCTTGCCCACGAGTGCCACCAGACGGCTGGTGAATCATGATCCGTGAGTGGGGTAAGGCGAGCCGTTTACCTTTTGCGCCTGCTGCCAGCAAGAAAGAACCCATAGAAGCAGCTAGGCCAACACAGATAGTCACTACGTCGGACTTAATGTGCTGCATAGTGTCGTAAATCGCCATCCCTGCGGTAACAGAGCCACCAGGAGAATTGATGTACAGCACGATATCTTTACCTGGATCTTCAGAATCCAAATAGAGCATTACAGCCACAATTTGGTTCGCAATTTCGTCATCGACATCTTTACCCAGGAAGATAATGCGCTCCCGGTAAAGACGGTTGTAGATGTCAATCCACTGTGTGTAAGGCTCTCCCGGCATACGGTAGGGAACCTTGGGAACACCAATTGGCATAAGAAGCTCCGTTGTTAGATAGTTTTGAGTTTTAAGTGATGAGTTTTGAGTTCAGTGCGGTAACTCAAAGCTTGCAACTTTAGATGATGCCAGCCGGTAGTGGTACAGGGATGTCTTTTTCGCTTTCGAGGACACGATCGATCAGTCCGTATTCTTTTGCCTGTTCAGGGGACATATAGAGGAGCCGATCCATATCTTTGGCAATTCGTTCGATCGATTGACCTGTGTTGTGAGACAAGATTTCAACCATCGTCGCTTTGTTCGCTAGAACTTCTTTGGCGCGAATTTGAATATCTGTCGCTTGCCCACGTGCATAACTCTTGCTCTGATGAAGCACGATCGTAGCGTTTGGCAGGCTGACACGGTACCCCTTCGTACCTGCGGAGAGCAGCATTGCTGCCATACCCATCGCCGAACCGATGCAAATAGTTTGCACAGGCGGTTTGATGTAGCGCATGGTGTCGCAGATAGCAAACGCTTCGGTTTCAAACCCAATTGGTTCGCCATCGTAACGCGAGGTACCTGTGGAGTTGATGTAGATTTTGATCGGCTTCTCGGGATCTTCGTACTGAAGATAAAGCAGCTCTGCCACAATCAACTCAGTTACAGCAGGCACCAGCGGCATTCCCAGGTAAACAATCCGCTCTTTCAGCAGCAAGGAGGGCAAATCGGGTGGCGGTGTGCGATAGAAGGAATCACCACCACCATAGTAAGGAGACTGTGCGGCTTGAATGGATGAAGTCATAGCAGGGTTGCCTGGAACGTATTGCCTGAACGTGTGTCATCGGACGCATTGGCGCTGTCTTTACATACTAGCGTGACAGTTGGCACTGTGGAGCAGTAAGGGGGGAGGAGTGAGGAGGTGGAGAGGGGAAGGGGTGAAAAGGTAAAGAGGTGAAGGGTGAAGGGGATTGGGTTTTTCGCCTGGCTGCTTATGGTCGGCGATCCCAGGGCGTTCTTCCTGACCGAACCCCTGGCACTTCGCCTATTCTAGGTATTAACCAGGCGATCGTTGTTTGCCCTTTGCTTTACCAGGAGTTTTGCGCCATGAAAGTTGGTTTGCAGTCTGTTCTGAATGATGCGAATATCGATGCTGCTCAAGTGAATAGCCAGCGTCAGCTTTCGGTTTCGATCGCAGCGATTGCAGAATCCTTAAGCCGCAGCGTGCCGCTGAATCTTTGCCTGATCCTGGATCACAGTGGCTCGATGAGTGGACGATCGCTAGATACAGTGAAGCAGGCAGCTATTCGGCTTGTTGATCGGCTTTCACCCGGCGATCGTCTTACGCTGGTAGCATTTGACCACAAAGCAAAGGTGCTGGTGCCCAATGAGGTCATTGACAACCCTGCCAGCATTAAGCTGCAAATTAACCAGCTAAAAGCAGGGGGCGGTACGGCGATCGATGAAGGCTTGCGGCTGGGTATTGAAGAATTAGCAAAAGGCAAGAAAGACACGGTTTCTCAGGCATTTTTGCTGACCGATGGCGAGAATGAACATGGCGATAACGATCGCTGCTTGAAGCTGGCAAAGCTGGCAACTGACTATAATCTGACGCTGAATACGCTTGGCTTTAGCGATCGGTGGAATCAGGATGTGCTGGAAAAAATTGCGGATGCAGGCGGCGGTACGCTGTCGTTTATTCAATACCCAGAACAGGCAGTGGCGGAGTTTGATCGACTCTTTACCCGAATGCAGTCTGTAGGGCTGACGAATGCCCATCTGCTGTTAACTCTAGCGCCCGATGTGCGGTTGGCAGAGATGAAGCCGATCGCCCAAGTGGCACCGGACACGATCGAATTAACGGTACAGCAAGAAGCTGGGAAATACCTTGTGCGTCTGGGCGATTTGATGGTGGATGCACCTAGAGTAGTGCTGGCAAATCTCTACATTGGTAAATTGCCAGCAGGCGAACAACCGATTGCTCACGTTCAAATTCGTTACGACGATCCTGCCTATAGCAAAGAAGCCTTACTCTCTGAGACGCTTACCATTACTGCTAATACCGTCTCACCCTACCAACCAGCGCTTAACGCCGACGTGCAGCAGCATATTCTGGCGCTGGCAAAGTATCGACAAACGCAAATTGCCGAAACCAAGCTCCAGCAGGGCGATCGCACAGGAGCCGCCACCATGCTGCAAACCGCTGCCAAAACTGCTTTGCAAATGGGCGATCAGGGCGCTGCCACAGTGCTACAAGTAAATGCCACCAAGCTTCAGGCAGGGGAAGAACTCTCGGAGGGCGATCGCAAGAAGACCCGCATTGTGTCTAAAACAACTTTGCAGTAGGCAAATTGCTTCTTAGTTAGCTGCTTTTCCTGGCTTTCCAGGTGCCGCCGTACACATAAAAGGGATTGTTCTGGCTAATTTTTATCCAACATTCTGGACATACGAAAACCCATGCTCCCGATGCATCGTGCTTGACACGGTAGAGCCGGGAAGCAGTTTGACTACAGAGAGTGCAGGGCTTTTGGCGCGATCGTGGCATCAAAACAAGCGCTTAAGACGCAAGCATAGATGCCTTTGGTCGAGCGAAAATCATGCGTCCCGCTGATGTTTGCAGAGCGCTAGTGACAATCACCTGCAACTCGCCACCTACAAAGCTGCGACCTTCTTCAACAACCACCATTGTGCCATCGTCTAAATAGCCCACGCCCTGAGTCGGCTCCTTGCCTTCCTTCAAGATCTTCAGGTCAAGACTGTCACCAGGAAGGTAGGATGGACGGACAGCTTGGGTCAGGTCGTTGATGTTAAGGACGGGCACTTGTTGCACCGTTGCTACTTTGTTCAAGTTGTAGTCGTTTGTCAGCAGAGTGCCGTTGATTTCTTGCACTAGACGCACTAACTTGGCATCGACTGTAGGCACATCCTCGTAGTCAGCAGAATGGATGATGATGCGATCGGGGTAAGCTTCCTTCATCCGATTGAGAATATCTAGCCCACGACGACCCCGTACACGCTTAATGTCACTAGAGGCATCGGCAACCTGCTGTAGCTCTGCTAGCACAAATTGAGGCACCAGAATCTGCCCTTCCACAAACCCCGTGTTCAGCAGTTCTTCAATGCGACCGTCAATAATGCAGCTTGTATCCAATACCTTGGTAGACGCAGGCTTGAATGTTCCTTCTGCTAACAGGGCTGTTTCGACCGTGTTTGGATTGATTAATCGCAGCAAGGCACGACCGTGAGTATCTGCCAGCGTGATCCCCGAAAACGAGAAGAGAATGCTGCCCAGTACGGCTGCCAGCGGCTTGAGAAAAGAGAATTCAGGTGGGATCGGCAGTAGAAAAATCGGTGCCAGCATTAAGTTTGCCACCAGCAGCCCAATGACCAGCCCCACAGCGCGGCTCAAAAGTACATCGGCTGGCAAGGCGCGAAACCGCCGCTCGAAGCGCCGATACATTGTTTGCACAACTAAGCCGATCGCAAAACCAATTAAAGCACCAAAGCCAGCCGTTACCCAGCGCAAAGCGCTTTCGTTGGTCACTTGCTGCAAGGCGCTCACTGGCAACTCTTCAATGCCGTTAAAACCGATCCCCGCCCCTGCTAGGATAAATGAAAGAATGATAATAGCGTCAAGCATAAGCTCAGGTTGGTTGGGGGACTGATTCCAAACCTTTGAAAGGATTGAGGAATAACCGATCTGGATGTCGAGCCAGTAAGCGCAGTTAGGTCAGTAGCGTGGCGAATTCGGCAATTCAAGCGAATGCAGTAATTCAACTGGCATGGCAGTCAGGCGGCATGGCTTCATTATACTCTTCGTACTGCAATGCTTTTGTTTGCGGCAGACTCTAAGGAAACAATTAACCTTTCCGCTTTGCCGGAAGCGGCTTACCTCCACATTCCCTTTTGTCGGCGGCGTTGCTACTACTGCGATTTTGCAGTTTCGATCGTCGGCGATCGCCCACCCGTAGCGCGAACCAATGAGCTGCAACCCAATTCGTTGCAAAGCAGCGCGTTTGGTACGATCGCCCGCTACGTTGAAATTTTGCGTCAAGAAGTTCGTGGCACTGCGTCCTTCGGCAAACCGCTTCAAACGATTTTCTTTGGCGGTGGTACACCCTCGTTGTTATCCGTTGAGCAACTGAGCCAGATTCTTGACACGCTCAACCAACAGTTTGGCATTGCTGCGGGTGCTGAAATCTCGATGGAGATTGATCCCGGCACGTTTGACCTGGCGCAAGTGCAAGGCTATCGAGCGGCAGGCGTAAACCGGGTGAGCCTTGGTGTGCAGGCATTTCAGCCAGAACTGTTGCAAGCCTGTGGGCGATCGCATACCGTCGCGGATGTGTACCAGGCTGTGGAGTGGGTGCAGCAAGCTGGCTTTGAAAACTTCAGCCTGGACTTAATCTCTGGCTTACCGCACCAAACGTTGGCAGATTGGCAAGCGTCGTTAGAAACGGCGATCGCCCTTGTGCCCACTCATCTCTCTTGCTATGACCTCACGATTGAACCCATCACCGCGTTTGGGAAGCAGTACAAACCGGGGATGCAACCGCTACCGTCCGATGAAACCACGGCTGAGATGTACCGCACTGCACAACGATTACTTACAGCAGCAGGCTACGACCACTATGAAATCTCTAACTACGCCAAACCGGGCTACCAGTGCCGCCACAATCGCGTGTACTGGGAGAACCGATCGTTCTATGGCTTTGGCATGGGCGCAACAAGCTACATAGAGCATGACCGTTTCTGCCGCCCCCGCAAGACGCGAGAATACTATGAGTGGGTGGGGGAAAGGCAAAGGAGTGGGGAGCGGGGAGTGGGGAGTAGGGAGTGGGGAAAGCCAGAACCGTCTCCTTCATCCTCCATCCCACTGCAAAGCGAAAGCCAGCTACAGACTTCAGACATTCTTCTCGATACGCTGATGCTGGGTTTGCGGTTAGCGGAAGGCTTAAGTTTGTCGGCGCTGATTGAGCAGTTTGGTAGAGAGACAATGCAGCAAGTTTGGGCGTGTCTACAGCCGTTTCATCAGAAAGGTTGGGTGGTGGTTCGTTCTGGTCTAAATGAGGCGATCGCGCCTTCTCTAGCAACCTTGCCGGATTCTGGGCGGCTACAACTTAGCGATCCTGAAGGCTTTCTCTTCTCCAACGTCATCCTCGTTTCCCTCTTTGAGGAGTTTGAGTAGAAAACTCAATGCTTCAGCCCTTAGCCTTCAGCCCTCAGCTTTTAGCCTTCCCTAAATCCCAAACAGCGTTTGCAGTCGTTTGCGAACTTTGTCGAATGGCGTTTCTTCAGAAAATTCCGACAGGATGCCCATTTGGCGCAGGGTTTGCTGGCGTTCCATGAGCTGATGAGCGATCTGGTCGGCGAGTCCGCGATGGTCTTGAAGGAGTGTTTGTAGATCGTTGCGCTCAATGACAAAGAGAACGGTGTCGTCGAGCGTTCTAACACTTGCCGATCGCGGGATGCCCATGAGCAGCGACATTTCGCCAAAGAATTCGCCTTCATTCAGGGTGGCGATATACTGCTCGGCTCGCTTAGAAAAGATCTCGACTGAGCCGTTGAGAATAATGTAGAACGACTCGCCAGGGGTGCCTTCTTCGCAGACAATCTGGTCGGCGGGAAAGAGTTGCCGATAGCCGTATTCAATCAATTGCAAGAGTTCTTCATCAGTGCATTGCTCGAAGTAGGAAATCCGTCGCAGCATATCGCGCAGGGTCAAGTTATTGGGTGCTTTTGGGGTGGGTTTGCGGCTGCTAATGGAATCTTTTTCTGCATGTTTGCCGTTGCCATCCACCGCACCGTCTCGCTGAAACAGGTGTGCTAGTTGTTCAAGATTGCGAATGTTGAGATCTTGCTGGGGAAAGGGTACTTCGATGTTGCGCTGGCGCAGTTCGCGATCGATCGTGAAATAGAGCGAACTTTTAATCGGCTCAATTTCAGTGGGTTGATTAATCCAAACCAGCAATTCAAAGTCCAGTGCACTATCACCAAAGCGTTTGAACCAAACACGGGGTGAAGGATCGGTTAGCACTTTCGGATCTTTCCGTGCGGCGGCTAGGAGTGCTTCGGTGACAATGAGCGTATCGCTACCATAGGCTACGCCAACGGGAACGTGAAGGCGACAGCGAGGATCACGGTAACTCCAGTTGATGATGTTGTTTTCGACAAAACGGATGTTGGGCACGATGACAAACACGCCATCGAGGGTGCGTACAGTGGTCGATCGAATTGAAATGCTTTCGACCGTACCCAGCAAGTTGTCGATTTCGATAAAGTCACCCACACGAATAGGTTGCTCGACGAGTAGTGTCAGCCCACTGACAAAGTTGCTGGCAAGGTTTTGCAGCCCAAAGCCCAAACCAATGCCCAAGACCCCTGCAAAGAGGGTCAGCGAACTCAGGTTTACGCCTGCCGTTTGCAGCACGATGACAAAGCCGATCGCAGTCAGCAGATAGCGGACAAAGGTGGTAACGACAGCACGGCTCCCACGATCGAACCCTAACCGTACCAACAGTCGTCGATTGATCAGATTGCTGACGGCACGCGACACCCAAAAGACAGCTACACTGACCACCATCAGCGTCACAATCAAACTGAGCGAATACCGATTGTTGCCGACCTCAAACAGAGGAGCAGCAAAGAGCCGCAGCAGTTCGGCAAGGGTTGTCTGAATTCCGTTAAGCAACCAATTCATGCATCAATCGGGTAAAAGCGTTCTGAACTATTGTGCCGGATCTGGTTGACACCAAAAGTTAGGAACGGTCAAGAGACTGGGTAGTGGCTGTAATGTGTGTTTGACTTGATCGCTAGGTCAAGTAACTCAGTCTTTACCTTGAGCGAATGGTTTATCCTGAAAAGAGTGTGGTTAACGGAACTTAACAGACCTTCCATCCTTCTTCTCTGCCTATGAAATGCATTATCGATCGCCGTGCCCAGTTTTCTGCCAGTCATCGTTATTGGCTACCAGAACTGAGTGAGGCTGAGAACTTTGAGCGGTTTGGTACCTGTGCTCGATCGCCCGGACACGGGCACAACTACGTCCTCTATGTCTCGATGGCAGGCGAACTCGATGAATACGGCATGGTGTTGAACCTGTCTGACGTGAAGCAGGTCATCAAAAAAGAAGTAACCAGCCAGTTAGACTTTTCTTACCTCAATGAAGCCTGGGCGGAGTTTCAGGAAACTCTGCCAACGACCGAGGCGATCGCCCGTACCATTTGGCAACGGTTGTCTCCTCACTTGCCGATCGTCCATATTCAGCTTTTTGAACACCCCGAACTTTGGGCAGACTACTACGGAAACAACATGGAAGCTTATCTTACCCTCAGTACCCACTTCAGCGCCGCTCACCGACTGGCTCGCCCCGACCTTAGCTACGAAAAAAACTGTGAAATCTACGGCAAGTGCGCTCGTCCTAACGGGCATGGTCACAACTACCATCTAGAAGTCACTATCAAGGGCGACATTGATCCTCGCACAGGCATGATTGCTGACCTCGTTGCGTTCCAGAAAGCGGTGGATGATTACGTGGTGGAACCGTTTGATCACACCTTTTTGAACAAAGATATTCCTTATTTTGCTGAAGTCGTGCCGACCGCCGAGAACATCGCGGTGCATATCCGCGCGCTGCTAGAGCAACCGATCCGCGACATCGGCGCACAGTTGCATAAAATTAAACTGATCGAAAGCCCGAACAATTCCTGCGAAGTCTACAGTACTGCCTTAGAAACAGCGGTGACGCAAATGTCGGTGCGTGAGCCTGTGATGGCGGAGCGGTAAGGAATGAGGGAAGAGAAGTGAGGGAATGAGAGAAAGTTGTGCGCGCACCCGGAGGCTTTACTCTTACTTCCCTTGCCTCCCTTGCTTCCTCCTCCTCTCCAGTGCCCTTCCTACCAATCAAGTTGCTCTTGGTGACTCCGATCGCCCCTTCACTGCTTTCGGTTGGCGACGATCGTCGAGGCGCACCACTTTCGCTTCATTGCTTTCACGTGCGACCCGAATTAGCAAACCGGCTGACACCAGGCTAGAAATCATCGAGCTACCGCCATAGCTAAACAAGGGTAACGGCAAGCCTGTTGTGGGCAGTGCCCCTGTTGCCACACCAATATTTAGCAGCGATTGCCCAACCATCAACACCATGATGCCGATCGCAATCAGCCGATACACCTGGTTTTGTGTCTTCATAGCAACCCGTAGCGCCAGTGAGGCATAGGCAAGAAGCATCACCATTAGCAACAGGCAGCCAATAAAACCAAACTCCTCGGCAAATACCGAAAAGATAAAGTCAGTGTACTGAATCGGCAAATAAAATAGCTTTTGCTGCGACAGCCCAAAGCCTGTGCCCCAATGCCCACCAGAACCAACTGCCAGCAAACTTTGCACCAACTGATAGCCATCTCCAGTGGCATCAGCCCAGGGATTCAAGAAGGACAAAATGCGTCGACGCTGATAGCTTCTAAAGCTGACGCTGATGATAGCTAAACCAATGCCTGCCAACGCTGTGCCACCCATGTATGTATAGGGCAACCCTGCTGCTAAAGCGACAAACCATAGCAACATCCCGCATAGTGCTGTGGTACTAAGATTTGGCTGTAGAAGAATACCTACCAGCACTAGCCCAAAAATTCCCAGCCAAAGGACACGAGTGCCCCGCTTCAACCGATCCCATTGCCCAAAGATGCGTGCGCTTTGGAGGACAAGGAACGGTTTAATCAGTTCGGACGGTTGAATCTGAAAGGGTCCGAGAAAAAGCCAGCGGGTTGCACCATTGATAGACGTACCAAACCCAGGAATCGCCGTTATGAGAATCAGTCCCAAAATAATGACTAGGAACCAATCGGCAATACCAACGATGTAGCGTAACGGCGAATGTACAACCAGGTTAAACCCGACCAACCCCACCAAAATCCAAAGAATCTGCACTTTGAAGTAGTAAAGTCCATCGCCCCGATCGGCATCCGCAACCGCATACGACGCTGAAAACAACACCGCTAGACCAATAAGCAGCCACAAAAACGTTAGCCATCGCAGCCAGCGTGCTTCAGAAGCCCAACCTTGAGCCGACGTATCAAAAAAGGGAATAAAGAGGCGCAGATTCACAATAGTTTGGGAAAGGAAGAGGCGCAGGGGCAGAGAGGGAAGCCAGGGACGAACGGTTCTACATCAATCAGAACTTAGTGTAGGCTAATCAGTCTATGCGAGCTTGGTAAAACGGGCAAGATTTTTTGGAGTCCGTGAGTCGAAAGCAAATCTCCCTTCCTCCGCTTTCACCGCTTCCCCTGCCTCCCCAGCCCCCTCTGCCTCTCTATCTCCAGTAAGATAGATGTAGCGCTAATTCTTTAGAGCAAGACGTTAGATACAGCATGATTGAAACGCTGCAAACCCAGCTTTACTGGTTGGAACATTTTGCCAACACGTTAGTTTCTGAGCAATTGGCTCACCTTACGCCAGCCAGTGTTGGCATCATTTTTCTGGCAGGTCTGCTGACAAGCCTTACGCCCTGTATGCTGTCGATGCTGCCTATCACGATCGGCTACATTGGCGGGTACGAAACCCAGACGCGGTTACAAGCAGCAGCACAGTCTACCTGGTTTGCGCTAGGACTGGCGACAACGCTGGCAGGGCTAGGCATTGTGGCGGCAGTAGTGGGCAAAATCTATGGACAAATTGGACTGGGGTTGCCGATCGTCGTGAGTGCGATCGCCATCCTTATGGGGCTGAACCTGCTGGAAGCATTGCCCTTGCGACTACCATCCGTTGGTGGGCTGGAATGGATTTCTAAGGACTTGCCGCCTGGTGTGCGTGCGTATTTCATTGGGTTGACGTTTGGCTTGGTCGCGTCGCCATGCAGCACTCCCGTTTTGGCAAGCATTCTGGCATGGATTTCAGCGACGAAAGATCCGGTTGTGGGTAGTGCGTTATTGCTGTCTTATACCGTTGGCTATGCGGCTCCACTGGTGCTGGCAGGTACATTCACAGCCTCGATCAAAAAACTATTGGAACTCCGTCGCTGGTCGGGCTGGATTACGCCAGCCAGCGGCGCTTTGCTAGTGGGATTCGGCGTCTTCTCTTTGCTTTCCAGGGTTGTCAGTTTTTAGACTGCCTACAACTAACAACCAAAAACTAACAACCAAAAACTGACCCAATGTCTGCAAATCCTTCCTTCTTAACGCGCCTGTCCGGTTGGGGCACGGCTCCCAAAATCTTTTTCAGGCGAGAACTGTTGCCGGTGCTGGCTGATCTGCGGCTGGCGATCGTCCTGCTGTTGGCGATCGCGGTCTTTAGCATTTCTGGGACGGTCGTTGAGCAGGGGCAGGCTGCTGCGTTCTACCAAGCAAACTATCCAGAGCATCCGGCACTGTTTGGCTTTCTGTCCTGGAAAGTACTGCTGACTCTGGGGTTGGATCACGTCTACCGCACCTGGTGGTTTTTGGCGCTGTTAATTTTGTTTGGGTCGAGCCTGACTGCTTGTACCTTTATGCGGCAGCTACCGGCATTGCGTTGGTTTTCGCGCACGTCTCGCAAGTTTTACAGCCAGCCGCGTCAGTTTCAGAAATTTGCTCTCAGTGCCGAATTTGAACAAACGTCACTGGATGATGTGTTGCCACTGTTAGAGGAGCAGCGGTACAAGCTGTTTCGGCAGGACGACGCGCTTTACGCACGCAAAGGCATCATTGGGCGCATTGGTCCGATCGTCGTTCATGCCAGTATGCTGCTGATTTTAGTGGGCGCGATCGTGGGTGCGCTGACAGGGTTTGTGGGGCAAGAGATGGTGCCTAGCGGTCAAACGTTTCAGATTAAAAACATTCTGGATGCGGGACCGTTTGCAGAATCGCAGATTCCCAAAGATTGGTCAGTAAAGGTCAACCGCTTCTGGATTGACTACACGCCCGCAGGCGCGATCGATCAGTTTTACTCGGATATGTCGGTGCTAGACAGTGACGGGAAGGAAGTCAAGCGCAAAACCATTCATGTGAATGAGCCGTTGCGCTATCGCGGTGTGACTCTGTATCAGGCAGATTGGGGCATTTCTGCAATCCAGGTTCGCATTAACAACAGCCCTATTTTTCAGCTACCGATGGCGCAGTTAGATACAGGCGGTAAAGGTGGGCGCATCTGGGGTACGTGGATTCCCACAAAACCTGACTTGAGCGCTGGCGTCTCCCTGATTGCTAAAGATTTGCAGGGAATGCTGCTGATTTATGACACCTCTGGCAAGCTAATTTCCACTGTCCGCGCGGGGATGTCTACCCCGGTAAATGGCGTCACGCTAGCAGTGAAAGAAATTGTCGGGAGTACGGGACTGCAAATTAAAGCCGACCCCAGCATACCGATCGTCTACGCTGGTTTTGGGTTGCTCATGCTGGGCGTGATGATGAGCTACGTCTCTCACTCCCAAATCTGGGCACTTCAGAAGGATGGACAGCTCTACATTGGTGGTCTGACCAATCGTGCTCAGGTGGCTTTTGAACGCGAAATGTTGGAGATCCTGGAACGGTTGGATACACAGAAACAGGAAACGAAGGCTGCGGTGGTGGTGTAGTGCGCTCGCTGAACAAGCAACTTGAAAATAAGTTCGTTGGGCAACAAGGTTTTTATGACGCTCAGTTTGAGCAAAGAAGTGAAAGAACGCTTAGATTTGGTATCACCTGCCATCGTGTTTTTTGCTTTGCCTGCGAGCCAACAAATCGACGTATTACCGACGTTAGAGAAGAAACAAAAATATGATTTCTCACAAGGTGATTTGTTGACGGGCAACCCGCTTGAAGTGTTGCTAGCTGCTTACGAAGACTGTCTGAATGGTCTTCTCAATTGGCTTATGGTCATGACAGATGAATCAAGAAGCCAGGATGCCGAGATTGTGAACAGCCTCATAGAAGAACTCTTAAACACAGTCCATACAATTGTTGATAAGCATTCCGAAGAGGTTGTTCATGTAGATAATCTTCAATCTCCTGAATGGAGCAAACTTCGTCAACTTTCCCACGTAGTTCAACAGCACCTTCAGATTCAGTTGGAAGCCAACACCGCAGCTATTAGTCAGTTCATTGCGTATTGGCTCCATACTTGAACAAGCTTGAACAAATGGAGTATCCGATCGCTGTTTCAACCTTTTGTCTAGACTGCAATGCCATAACCTATGCGTCCCTGCCAACCGCCACTGCCATTACAACCGGGTGACTTACTGCGAGTGATTGCACCCAGCGGCACCTTGCGAGAGTTTGAAGCCTTTCAGCGTGGAGTCCAGATCTGGCGATCGCGCGGCTACCGTGTTGAACTCACTCCTGGCTATGACGATCGCTGGGGTTATCTGGCAGGTAAAGATGGCGATCGTCGCCAGCAGTTGCTCACGGCGCTGAAAGACCCAGACTGTCGCGGGATACTTTGTGCCAGAGGTGGCTATGGCGGTGCACGATTACTGGAAGATTGGTCTTGGGCAGGACATGAACCGAAATGGCTGATCGGCTTTTCGGACATCACTAGTTTGTTGATGAGCCTCAGTCAGCAAGGCATTTCGGGCGTTCATGCACCGCTCTTGACAACGCTGGCAGCAGAACCAGATTGGTCAGTGCAACGCCTGTTTGATTGGGTGGAGGGGCGATCGCTAGCACCGTTGCAAGGCACAGGTTGGAGCGGCGGGCAGGCTACTGGACTTTTGCTACCCATCAACCTTACAGTCGCAACGAATCTGCTAGGAACGCCTGCACAGCCCGATTTTGCCGACACAATTTTGGCGCTGGAAGATGTGGGGGAAGCGCCCTATCGCATCGATCGCATGTTAACCCAGTGGCGGCTCTGTGGTGCATTGCAGCAGGTAAAAGGCATCGCGGTCGGTCGCTTTAGCCAGTGCGATCCGCCTGCTAATATTCCCAGTTTCACAGTAGAGGAGGTGCTGCGCGATCGCTTGGGCGACCTTGGCATTCCCGTTGTGTCAAACTTGCCGTTTGGTCATGATGGCGTTAACGCTGCGCTGCCTGTGGGCATCAGTGTGCAGTTGGACGGCGATCGAGGACTTCTTAGCTTGAACGAGACAGTACCGAACTAGACAGTGGCGATCGCTCTTGAGCCACCCATCGCTGCTATAAAACTAAACGGCTTCAGGAACCTTCACGCGCTTGGGTCAATAATTCTCACCAGCCAGGATACAACCGTAGAGACGATCGTGAGGACGATCACCCCAATTAGCGCAGTGAATAGCCCCGCAATGTGAAAGCCTGGAGTGATCGTTGCCACAAGCCAGAAAGTGAAGGCATTCACCACAAACAAAAACAAGCCCAGCGTCATGATCGTCAACGGCAGCGTGAGCAGCGTCAGAATGGGTCGGACGATCGCATTGACCAAACCCAAAATGACTGCCCCAATCAGTGCGTCGGTGAAGGTATCAATCTGTAAGCCTTCTACAAAGTGGTCAGTGATCACCAGCGATAGGGCTGTTGCCAACCAGGTCAAAATAAAGTGCAGCATTCGTTTCAAGCCAAAAAACGGTTAGAGCAATGGTTGTGAGGACATCAGCACTACTGTGATCTCACTCAATAATTCATTGTTTCCAGGAAACGCTAGTGCCAAAATCACAATCTAGCATCAAGCTTTGCTAGAGCGATCGCCCCCTTGACGATCGCTCACCCTCAAAAAATCGTCTTACCGCCATCGACTACCAGTGCAGCACCATGCATTAAAGCGGGCGCATCACTGGCAAGAAAGAGCGCCACTTGAGCAATCTCAACCGGATCGCCTAAGCGTCCGATCGGCATGGTGGCAATGCCTTCTGCCTTTGCCTGTGCGGGATCATCTGCCTGGTCAAACTCACTTTGCAGCATGGGTGTGGCGATCGGTCCCGGACACAGTGCATTAATGCGGATATTGTCTTTGGCATATTCCAGCGCCAGCGCCCGGGTTAGCGACAGCACGGCTCCTTTGCTAGCACAGTAGGCGGTATAGAGGGGTTGCGCCACGATCGCCAGTTCCGATGCCGTATTGATCACCACACCGCTGCCCTGCCGCTGCATTTGAGGGATCGCCTGCTGGCACAGATAGAAGACCGATTTAAAGTTCACTGCCATAACTCGCTCTAGCATCGCTGCATCCGTGCTGCCAAACGGCTCGATCAGCGCAATGCCCGCGTTATTGTAAAGGACATCAATGCGTCCATAGACTGCACAGCACTGCTCCACCACTTGCACACACGCGGATTCGTTAGCTAAATCGGCAGCGAAAAAGTGGAACGATCGCCCGTCTGCTTGCAATGCCGCTGCGAGCGCTTGTCCTGTCGGCTCATCGCGATCAACCCCAAAGACTTGGGCGCCTTCTGCGGTAAACAACATTGCTGCTGCCCGCCCAATACCCGATGCAATACCTGTAATCAATGCCACCTTGCCATCTAATCGTCCCATTGAGCACTCCGTTAAGCTGTAGCACTGTCTGTTGCCTGAATTAAATGCTGTCCAAACCTGTGTTCTTGCTAAGCCTTTGTGCCATCCAATCGCTATAGCCAGCAGGCAATCGTCTCCTGCCCAGCGACCCTCGGAAACACGTGAGGCTAATCTCCTTTTTACATCTATCAGGCAAGATCTCTCTGTCTACAGCTTCCACTTTATAAAAGGGGTTGGGGGATCAATCAGAAAAATCTGTAGCCAGTCTTTTTTGCGCTGGATCGATCGCCTCGAAACTTAACGCCTGAAACACATCATCGGACACATAATCTTAGCGGCATCAGTGTGTATAGTGCGTTTTACTCTCAGCGGTGACAACCGTTCACATTCGTTTGTAGGGATGACACTGATGCATTTCTCTAAAACACCTCATTGGACACGCAGACACGCCCTCATGCAAGCATGAGCTACAAATAGGCAGTGAGCCAGCAGGAGCCGACCCAGCGCTGATGACTAATCGCTAATCGCTGAAAAGAGGAGCAGTAAGCATGAATCCAGTCTTGATGAGTTCGTTAAGTTGGGTTGCCTATCAAGAACGCTTGCAGGATGACGGCTTGGTGTTATTGCTTCCCTGTGGCGCACTAGAGCAACACGGTCCGCATTTGCCCTTGGGCACAGATGCGCTATTGAGTGCGGCGATCGCCCAGGCTGTTGCCACTAAGGTAGGAGGCTTAGTCGCGCCAACCCTCAGCTATGGCTATAAGTCGCAGCCAAAATCGGGTGGTGGACAGCATTTTCCTGGGACAACCAGCCTGGATGGACAAAGTTTGAGTCAGATGACGCGGGATGTCATTCGTGAATTTGCCCGCCACGGGGTCAAAAACCTTGTCGTCGTTGATGGACACTACGAAAATCAGTGGTTTCTCACCGAAGGCATTGACCTTGCCCTACGAGAGCTTGGCACTTCTTATCCACTCCGCATCATGCGCCTGGAGTATTGGGATTTTTGCACCGAAGAGACGTTAAACCACGTTTTCCCTAACGGTTTTCCGGGGTTTGCGCTTGAACATGCTGCCGTCATTGAAACGTCACTGATGCTGCATTTCTATCCCGAGCTAGTCAGCCTGGAGCAAATCCCAGACGATCGACCCGCAGACTTTCCACCTTACGATATGTACCCTACTCGTACCGAATGGGTGCCACCGTCCGGGGTGCTTTCATCGGCTAAGGGAGCCAGCGCTGAGAAGGGGCAAGGGATGGCAGAGCAGCTTACAGATAGCATTGCAGCAGCGATCGTGCGTGAATTTAGCCACAGTGAGGCAGAATGAACGGCGTATGGTATACGAATGTAAGAAGCCAGAGTCAGGCACAGACAGGTAGGAATAGGGAAGGCAAAGGAGGCAGGGGAAACAGGGGCATCGCTCAAAACTTTTAGCCTTTATCCTTCATCCCTAATCCCTCACTTCGCCCTCACAATCGCGTTCCGCTTGCTGTATTACTTGCTGCATTCTGGGCTTTATACAAATGTCACAATTCTTCGTTAGCTTACAAGGATGGCAGGATTGATGAATTTCTCTAAGTCGCCCCGTTGGACACGTCGCCAAGCTTTGTGGATGATGACAGGGGCGATCGCAGGAGCAGGTCTCCATGCCTGTGCCAAACCGCCCGAAGCACCAACCGCGCAGTCTTCTGCACCGACGACAGCCGGTGGAGTGGCACCAGCCTCGATCGGTATCACTACCTGGATTGGCAACACACCGCTGCATATTGCTCAAGAAAAAGGCTTTTTTAAGGACTTAGGGCTGGATCTCACCATTAAAGTCTTTGATACTGTGGCACAGGGATTTCCAGCCTTTATCTCAGGTCAAATTAATGCGCTGGCACCTGTAACGTCTGAAGCTGTCACGCTGGCATCTAAAGGCATGGACTTTAAAGTGGTGACGGTGGAAGATACGTCCCTCGGTGCCGATGTTGTGCTGGCGCGTAACAGCATCCAAAGTATCAAAGACTTTAAAGGCAAAAAGATCGCCGTTGAGCTAGGTGGCATTGGTCACTTCTTCTTGCTGCAAATTCTTGCTGAAGCTGGCTTAACGGGCAAAGATGTGACGCTTATAAACACGCCACCTGATGCGGCAGCAGCAGCATTCCAGGCGGGCAAAGTGGAAATAGCTTATTCGTATTCACCGTTTAGTGATCAGGCGATCGCGGCGCAGAAAGACGGACGAGTTATCTATAGCTCGAAGCAAATGCCCACGGCGATCGCTGACCTCTACATCTTCAGCTCAGCATTCGCGCAGGCAAATCCTAAGACTGTTGCGGCGTTTGTGGAAGGCAACCTCAAGGGCGTTGAGTTCTTGAAGAGCAATCGTGAAGAAGGTTTGAAAATTGGTGCAGCCAAGCTGAAGATTAAACCAGAAGAACTCGATCAACAGCTTAAAGGCATTCAGATACCTGATAGAGCAACGAACATAGCGATGTTAGGTGATCCCAAAAGCAACCAATACCTGCTGAAGCCGATGACCCAATTGGCAGCCTTTTTGAAAGACCAGGGACAAATTCAAACCGTACCGGATCTTGCAAAAGTGCTGGAACCGCAATACGTTACAGCGATGAAATAACAACGGTACAGCGCGAATGATTGGTCATGCTTCTCTCTCTGTGGCGGCGACACCACACCCGTTTTCGATCGCCCTGGGCACAACCGCACTGCTAGTCATCGATATGCAGCACGATTTCTGCCATCCAGACGGGTTCTGTGGTCATAATTTGGGTGTTGATTTGTCGGCTGTTACTGCGATCGTGCCTCGCATTCAAACAGTGGTTGAGTGGTGTCGCCACCACGACATTCTGGTTGTCTATACCCGCGAAAGCCATCGAGCCGATCTGTCCGATGTCTCCCCCAGCAAACAGCTCCGGTATACCAATGCTGGGTATCCAGTCGGCACACTGGGAAACATGGGAAGATTTCTTGTGCAGGGCGAAGCAGGAACGGCTCTGCTGGATGCGTTCCACCCCTTACCGACAGAACGTACGATCGACAAACCCGCTCAATCTGCCTTTGTTGCCACTGATCTGGAAGCACAGTTGCGCGATCGCGGCATCACCCATCTCCTGTTGACAGGCGTAACGACTGAATGCTGCGTGTTGGGCACCTACCGCCACGCCAGCGATCTTGGCTTCTACTGCCTGTTGCTAGAAGACTGCTGTGCTGCGTTTAGTGACACCGAACATCAAGCCGCGATCGCGGTCATTCTGGGCGAAAATGGCGCGATCGGCTGGGTCACTACGTCTGACACGCTTCTAGCTTTGAAAGAGGGACGCTCTTTGTAGGGACGTCACCTCTAACATCCCTACAAAGGCGTTTAGTTGACCGCGATCGCTTCCACTTTCGCCGTTGCCTCTTCCGGGGTATAGTCTGCCAACTTTGCATTGATTTCTGCGCGTACAATCTCGCGGTAATCAATGAAGTGCTCCAACAGCGCACAGTTGGTCAAGTAATGCTTGAACACACCAGGATTGCGTTGCAGGATCGAAAAGAGCTGCCGCCAAAATTGGACGCGGGTGCTGCGTTGCACACCCTGCCGCCAGCAAATAGTGAGCATTGCCCGGATGTCTACCAGCCCTGGCCGCTTGAATTTTGCTTTGTTGGGACTGGGCTGCATTGACAAAAAGTGACGGTAGACTCGCGCCAGATAGCGATCGGGTTCATACAGTTCCCAGAAGCAACGGACGTATTCCCGCGCGATTTCCTCAAGTGGACGAGTTGGCACAAAATTAGTGAGCGTCGTTTGGTGAATGTTGGCTTCGCCATCGTCTGCCCGCAGCCGTCCTTCTTTTTCGAGCCGATGCCACAGAGCTGTGTTGGGCAGCGCTTGCAGCATACTAAAAAGCGCCTGGGGGATGGCAGTTGCTTCCACAAAATCAATGATGCGATCGCCTGCGCCTGCTTTCTCGCCATCAAAACCGATGATGAACCCAGCCATCACCCGCAGACCGGTCCGGTTAATAGTATTGACTGCTTCTACCAGAGAATTACGGGTGTTCTGAAACTTTTGCGTCATGGAGAGGCTATCGGTGTCTGGCGTTTCAATGCCCAAAAAGACAGCCGTAAAGTTCGCGGCAATCATCAAGTCGAGCAATTCCTGGTCTTGTGCCAGATCCACTGATGCTTCAGTAGACAGAGTAAAGGGATAGCCGTGCGCTTTCATCCAGGGAGCAAGCTCCTTCAGCATCAGCTTGACGTTGCGCTTATTGCCAATGAAATTGTCATCGACCACGAAGATCGATCGTCGCCAGCCCAGGTCATACAACGCCTGTAGCTCTGCCAGCAATTGAGCAGGTGTTTTTGTACGTGGCTTGCGTCCATACAGCACGATGATGTCGCAAAACTCGCACTGAAAGGGGCACCCCCGCGAGAACTGCACCGACATATCGCCGTAAGCATTTAGGTCTAGTAAATCAAACCGGGGCACGGGCGTATCTGTTACGGCAGGCTTTTCGTCGCCCGCTCGAAAGACTCCTGAGGTTTCACCGCGTTCCAGGGCACTGACCAGCATGGGTAAGGTGATTTCGCCCTCATCCAGCACCAAAAAATCTGCTCCTGCTGCCTGCGCCACTTCGGGCACAGAGGTAACATAGGGACCACCTACGGCTACTAGCTTACCCTGCCGCTTTGCCGACTCGATGAGGTAGAGCATATCGGGCTTTTGCACAATCATTCCAGAGATGATTACCAGGTCTGCCCAGTACCAGTCGGCACTACTCTCGTACCGCACGTTGCGATCGACTAACCGAAATTCCCAGGTCTGTGGCAAAATTGCTGCCACTGTAGTCAAGCTCAAGGGGGGTAACGAAACCTTCCGTCCGACTAATTCGAGGGCTTTATCAAACGACCAGAACGACTTTGGAAACAGCGGATAGAGGAGTAAAACGCGCATACAAGATCCGAGCCTACAGCTACGATAATTGTTCAACTAAGCAAAAAAGTATTGCTAGGAACAGCTCGATTATCAACGCTTATTTATTCTTTTGAGAAAACTTGCGTACATCTTAAGCATTGGGGCGATCGCGATCGTCCGAAAAACGAAAACCTCACTCATCAGCTAGAAAGCATCAGACGGTAGCGGAATCTCGTCGCCGTTCTCGTATACCGTTTCAATCCAAAGTTGTCGTGCTTCCTCAATGTTTGCCATGATTTCATCCGGCGTTTCGCCCTGCGTAATGCACCCCGGCAGATCTTTGATCATCGCTACGTAACCACCTTCTGGCTCTGGATACACTGTGATCGGATAGCGGAGGTGGAGATAGTGTTCTAGAGATTCACGGCTCGCCCATTTGGTTTGCATACCGTTCTCAATCACGCTGATCTAAATTACTTTAAATTCGCTCCAGAGATTGCAGCGCTTCCAGAACAGACGATTCTCAGAGACGTAGCCACACTTCTCATAGAAGCCTGTAGCAGTTTCATGTGCCACAGTAACAACCGTAATATCATCTTTTCCACCAGCCGCCTCTTGAAGGCGAACCAGTAATTCACTTCCTATGCCTTGTTTTGCATAAGCCCTATCGACGCCGAGATCTGTGACAAAAAGGAAGTAGGTAAAATCTGTAGCACCGAAGGCTATCCCAATTAGTTTCTCTTCATCATTCCTGGCAGTGATGGCAACTGACCGCCTAGCCAAGAGCCTTCTGATTCTCTCCTCAAAACGCTCTTTAGGGTATTGCCCCCCAAGATCACTCCGTTTCAAAAAGTCATAATATTCTTCAAAGGACAGATTCTCGTTCTCCCGGTATTTAATCATTGCTACCTTCTTACTCCTCACCCTTTAACGTTCTTACCGTCAGGATTTGCGGCGGCGTGGAGTCGGGTGGATACAGGAGATCGACCTGTACCAAACGACGATCGCCCGCTGCCAGATTCATCACGATTAGCGGTTCGCCTTGTTGCCCTCGACGCTGCACGAGATGCACATAGCGTGTTTGGGGTAGCCCTTGATCATCGTTGTAACGCAGGCGCACCGTGCCACGAAAGAAGACCTGTTTGGCAGGTGGTTCCAGAAAACGGAGTCCTTCCTTGGGTTGCTCCTCTTTGATTGGCGTTTCGAGGGCGATCGCCACGGTTTGCGGCTGATTCGTTGTATTTTGCAAGGGCAGCGTCAGGTTGTACTCGATCGCATAGTTGCCATGCGCTTGATATGCCGTATCGGGATACCGTGCCACCATCGGCGCTGACTGCACTTGCCCAGTGCCTAACGTACCGCGCAGCAAAGTACTGAGTCCGTAAGAAAACGCCTGCCCTGTTTGGGGAATAGCAAGAGACCATTGCTGCAAGTTGGACTGACTGGTTTGCTCAGAGTCAACAATTTGGGCGATCCACCGTGAGCCTTGAGCAACGCCAGCAACGCGCCCATAAACCATTGCCCCTTTGGTTTGCTCAAGCGGCGTTGGAGTGCGATCGCGCGGTGTCGCTAGCTTGCCAGTCTCCAACAACGTCTGCCACTCCTCCAGGGTAGGAGCCGTTTCGCTGCCATCGGCATTCTGGGTGGCGAATTTAGCAAGACTGGCAGCATAGACCCGACCCGTACTGCGAAGCCGCATCACGGTCGATCGTCCATTTAACGGTGGCGTCAGCGTTTTGACTGGAATCGGCACGTTCAGCAGCAACCGACTTTCACCGGGGGGAATGGCAAGCTGCGCCGGAAAATCGCTTTGCCGTCGTCCGCGTAACACTGCATCTGTTGCACGGCTACCGGGTCCCGCAAAGACATCGCCAGTGGGATTCTCGACAGACGGTGGCAGGGTCGCAAAGGGGGCATCTGGCTGGCTGAGGTAGCTGGCAGCCTGCAACACATCAACTGTAATGGGCTGGCTACCCGGATTGTGCAGCACAATGCCTAGATAAAGCGTGCGTAAATCGTCTGCTTTAGCCTTAGCAATATGGTGAGCAAACACATCAAAGCGTCCTTGCAACGGCACGTCTAAATGTGCGTCAGGGGTCTGTTTTCCCTGTGGCGAAAACGTTGAGAGCAGAATTCCTTCTTCCTGCACCAATTCGGGACTATTGCTGTTGAAAACTAATACGTCATCAAGCTGTCCTGGCAGCGATCGCATTTGCTGTGGCACCACTACTTCTTGACTAGTCATCGTTGGTACGGCTGGAGTGGTTTGCGCCAGAATGAGGCTAGAAAACAACGAAAGCATGGATACTAAATTATCTCTGTAGATGAGTTTTAGAAGCGAAATGATCAGCTAATCCAAACGAGCATACACCACGATCGTTCTTAAAACAGTTGAGCTATTCTCTGAGTTTCGCCAACAAGCTCCAGGTGCTTTAAGTAAGACTAGGCAAGCATTTGTAGAAGCGTATGGAAGTCTTTCAGTATGGGGGAAAGATTCGTTTTAGTTAAAACGGGAACATGGACAAAGAGGCATTGGCAGCGTAGTTGATGGCTTTCAATATGCTTTAAAACTGAGTAATAAAGATGATTGCAAACAAACGCTCCAGCATCATGGCTGACTTTGGTAAACAGCATTTTTTCTACCAGGCGATCAATGTCGATCGTCGTCCAAAGAATGTCTAGTTGCGCGTCTAACTGATGCTTACCATTTGATTCCAGGGTTAAGAGTGTTCGGCTCTCAGCCATACCACAGCAGAGAATAAGATCTGGCTTTAAAGCATCACTTTCAGCGATGACTTGTTGAGGCGCAAGTGCAAAATCAACGGGCACTTTGCGTAATAGTTTGATCTTTGCCTCAATGCAAGCTAACAGCCGTTGCTGCTCCATTGCTGCCAGCAGGTCATCAGACGCATTAGAAACGTGATGAGGTTCCCAGATATCAAATGAAGTCAATAGAAGCTGCTTGGGCATACCGTGGTGAAACGCGAGTAACCAGAAGTCAGGAAAACATTATGCACTCACGTTGATGCTGTTGCAGTTGTATAAAACGCCTGCTACAGCAACGATCGCAGGGGCAGCGCTAAAAAAATGCAGATTCAAGACCCTGCTGCTTCAATTTGCAGCTACGATCATAATTCATGTCTTTGAGTGAGCGGAACATTCTAAAGCTGTGAGTACTGATCCTAACAAAGCCTTTAATACCGTTCTGGGAAACCAGACCGAGCGTCGGCTAAAAAATGTTTTTGAGCGTCTTTCTGGCACGTTGCAGCGCGATGCACTCATCCAGGAAACAACGAGCCAGTTGCGAGAATTGCTGCAAGTCGATCGCCTAGTGCTGTACTACTTTTATCGTCAATGGCAGGGACGAGTCACGTTTGAATCCCTCAGCGATGCACAATACACCATCTTTGGCTCAACTGGACCCGATGAGTGTTTCAACGGTGATTATGCTGCCATGTATGAGGCAGGACGGGTGCGAGCGATCGCTGATATCGAAGTGGAACCAATTCAGGCGTGCCATCGCGACTTTCTACGCAGCATGAACGTGCGGGCAAATCTCGTTGTGCCTGTTCTTACGCCAAAAGGACTGTGGGGCTTGCTAGTGGCGCATCACTGCCAAAGTTCTCGCGTCTGGACAGCTAACGATGTGGAAGCGATGCAACGGGGTGCGGCAACGCTGGCAACCGCGCCTGAGATTAGAGGCAGCTAATCTTGTTAGGAATCCTTAATAAAGCAGCACAAGAGGCTTTTGCCCGTTGTATATATCTAGTCAAGCGCTGTTTTGAAGCTGTCGTCAGTCTTCTGGTAGAGATGAATGGATGCCTAAAGATTGAGGAAGGCGCTAGCTCACGTTGCTAATATCCATACGTTCGCGTTTAACTAGTCACACCTCACACAGATCCCAGGCGCTTTGCTTGGGAACTTTTTTAGCTATGGATTCGCTAAAGGCATTTGCATCTGAAGTTTATTTATCTGAGCTGAAATATACAGAATATAAGTTGGACCAGCCATCTCAAAAGCTTTTAATATTCTCAGTTCTTTAGATCAGATTACCTATTAATGTAATCTAAAGAACTGAGAAAAGAATCACTTGTCGAAACTACTGATTGCTAGTTCTATAACTTACAAAGCTGTCTTAGCTACTTAACCGCCATAGCTCGTCACGAATGGAGCGGCCCGCTGTAACAAGAGGCTTGAAAACTATCGCTCGATCATACCAGTTTCTGTTTGCCAGACTACTTGGTGAGCCTTTTTGACTGGATAGATTAGGGTTACTTACCAGGCAAACGACATCTGGATGAAGACAGCGAAAAAGATTAAATGCACCATCAATGTAGAGGCGACCACCCCTAGGATGACCTGGAGGATTCAGCAGCGTTTCTTCAAAATAGTGCACGAGTTGAGGCAGTACGCGGGCATGAACACAATAGCAATGTGCCCAGAGGAATTCTTCCTTAAACGGTACAAGACCGGTTGGATAAGAGCGTAAAGCACTCTGCTCGATCGCGTGACCAAGGTAACATAAGCCCCAGTCATCTTTGTCTAATCGATTGATCAGCTTTTCCTGCTCATTCTCTTGCCGAAGCTGTCGCCGAAAAATGGCATCATCCTCAAGTATCCAAACTCTTTCTATACCGTCTTTCAAACACTCTTTAAGAATACCAAGGTGTCTAATAAAGTTACTGTAAACGCCGATAGAAGGAAAGCCGTTCGGCTCCGATGGGCGGGGGGGCGGTGGTAGGTGAACTTTCGGTCCTTTAATATCAACCCCAATAGCTGCCAGTTCACGGCTTAATGCTTGATAGCGATCGGTCCGCTCGGGCAAGTGAATTATGTATACACGTTCAAAATAATCTATTAGTTTCATTGTTCTTCGCACATGGAGTTAAATGCTTTATAGCGACACTCATCCAGACGCTAACTTCTAGAGAAGCGAGAAGCCTCTATTTGTCGATTTTCTAGGATTTAGACTGTCTGTAGTCCTACTCCTGAAGGATGACGAGCATCCATAGCGGCTCTATTGCTATTGCGATAAATTTAGTTGGCTTCTGCGTGTATTACCAGTATTTTGACTGGTCTTCACATATTCTTTGCATAAAAAGTATCTAAACTTTACTGGTCAGCACTGCTGCCTAAGCTTTTATACGTAGAAGCAAGGATCACAGCCCTTACCATCGTTTGATGCTTCATCAAGCTTTTTTCTACCAGGATGAGGGTAATGCTAGGTGCAGGAACTTGTCCCAATGCTGTCTGGATGATGGACCTTTGCATGTTTAAATAAAAAGTGTCTGGCGGTTAAAACCGCAACTATGAGAACAAAGTCCGCCGACGCGGACTAACCGAGCGAAAGGGTTTTGCAACCTGGGGCAGCAGCTTTTTTTCATGTAGCTACAACTTCAGTCGCCAAAGCTACAAGCAAGTGAACTTTTGAGGCATCTTCTTAAAAGGTTTGGCAATTTGCTGATCTCTAGAGGTGTCAGTAGAAGGGGATTTCAGAATTTGGCTAAAGTCGAGCTAAAGTTTGGTGTGCAGAACGTAGGATCTGAACAAAGCATCCGCGACACGACAAACATCTTTCATTTCTTTAACATCGTGGACTCGAAGCAGATCTGCTTTGCCTGCGATCGCCGCACAGCAAGCTGCCGCTGTGCCCCAAACTCGCTGCTGAGGGTCTGGCTGGTTCAGAATGTGACCAATAAAGCTTTTGCGGGATGCGCCAACAAGAAGCGGGTAGCCAAGGGCATGAAACTCAGGTAGACGACGCAAAATTTCCAGATTTTGAGCATAGGTTTTGGCAAACCCAATGCCGGGGTCGATCGCAATACGAGAGCGGTCAATGCCACAGGCGATCGCGGCATCAATACGTGCCTTTAGAAACGTCAGAATATCACTAATTAAGTCCTCGTAATCCGTTAGCTGCTGCATGGTTTGAGGCATACCACGGATGTGCATTAGCACGATCGGCACCCCCAGCTTTGCCACCACTGGCAGCATTTCCGCATCATAGGTTGCCCCAGAAATATCATTGACCAGATCGGCTCCAGCAGCGATCGCGGCTTGGGCGACACTGGCTCGCGTTGTGTCAATAGAAAGCGGCACATCAGACTCTTGCCGCACTGCCTGAATAATCGGCAGCACACGCTCTAGCTCTTCATCCAGCGAGATTTCGATCGCATTGGGACGAGTAGACTGTCCACCGACATCGAGGATATCTACACCAGCCGCAATGAGCGTACGTGCCTGCACGATCGCTGCCTCTGGTGCATGGAACAAACCACCATCGCTAAAGCTATCCGGCGTGACGTTCAGCACTCCCATCAAATACGTGCGATCGCCCCAGTCAAACGTTTGGTTTCTCACTTGCCATACCGATGGCAACTCGTTTTTAGGCATACGACTCCAGCTTGATGAAACGTTTCCTGACCCATCTTGATGCAGCGTACACTACGCCACTCCCCATACTCGCACCGTCCGATCTTCACTGCCACTAATAATCATTTGCTTATCAGCGCTTACGGCTACGGCTGTCACTAAACTGCTGTGCCCCTGCAAGGTACAGAGTTCGCGTCCTGTTTTAAGGTTCCAGATTTTGATGGCGTTTTGGCTACTGCTAATCAGGTGGCGATCGTCCGTCAGGGTGACAGAGGCGATCGTTCTCAGCGCGCCTTTTTCCGGGCGGATCTGCTGGCCTGTTCGCAGGCTCCATGCTTTGATGACGTGATTACGACCGCGAATTGCAAACGTTTCGCCATCCTCACTAATGGTAATGGCATAGACAAACGAGTGCGCCTTAAGCGTAAAAATCTCTTCTTGCGCCCACCAGTCCCATACTTTAATGACTTCATCACGACTACCGCTAATAAGCGATCGTCCATCAGGGCTGATTGCCACCGCCGTCACACCGCTTAAGTGCCCCTTGAGTGTCGCCAAACTCTCAAATAATGCATAAGGGTCATACGCTTGCAGTGCCCGTTTCGCCTTGGATTCCTGGCGCGTTTGCAACCTCAAGTAAGCAACTTTCTGCACCTGAGTGGATTCGTCTTGCAACGCTTGAATCAGCAAATCTAGCTCGATTTGACCATATTTATGTGCTTCCAGCAGTGCGGCAATCCGCTGGGCAACGATCGCGCTACCAAAGCGCTGCTTGACACCTTCCAGCCCACCCAGCACCATTGCGCCCATAGGCGAAGGGCTAGAACCACCAAGCACTGCATCGTATTCTCCAGGCTGCATGAGAAGGTAAAAGGCAAAGGGGAAGGGCAGAAGATAGAAGGCAGAAGGCAGAGGGCTGAAGGGAAAAGGCAGAGGGCTGAAGGCTAAATTAACTCAAACCCCCTCACTCCTCACTCCTCACTCCTCACTCGCTACGATAGAGCAGAAAGAACCGTCACCGCGATCGATGTTGATTCTACTGGTGGAAGACGACTTAGCACAACTGGAACCCTTGCAGGCAGCACTCTTGCAAGCGGGTCATATTGTGGATGCGATCGCGGATAGTGAAACGGCACAGTGGCTCATGTCGCAAAAAGACTATGACTTGCTGATTCTTGACTGGATGTTGCCCCGCACGAGCGGCGTCGCCCTGTGCCAGCAGTATCGCCAGTCTGGTAAAACTGCGCCTGTCTTGATGCTAACGGCAAAAGATACGATCGCTGATAAGGTGACTGGGCTAGATGCTGGAGCTGACGACTACTTGGTCAAACCCGTTGATGTTGTAGAGCTACTGGCACGAGTGCGCGCCTTGCGACGGCGATCGCCTCTCTGGCAAGGCGATTTGCTATCTCTAGACGCCCTGCGCCTACATCTAAGCACTTTAACGCTTGAGTGCCATCAGATGACGACCCAGCTCTCCAGCCGAGAATTTCAGTTGATGGAATACCTTATGCGTCACCCCCGCCAGGTGCTCTCTCACGATCAAATCGAGCAAGCGCTCTGGGGCTGGGGCACCGAACCAGAAAGCAACGCTGTCACAACGCTCGTTCGTCGGCTGCGGCAGCGTTTGCAAGCCGTGAACGCTAAAGACTGGCTAGAAACGATCTACGGCATGGGTTATCGGTTACAGCCGCCGGAGAGAGGTAAGGAAATGGGAAGTGGGGAGTAGGAAATGGGAAAGAGAAGGCAGAGGGCGCAGAGGCAGCAGGGGAGGCAGAGAGAGAAAGCTTGAGTATTTTGTTTTAGCCTTTAGCCCTTAGCCTTTTCTAGCAACTAACAACTAACAACTTCTTGCCCTTCCATGTTTACCCGCAGTCGTCGCAATTTAGCTTACTGGTTTGCTCTCTCAATGGGGGGCATTCTTGTCCTGTTTGCAGGCGTGAGCTATTACTTAAGCGTCGAGGGTCAGCTACAAGCGTTTGACCAGGCGCTCTACAAGAAAAGTAAGGCGATCGCGTCTGGTGCAACAATTCGGCTGCACAGGGGGCAGTGGCAGATTGAGCCAGAAGAGGCACCGTGGCTGGGGAGCGATCGACTCTCACGCAGCAGTGATTTAGTTTACGTCCGTTGGTATAACGCGAAAGGCTATCTAGTCCGGTTTATTGGCTTACCTGCGCCCATACGCCTGACCGCAGTACCAGAGTTCCAAACGATCGCGATCGCTGGCTCGCAGGGAGGTGAGCCGTCGAGCCAGTGGCTACGTCAAATCACCCTCCCACTGCTTCAGAATCAGCAATTGGTAGGCTATCTCCAGGTAGCGGAACCACTGACACCGCTTCGAGAAAGCCTCGATCGTGTGCGGCTCTATCTGGCATTGGGGGTGCCTGTCACACTAGGTATCATCGGCATTACAGGCTGGTTTCTAGGTGGCATAGCCATGCAACCCACGCGGCGGGCATACGATCAGCTTCAACGGTTCACAGCGGATGCATCCCATGAGTTGCGGGCACCACTGGCAGCAGTGTTAAGTAATGCCCAGGTGGGGCTGATGTCCCCTGAGGACAGCGCACAACAGCACTTGCGGCTCGAAAAGATTGTCGAAACAGCGAAGTCGATGAGTGCGCTCATTAGTAATCTGCTGTTTCTCTCTCGCCGCGAAGGAGCGCTCGCTTTAGAGAGCTTAAAGCCTGTGGATTTAGTAGCATTACTGCGATCGCTCATCCATGACCAAACGGCTCAGGCAACCACACAAGGGCTAACCTTTACTAGCCAGCTACCGGAGCAAGCAGTCACGCTGAACGCTGACCCAGATCTGCTCAAGCAAGCTGTGACTAACCTTCTTAGCAATGCCTTCAAATACACACCGTCAGGCGGCAATGTACAGTTGCGCCTTTCAACCACGTCACGCCATGCCATCATTCAGGTCGAAGATAACGGTATCGGCATCCCTGCGGCAGATTTGCCCCATATTTTTGAGCGCTTCTATCGCGTAGATACAGCACGATCGCGGCAAACAGGTGGCTTTGGTTTAGGGCTGGCGATCGCGCAACAAATCATTACCGCGCACAGAGGACGCATTACCGCTACCAGTACTGTAGAAAAAGGATCAACTTTTCAAATCGAGCTACCGCTTAAAGGATAGGTTTCATCGTTTAACACGCTTAACATGATCACTGCTAAAGCTGCTGTTGAGACAATAAACGAGGACGAATGAACCTCAAACCATGCTCAACGTTGGATAACTCATTTGTTCTACTGACAAATCACGAGTAAAAGCGCTCATAGTCATCATGATTGCCGATCCAAAACCACGTCACTGTGTCACCTTCTAAGACACCAAGGGCGCGATGGCTTCGCGATACTCGTACCGACCAAATTCCTTCCTCGCTATTAATGCACTTAAAATGCAGCGATGGATGAAACGGGTTCTCTTCCCAAAGTCGATACGCCTTTTGTGCTGCCTTCTGAACAGAACCATCCAGTTGTCGATAGTTAGTCCAAAAAGACGGCAACGTTGCAGACTTCATAGCTGCTCATAATTCATTGGCACTGCCCGACCTTCCGCGATTTCTTGCTTGGCGCGTCGGGCGGCAGCAATCAGGTTGCTCTGCGTTCTTTGAAAAGAAGACTCCCATTGCACATCCTCTTTCAAATCGGCAATATAAGCACGTAGATGTTCTGTAACTTGCTCTTGCAACTCATCTGGCAACGACTCGACCATTTTGATAATCGTAGTAATGGCGGCAGAAGACATAATGTTTTTTGGAATGATGTGGATAAAAAGCTTTGTCCCACAGGTTAACATCGGTTGAGATTAACTGGCTTCTATCACTATTATTGTTCCTAGTTGAACATCTACTTGAGCTGCAATTGCTTCAACAATGGAAGCAGTAATACAAAGGAAATACGTCACATTTACTGCTCTTTGCATTCAGTATTTTTAGCGCGAACTCTTAACTTTCACGGGTTCAGCTAATGCAGTGGCGACGGCTTTAAGGCTTTGGGGGTGAGACACCATATCGCGGTGGAGGGGCACCCAGACCTTCACATCTTGACCAACCGGCACTTGTGAGCTGCTGGCGGGCACAATCATGGCATCAAGTGGCGTCCAGATGGAGGTGAAGTTGAGTCGGTCGAGCGTTTTAATGTCTCGATTCAAGTCGTGCAAAAAGGGATGGTTAGGACGCATTTGCATACAGCCCTGTCGTAGAGAACCATAGGCAACCCAGGTGCCGTTGTGAGGCGACGAGAGGGTAAGAAAGCGCTGCACACGATCGAGTCCACCCAAGCGCTGAAGATAATAGCGACCAATAATGCCACCCATGCTAAACCCAAGCAAATCAAAGGGGGTGCCGAGGGCAAAGGTGCGATCGGCATAATCTGCAACCTGCTGGGCTAGAGAAGTCAGACAGGCATCACCATTGTTGGGCGTGAAGTTGAGGTCGTGCGTTTCCCAACCTAAACTGTTGAGGTAGCGAGTCATCGGGCGAAAAATTGTGCCTGTATCCCAGATACCATGAAGGAGAAGAACGGGATGCTTGGGTGTTGAAGGGTTCATTGTGGGTGCTGCATGCTCATGTCTTGAGTCTAGATCGAGGGAGAGGGCAGGCGCGATCGTGATAGGACAGACAGGCAAATGGTCTAAAGCGGTAGACGTAATTAATAAAAGCCAGCAAAAACAATTAATAAATCGCAACACTAGCCCTTATGTACGCCTAAAACCGCGATAATTTGAGTCTGGTAGTGAGGCTTAATAGAAAAACCTTTTACCAACCGTTGCGCGAGTACGTCGGTACGCATTTCAGGAGCAGTTGCAATGAGCAGTTTTGTCAATCTTCTCAAAAATATAGTGTCTGGTCTTTTTTCCTTTCTCAGTGGACTGGTTGGCTCCAAAAAATCTCAGGAGGCGATCGCAGAAGCTGCGCCTAAGCCACGCAAAGCCCGGAACTCTGGCTATTTCCTAGAGCTTGACGATGCAAAAGGTGTTGGTAGTGCTGCCACTCCTGCACAAGCGTCGAAGCAGCAACCTGCTAAAGCAGAACCCATTAAAGCGGAACCTGCTAAAGCAGCGGTGCAGTCAAATCAGGTTAAACCCCCTGTTGTAGCTGAACCCAAACCGGCACCTAAACCTGTAGCGGCAAACGCAGCCTTAAACCTGCCGCAGCCGACAGTGACTACCTTTGCGCCTAAGTATTTGGCTTCTAACGGTAGCTCGAATGGTCGTCGTCGTCCTGGTGCAAATATGTCGTCCTTCTTAGATATGGCGCGGCAAATCAAGACTGCAGATTGAAGCTTTTAGCTTGCAGCCGTAAGTGCGATCGCTGATTCTGAAATAAACCGACAAAAGCGCTGGAGAATTCGCTTAAGACTCTCCAGCGCTTTTGATTTCTATATTTGCTTTGATAGCTAGCAAATTGCTAGTAGCTACCTTTGCTGCTCGATCGTAGCCCCATCATTTGCTAGAAAGAGATGCAGGAGCTTTGTCTTCAACAGAAGCGCTCACAGTTTAACTAAGCCTTTACGCGAAGCTCTCTCTGTGCTTTAGTAAGCACCGCGATCAACAGCCGCGTGTTCATACGACTTCAGCACAACCCACAGCGCATGAATGATGCCAGGAACATAACCCAACACTGTAAGACCGACATTAATTAGAAGAGCGAGACTCAAACCGGATGTCAGAAAGACACCGAGGGGCGGTAGGAGGATAGCTGCAATGATTCGTAGTATTTTCATAAGCTTCAGTAACCTGCTATTTAAAAACAGCCTTGATTACTTGATTGTCGCGGCAAGCAACGCTTATCAACCTCCCTCTCAAGAGCTAAAAGCAGGGGTTAACTGTAGCGACGCATCTTTTGGGGTGGGCACTTTACGGCAACGGGTGTAAATCTGGCTCAACCCAGTTCGTGCGGGCTTCCCAAGATAGGAGACGATCGCGGCTGTAATAGTGGAACGGCAGTGTTGGGTCATTACAGCGCTCAAGAAATTGATTGATCGCATCCAGCGCTAAACGAGAGATTCGACGATCGGCTAGATACCATTGCCCAACCCAAAGCCAAAACAGCGTAATCGTTTCGTGATAGCCACTGTTTTTGGTTTGCTGAATGCCTTGTGCAGCGTTGTACTGCTGAATGCCGTCACGCATTCGATCGATTGCCTCAGACGGAGCATAGTGAGCCAGGTACCACAAAGCAAGGGTGAGATGGGCTGTATGCGTCCACTGTGATCGCGGCAAGGTGTGTTGCTCAAACGCTTGCACTAAGGCTTTGATTTGGTTACACGTCTGGTATGTCATAGATACAGATTGAATCGACCAGCAAAGGGAGAAGCGTTGAAGGAAGCGATCGCTTCTTTCAACGCTCTGTTTTAGCGTCCATCGCCAATTGCCATGGACGAAGCGTGCAGTTGTGTTAGTTGCCAGAGCTTGTAGATAAAGAACTCCGCACGATCGGAGCAAGCTGTGAGAAACATCCCTTCGTGCGCGTCATGATGTTCCGCAATCCAGCTTCCTTGTAGGCTGATTTCTACAAACGCATGATCAACAGTTGTCACCGTGATGGTTTGGCTACGATCGAGCTTCAGCGTTAGTTCTAGATGCGACAGGCTAGGCGCATCCGCAGGCAGCAAAAAAGCAGCTTGGCTGGGTTCGATGTAGAGTTTTTGTCCGGCACGCACTGCCAACAGCACTCGTTGTGCAATCAGCACATCTAAAGAAGCGGTCATCCGCTCCAGGTGTAACCCGTCCTCGATATAGGTCAGCTTTAACATCCTGCTTGCCTCCTAAAAAACAACCCCCGCCTCTGGTTATCCAAAAGCGGGGGTCAATAGCGTCAGTCTGTACTGGTTGCCTTATGTTGGTGCAGGATTATGCCTACACCGCCCGCTTTGTATTGATCGATCCAAAAGAAGCCCAGAAAGAAACCACTTCGCAATGGTGATTATCGTGTCTGTAATCGCTGGAGCCTTGCCCATTGGCAGCACAGACTCGCCCTTAAACTTAAGCCGCACGACGATCGCTGCCGAACCGCTGTTGGGTCGCTGCTGCATCGCGCTATATAAGTTCAATAAGGGTGTGCTGATCATGGAATGGCTCTGACAAAAACTTACTTTGTACATACTACACGTGTAGTATTGCGATGTCTACTCTCTGGGACAAAAATTTTGAGACAAAATTAGCCGAAGCTAGCTACACCATGAGACTTTGCCATTCCGGAGATAACGGCATGAAATTTGAGGTAATAGCAGTCAGCGGTCAGACGGCAGACATTCAAGTGGGCTGTTAATTCAAATTGCAACCGATGCTGTAGGGGCAAACGGTGGTTCGCTCTGCCCAAATTCACACCTCTAAGCAACATCTAAAAAAGCTGATAGCTGATAGCCGACAGCTGATAGCTAATTGCCATCCCTCAAGCTTTGCTCAAATAACAGTGGCAATCAGGCTTTTCAAGAAGAGAAGCGGCGATCGCGTTTAAGGCTACGGTTGCTAGCAGTCCACCGCTGATCGTGCCTTCCAGTGTGATAAAGGGCACACCACCTTGCATACCGACTTGCATCAACTGTCGCTTGGCAGCAGGCGCGTGGCTAAAGCCGATCGGCATACCGATGACGAGAGCGGGACGGAGCTGTTGGGTGGCAATCGCCTCACATACTGCAAACAGCACTGACGGCGCGTACCCAACCACCATGATGCAGCCATCCGGCAGGTCGCATAGTCGCGCCTTCCACTCTGAATGCTGCCAAAATGCTTGTTCTGCCTCGGCGGCACTGGTGACATGGCAGTCATCTACCAAGGTTTCGGTAGTACAACCGAGATGGGCGAGACGAGTGTGATCGAGCGCTGCGTGAACAATAGGAACGTCTGCCACAATGCGGCAGGCTGCTTTGAGAGCATTCCGGCTAGCAGCGATCGCCCCTTTGCCTACTTTCACAAACGGCACTAGGCTCACATCCCCGCACGCCAGCACCAGCTTTGAAAGTAAATCAACTTCAATCTCGGAGCGATCGGATAGATCGGGTAACAGCCGCTCCAGCGATTCTTGAAACGCTTCGGGATGGGCATGAACAGCCGCATCTAACCCACCCCAGAGTTGTTCTAGCCCGCCTAGCCGCGTCTGGGTTTCGACTTCTAGAAGCTTGAGTTGAGCGATCGCCTCTGCCTGTACGTGCTGGCACTGCTGATCACGCCCCAACAAGCCTTCGAGCGCCGATGCTGTTTGCCGTAGGTGGGCAATCTGCTGAATGATCGATCGATACTGCTGTTGAAGCTGCACCATCAAGGCTCCAGCCGTGTCAGTTTCTGGCTCACTTTCTAGCAACTTGTGGATGTGAGAGAGCTGAAAGCCTTGCTGCTTGAGCGCCACAATGCGTTGAAGCCGCTGCACATCCCGTTGGCTATACAGGCGATAGTTACCGGACGATCGGGCTGGCTGTGGCAGCAACCCCAACTGATGGTAATGCCGCACCATGCGAGGCGAGATACCACACCCAACGGCATCCGTTAGTTCTTTAATCGTTAACGATCGGTCAACCATCGCGTCATCCTCTGTCCTCTGCCTTCCACCCTCTACCTTCTGCCTTTTGCCCCTGCCTTTTTTCTTGACATTAACATCAATGTCAAGGTTTAGCGTGTAGGAGTCTTCCCGTTTGATTGCCATGCTGTACCCCTCGCGCTTAACCCAACTCGCTAAAAACCACGCTGATGTGGTTGCTGCTGCCCTCTGCGGTGTACTGCTGCTGTTTGGCTGGTTCACCTTGCAGATTGGATGGGTGGGGCTGGCGCTCTTGCTGCTGCCTGCTGCGTATGTTGTTGGTGGCTACGAGAGTGCTCGTGAAGGGCTAACCACTCTCTTCCAAGAAAAGGAACTGGATGTGGATTTGCTGATGATTGTGGCAGCGCTGGGGGCAGCAGGTTTGGGCTTGTGGCAACGCGAATACTCGTTCATTGTGGATGGAGCAACGCTGATCCTCATTTTTGCCATTAGTGGCGCGCTGGAAGGGTATGCGATGCGGCGCACTGAGCGGAGTATTCGCAGTTTGATGAGCCTCACGGCTGATACGGCGAGAGAGCTGCGGGACGGACAGGAAGCGTTGATGCCCGTCAATACATTGCAGGTAGGCGATCGCGTGCTCGTCCGACCTGGAGAGTTGATTCCCACCGATGGCGTGATCCAGGAAGGGTATAGCACGCTCAATGAGGCAGCCATTACAGGCGAATCGATGCCTGTTGAGAAGGCGATCGGGGATACAGTCTTTGCTGGCACCCTTAACGGACATGGCGCACTCAAGCTCACAGTGCATCAACCACCCGAAAGCAGCTTGATTCAGCGCGTCATTCGTCTGGTCGAACAAGCCCAAACTGAAACGCCGCCTTCACAGCAGTTCATCGAGCGGTTTGAACGCGGCTATGCCAAGGTGATTGTGCTCGCAGGCATTCTCTTAGTGCTGCTGCCACCCTTTCTGCTGGGCTGGAGTTGGGAAACGACCATTTATCGAGCGCTGATTTTTTTGGTGGTGGCGTCGCCCTGTGCACTGGTGGCGGCAACAATGCCAACGCTGCTGTCGGGCATTGCGAATGGAGCTAGACAGGGCATTCTGTTCAAAAATGGCGCACAGTTAGAACTAATCGGGCAGGTACGGGCGATCGCCTTCGACAAAACGGGCACGCTCACCCTCGGACAGCCCGAAGTCTATAAGGTAATTGCTGCCGATAGCTATGCTGAACCGGACGTGCTAGAGGTGGCTGCTGCACTGGAATCCAGTTCGGAGCATCCGCTCGGAGACGCGATCGTGCAAGCGGCACAAGGCTTGCAATGGACTGCTGCAACGGATGTGCAGGCATTTCCTGGTAAAGGTATTGTTGGCACCTATCACCAGCAAACGGTAACGGTTGGCAACGCAAATTTTGTTAGCCAGACGACCCAGCTTTCTCAAACGCTCATCGAAACAGCGCAGGTTCTAGAGCAGGATGGCAAAACGGTCGTTTGGGTCGCTCAAGGGCAGCAGGTGATGGGTTTAATTGCGGTTGCCGATCGCATGCGTCCTCAGGTTGCTGAAACGATCGCCCGCTTACGAGCGCTGGGCATCGAACAAATCGTGATGCTGACAGGCGACAACGAGCGCACCGCGCAAAGTATGGCGCAGTCACTGGGACTGGATCAGGTCTACGCTAACCTGCTGCCAGAAGACAAGCTACACGTCATTAAACGCTTACAGCAGCAGTATCAACACGTTGCCATGATTGGCGATGGCATTAACGATGCACCTGCTTTGGCTCAAGCATCCGTCGGCATCGCGATGGGTATTGCCGGGAGTGATGTAGCGCTCGAAACTGCTGACATTGTGCTGATGAGCGATCGCCTGGAAAAGCTGGAGCAAGCCATTACTTTGAGCCGACGATCGCAGCGGGTAGTGAAGCAAAATATTGTGTTTGCGCTCGGCTTCATCCTACTGCTGTTGCTTGCCAATTTCGGTGGCAACATCACCCTACCGCTAGGCGTAATCGGACACGAAGGCTCAACCGTTCTCGTTACCCTCAGCGGTCTGCGGTTGCTTAAGGGTTGAAGGCAGAAGGCAGAGGGCAAAAGGCTGAAAGCTGAAGGCTAAAAGTTTTAAGTTGTGAATCACTCTGTTTCCCTATCCCTTTGCTTCCCCAGCCCCCTTGCTTCCTAGATCTCGCCTTTGGCTTCCATCACGCAATCATCATAAGTGACTCAAAATCTTGCAACCGAGTCGCCTCCAGCGCGTAGCTTTGACCGTAAATGCGTGGCAGTTTTCCCGTTGTTGCTAGCACTTGTCTAACTTCGCCATTGGTGATGGATGCTAGCGTGCGATTACTGGTCAGCGCGATCGCAGCCGCAATGCCAAGACCATGACCCACAGCCGTATTGAACTCCACAATTCTGCCTGCAGAACAGGCATAGCCATCAAAGCCGGATGCTGGGCTAACGACTGCCAGGTTGGGTACCGCCCGAAGCAGCGCATGGCGAATGCCAATGTTAAACAGTGGCGGATGATGAAACGAAATGCTGCTCATACCTTTTGCCGTTGCTTTGTTGCCCAAGCCTGTAATGCCACCCCGCACATCCAGGTAATAGCCAAACGTGCCGATCGCACTGGCAGAAGGTACACCTCCAAACAGCATCTGAGCGCCACTCAGAGGCTCTACAGCGCCTTGAATATTACCCGCGTGGCGAATGTAAAGCTCTGATGCAGGCTTTACTACCGTTGCACCAAAACTTTTTAGCCATTTAGTCACAAAGCTCATTTCCTCCAGCATGGCAGGCGTAGGCTTGGCGGCTCCCCGTGCCAGTGCCTCTGACTGGGCACCGCTGACATAAAACATGAGCGCATTCCACGAAAGACGACCACCAGGCAAAATGGCAATGTTTGCGTGATCCAGCAGCACGCCACTTTCAGGCAAAAACATTTTTTTGCCGCGAAAAGCGTGATAGGTCACAGAGAGGGCTTGACTGCGGACATCTGCGTGGTCTTGCCCCACGTACATGGTCCGGAGCCTACCCTGTTCATCAGCAAGGCTTCTACGGATTTGATTAATCAGAGCCGGGTCAGCACCAGCGGCGATCGCAATGTAGCGTTGTGCCTCCGTATCGTAAGGATTGGTGAAGCGTTTGAGATAGTTTAGCTCCACCTCTTTTAGCCGTTGAAGGCTCAAGCCCTGGCTTTCAAATGCCAGCGTCACGGGTAACTCTGAATCGGGCAACCCAAAGGTGCCAAAGCCCTGAAACTTCGGCACGCCTGCCGCTTGGGCCAGTTCCGCATTAACGCTAGAGTCGATAAACTGCTTGCCCAAAAAGATATTGCCGTTAGCAAGGTGAATACCCGTCAACGTTGCACCATCCTTCAGCACAGACTGAATTTGCACGCGACTGATGATATCAGCGCCAACCTCGCTCAACATGGCACGCAGCGCAGCATCCGCTTTACGTGGATCAAGCCCGATCTGTGTCACGCCCGATCGCTGCAAAAACTCCTGATAGATGGCAGCTGGCTCACCAAAGGTTGGCAACTGATACGCCTGACGGATATCAGCCGGAATGGTAGAGCGATCGAGATATGCCAAGCCTCCCCGTACCAAATGCCCGCCAACGCCCTCCTGGGAATTACCCTTGAACATCAGCAGCGTTCGCAGTGCTTTACCCGTGCGGCGACGATACTCCCTGGCAGCACTGACCAGCGCTAGCACACCAGGCACTTCATCACCAAAGCCAATCACATCGTAGGAGCGGGGCGGTTGTGTAGCAGCAGTCATAGTTGCACGGCAAGAAGAAATGACACGTTAGGAAACACAGAATAACCGATGTCTTTCGGAAAGCACCAAATTCTCTTTATTTTCTTCCGCTGCTTTGTAGCAGCGATCGTTACCCATTCGTCTAGCCAAAGTAAGGTTCTCACGCTGGTTGCTGGACTCTACGAAGCAGAAGAATACAGGGGGGAAGCGATCGTCCAATCCCAATTGGAAGCGCTAATGCTAACGGCTAAACAGGTGTTGCGATCGCAAAGATACGCTCGTTAAAAAAGCGACTCAACGTAATGAATCAAGCAACTGTAGGTCTTTCTCCTTCCGCACCGTGTCAACTCACTTATGCCAAGACATACTTACTAATCACTTTGTTGAACGCAATCACATCAAAGTTGCCTCGTATTTCAAAACGAATCTTGCCAATAGAGCTGATATAGATCTCTATTTCACAATCTCGCTCAAGTGTGCCTGAACTTTCCACCGAGAATGTTTGTATTTTGCTGTAGGGGATCGATGTGTAATCAACCTTTTTGCCAGTTAACCCTTGTACATTTGCAGCAATAATTCGCTTGCTGGTAAAGACAAGTTGATCACGCACAGTCTTGAATACTGCCAGCACTGTTTCGTCTTCAAGAAGGAAGTTGCTGATCGGTTTAAGCATTTGATCGACCGCGATCGGTTCGAGCTTGAACAAGACGCTTTCCTGAAAATCGATCACAGCAATCTCCCATCACAGATGAACTACGTAGAGCTTATATATTTTAGTCGATCGTCCTTGGCAGCTTTTAACTAAAGCCTAAAGGTGTAGAATTTTACGCCCAAATCGAACCTACAAGCTCGGCGATTAAGAATTAGCGATCGCTACGCTAACTATATGTGAACGATTCCATCGTACGAAGGTATAGGGCAGGCATTTTCACCCTACTTGCTTACTGGCGCTTGATTGATGATCTTAACGTTGCTCATCACCCGCCGCAGATAACCTTTGAATGTCAACAGATAACTTCTAGGCGGTCGGCGTGCATGGTCGTTGTTAGACTGCGGTCACTGGCTTCAAGCATGAGCATGGTGCGTTCCCAGAAATCTACCAATGGATTAGCAAGAGTTACATTAAGGAACGCACCCTACAAGTTACGATCGCACTTATGTTTATTGAGTGGGTAGAAAGCTCATGCGATCGTACACTGGCTGAGTGGGAGCAACCCACACTTTGCCAGTTCCTTGAAATGTTTGCAGCACCCCTTCCCCGCTGGTAATGGCTCCTAAAAACGAATTAGAAGCTCGCTCGACACTGAATCGTACGCCTTCAGTACGCAGCAAGGCAAATGAACCGTCTACCTGAAGCGTTTCGTTATTGAGCGACAGGGAAAGAATTTCAGATTGAGGAACGGGAATGCGAAAGACGACAATGCCTGCACCGCTGACTTTGGTTTGATAGCGACCTTCTCCGCCTGCCACTCGTGCCGAGAAGCTCTCGACTTTGTGTGCCTCGACTTTTATTGCATCTTCGCAGCAGCAAAACAAACCTTGATCGGCGTACAGCGTTTGGTTGTTAAGCTGCATCAGCCAGTAGTGCCCAAAGGTTGGCTCCAGATAAATTTCGCCTGTGCCTCGGTAAAGCGGCTTGAAGATGGTTTCTCCTGTACGGGCAGCGGCGATCGCGCCTTTCATGAAGCTACCAACGCCACTGCCTGCGCCCGTCGAACTTTCCATGCTGATCCGACCTTTGAGGAATTGCAGCGCTCCAGGCTCAGTGCGAACGGCATCGTTGTCGAGGCGGATACGCAACTGTCGAAGATGTACCCCCGCCCGATTGAGCGTGTAAAGCCGCTCAGCAATGGCAAAGTTTTCGCTGCCTGCCAGTGGCTTGTATTCTAAAAGCTCGATAGTCGTGCCACCGCGCGAAACAGTTTGCGTGACCTGGAAAGGAAGATTCGATTCAGGATTGCTCATTGGGTACTTTAGCAATTCGGCAGGTTTGTTGCTCACATATTCAGAATAGGGTTGTTATTTTTGTTTGTCAGTTATTTTGGTTGTGGCTACACTTCATAATCAAAGGTGCGTCATGACGCACCGTACAAAGTTGCAATCGCACTATAAAGATCGACGATCGCACTTACCACACAGGCTATTTTTCAATAGCCAAATCTTGAATGCTCCTCAAGAATTCTGCAACGGCTACCAAAACCCGAAACGCAAACAGGCTAACGACCCCAATCACCCGCCGTAGACAAACCTTGGTGCTCAAAAGATAACCTCTTGGCAGCCGGTGTGCATTGGGTTTGTTAGCCATTGGTTGATATAGCTGACCATGTATTTAAGCAACAGATGTTGCAATTTGCAGTTACATCCGTTACTCTTCTTTCGGGATGGAGCTACTGCTTTGAGTTGGTTAGTTTTTACCTATTCTTTACCATCCAAATCGTCTTCCAGTCCACGGGTCACTTTGTGGCGACGGTTACGGCGAATTGGAGCGATCGCCCTAAGTGGCGTACAGGTTTTGCCTGAGCAAGAGGATTGTCTGGAATCGTTTCAATGGTTGGCTCAAGAGGTGCAACAGGCAAAGGGAGAAGCACTGATCATGCGGGTAGAGTGGTTTGAAGGCGTGAGCGATCAAGATATCATCAATCGATTTCGTCAGGCTCGTCAGGAGGACTATGCAGGACTAGAGACGAAGCTGGTGGAGTTAGAGAGTGCCTTGACAGACATGGATGAAACTGGCGATGGCCCGGAAGGGGGAACTGCTTCGCAACGCACTTCAATTCGCGATGCCCTAGAAAAGCTCTACAAGCACCATGCCGAAATTCGCCAAATCGATTTCTTTGACTGTCCTGAACAGGAGAGGATCATGGCGCGCCTCAAGCAGCTGACTCAATCACTCCTCCCACAACGTCCTGCTGTAAACATTATCCCCCAAGCGATCGAACAGTATCGTCATGTCCAGTGGGTGACAAGACCTCAACCTCATGTCGATCGTCTGGCTTGTATCTGGCTGATTCGACGCTTTATTCATCCTGAAGCTGTGATTCGCTATGCCAAAACTGCCAAAGATCGCGAAATTTCCTTTGATATGAATCAAGGTGAGTTTCGCCATCAGGGCAACTTGTGTACGTTCGAGGTCATGGTGAAATCCTTTGGTTTGGAGGATTCAGGCTTGCAAACGATCGCAGAAATTGTCCATGAAATTGACCTGCGGGATGGGCTGTACTTGCACCCTCAAATTGCAGGTGTTGATGCTTTATTACGCGGTTGGTTGCTGGCTGGTTTTAGCAACGCGGCCTTGGAAGCTCATGGAATTGCGCTATTTGAGGGGCTATATGCCGACTGTTTGCAGAAAGCTTCTAAAGCAGACACTCAATCAGATCTTCAAACTCGCTCTACTCAAAAACCATGACCGCTCCTAACCCTTTAACCACTCATCAACCAGCCTATTCTCTCAAACAACTGACTCAGTATTTCCTGAAACTAGGCACGCTAGGCTTTGGTGGACCGATCGCACTGGTTGGCTATATGCATCGGGACCTGGTAGAAGAGCGACAGTGGGTATCTGAAGCGGAATATCAAGAAGGCTTAACCCTGGCTCAAGTCGCTCCCGGTCCCTTGGCGGCACAGTTGTCGTTTTACCTGGGCTACGTTCACTATGGCCTTTTAGGTTCTGCACTGGTCGGCATTGCCTTTGTCCTGCCATCATTTTTGATGGTCGTGGCGCTGGGATGGGCGTATACCCTTTATGGTGGTTTGAGTTGGATGCAGGCAGTATTCTATGGTGTGGGAGCGGCGGTGATTGGCATCATTGCCATTAGTGCGTATAAGTTGACGCGCAAAACTGTGGGTAGGGACTGGTTGCTGTGGGGCATTTTTCTGGTCAATGCCGTTGCAACGATTGTGACAGAGTCAGAACGAGTGGAGCTCATTTTAGCTTCAGGATTCCTCGTTTGGCTGATTAAATTCCCGCCTCAAAATTGGTTCAAGCAAAATCGGCTGAACAGTTTCATTGGAGTGTCGCTCGTACCGTTTCTGGCAACAGTGCCGCCTGCTCCACCTGAGCTGCTTGGGCAGATTGCCCTATTTTTTGCAAAAGCAGGCGCCTTTGTGTTTGGCAGTGGTTTAGCTATCGTCCCTTTTTTATATGGCGGAGTGGTAAAAGACTTCAATTGGCTCAATACTCAACAGTTTCTTGATGCTGTCGCCGTTGCCATGATTACACCGGGACCCGTCGTGATTACAACAGGATTTATTGGCTTTCTAGTGGCAGGTTTTCCCGGAGCTTGTGTGGCTGCGATCGCCATGTTCATTCCCTGCTACCTGCTCACTATCATCCCGGCTCCTTATTTCAAGAAGCACGGCAAAAACCCTGGGATTTCTACATTCGTCAATGGCGTAACCGTTGCTGCAACTGGGGCGATCGCGGGAGCCGTTGTTATTTTGGGACGGCAATCCCTGCAGGACATTCCAACGCTCTTGATTGGGCTTGTTACGCTAATCGCGTTGTGGAAGCTCGGCAAAAAGCTACCAGAGCCTCTAATCATTATAGTTGCCGCGATCGCTGGGCTAGTTTTGTACCCACTCATACATCCGTAGACATGATGAAAAGGATGACTGCCACTTTTTAGATAGATGGCTAACGGTTCTGTTAAGCGGATGTGAATAACCTTTGCATCTACACCAGTGCCTTTGGCAGTCTGCTTCAACAGAATTGTTAGACACTCAGCTCAATATCTTAAAATATTTCCTCTGTTAAGTGAAACGTTCGCAAGTATATATACGTATCCTGAAGCCATGCTTATCAGCAACTCACTCTTTATGCCTTGCAAAGATTGGGTAGTATCTAACAGGTTCGTGGAGGGTGTCTAACGGCACAGTTCAACGACTGCAAGTAACCTTTGCCACGCCACCAACACTTATAAATAGCCCGTTGCAGCGATGTGCTAGCTTGCGCTCTTTAGCGATCGCCCGTTGAAGCAGCATCTGTCACAACACAGATATAGTTTTCTGCAATAACTATAATATTTTCTACATCCATAAATTTAGCGAATGGGTTCTGCCTTCGCTCTTTAACCAACCATGTCTCACGATTCTTCATCGGCGCGATCGCCCCTGGTTAAAACCATTCTGGTTCTCTGCCTCAGCCTACTGAGCCTGTTTGTAATGCTTCTAACCGCTGGCATGATGGCTATTTGCAGTTTCTTTATTACCAATCCTGACCTCTATCCCGGTGACATCAGCGAGCGTGCGGCAATCTATCTTGGTTTCATGGCTGTCGGAGGCTGTTTATTGGAGTGGGTCTTTGTTTGGCTGTTGGTTCGCTATCGCTGGATGGCTCGTTCAACTGGGAAGTGGTTAGTGTACTGTAGCTGGGCAATCGCCGCTTTGAATGGTGTGCTGTTGCTCATTCCTTTAGTCGCCTGGAAGAGTACGCTCTAGCCGATGCAAAGTGGATATTTATGGCACTGGAGCGATCTCTGAGACGCTAACGCTGTGGGACTTGAGACTTGGGCGATCGCCTCGATGAGCGCAACCTCTTGCTGTGGGGGCGATCGCCCCTCACTGATACCGTTGAAGTACCGGGGTCTTCAGCTTCCCAACCCCTCGATAACCCTATTGCGAAAGCTGGCTAACGACCAAGCTCACCGGACGTAGACAACCTTTGCAACTCAACCACTTAACTTGACACGTTCCGGTGCAGCGACTGGTTAGACTCACGGCGTATTCTACTGCTGTGAATAAATTGACTTATACCCTCAACTAGCTCAGGCACAACTGGCAGCGTTGGATCAGAATAGGAAGCATTTTGCTGTTCAGGGTCTAATGCAACAGCTTTTAAGACGTGATTCATCCCCTCAATGATTCTAAGCTCCGCATCCGGCTTAGCCCTCTTCAGGTCTTGCGCCTCCCTTACAGACACTTGGATATCCGTTGTTCCTTGAACAATGAGAACAGGGACAGTGAGACGCCTCATCGCTTGGGCAGGGGTATAGCGAAACCAGGAAATGAGGTAGGGTTGGATGCTCGATCGGTAGAGCGCGTTGAGTTCTGGTGGAACAGAGGTCACTCTCTTCCCTTGCTCTAGAGCAGCAAGAATCTGCTCATTCTGTTGCCATAATGCATCTGGCAATCTCGGTCGCAGTTGATCTTGTAAAACTTGTGATGCAGTTTGGGCAATGCCGGCAATTGATACAAAAGCATCTGCTCCGGTTTTTTGGGTTGCCAGCATTCCAATCAGAGAGCCTTCGCTGTGACCAATGACGGTGATGCTTGAGAAACGAGCATCTGCCTGCAATTGCTGAATCCAAAGTGCAGCATCTTCAACATAGGTATCGAAACGCAAATCTGCTTCTTCAGGTCCTGCGGCTGCGCTTTCTCCAATCCCGCGCTTGTCATAGCGGATTGAGGCAATGCCATGAGCCGCTAAGCCTTCAGCGAGGAGTTTGAGGCTATTATTCTGCCCAGCTAGAGGATTGTTTCCATTGCGATCGGTCGGACCTGAACCCGCAATGATCAGCACCGCTGGCTCTAGCATATTAGACGCTGGAGTAATCTGTGTGCCATGGAGCGTGCCTGTTAACGTTGTAATGTGAACCTCGACAGGTATTGAGGCTTGTGTCGTGTAACCCATAGATAGCAGTGATAAAGGTAGAGCGATTAGACAGGCAACCAGACTGACAGAACGGCGAGAATTGGAAGACATGGCATGGGGTGATCGATGTCGAATCCGTCAGATATTCTAATTTGATGAGACAAGAGAGTCTAACAACTTATTAGACTGAAACTTTCCGTATAACACTCCAAAACAGGTGAATGGACAGATAGTTTCCGTATAACACCCTAAATCAGATAGGCAGAATCTTTCCGCACATGTTTAGGTTTGGTGCAGTGATTGAGACACGACTTAAATCGTGTTTCTCAAAAAAGTAGGGACGTTACATGTAACGTCCCTACAGAAGGAATGCTTGTTAAAGCTAGAGAGAGGCAAAGGCTTGTTCTACCGCGCTTAACGCCTGGTTGATCTCAGCCTCAGTCACAATCAGCGGTGGCACAAAACGAACCACCTTTGGACCCGCAGGTACTAGCAGCAGCCCGTTAGCCATTGTTACTTTGACGATCTCTGGTGCGGTTAGTGGAGAATCGGCTTTGATTTCAAGACCGTCAATGAGTCCCCAACCGCGCACTTCAGCGATGTAAGCGGGGAACTTCTGCGCGATCGCCCTCAGTCCCTCTCTCAATTGCTCACCGCGATCGTGTACATTTGCCAGCAGGTTTTCCCGCTCGATCGTTTGGCAAACGGCTAGTGCCACACCGCAAGCGAAAGGATTGCCGCCAAAGGTGCTGGCGTGATCGCCGGGTTGAAAGACATTGCAGAAGGATTTGCAGAGCATGGCACCGATCGGAATGCCGCCGCCCAAGCCTTTTGCCGAAGTAAAGATGTCCGGCTCAATGTCCAGATTTTCGTAGCCCCAGAGTTTACCAGAGCGACCCATGCCAACTTGCACTTCATCCAGAATCAGCAGGATGCCGCGATCGTCACAGAGTTCTCGGACACGCTGAAAGTAAGCACGATCGCCGGGTCGTACGCCACCTTCACCTTGCAAGGCTTCGAGCAGAATGGCAGCCACTCGCGGTTCACCACTGTCCAACTCATCCAGTGCTGTTTCTAGAGCCACAATGTCGTTATAGGTGACGTAATGAAAACCGGGCACCAGCGGGCTAAAGCCTTTCTGATATTTTGGTTGTCCGGTCGCGGTTACAGTTGCCAGTGTGCGTCCGTGAAAGCTTGCCTGTGCCGTGATGATGACTGGATCAGCAATGTGTCGAACTTCATGAGCGTACTTCCGTGCCAGCTTAATCGCACCTTCGTTCGCTTCGGCTCCAGAGTTGCAGAAGAACGCGCGATCGGCACAGGAATGCTCAACCAACCACTTTGCCAATGCGCCTTGCTGGGGCACGTAATACAGGTTAGAAACGTGGTGCAGCGTTTGAATTTGCTCTGTCACCGCTTGCACCATCGCTGGATGTGCATGACCAAGTGTGCAGGTAGCAATGCCAGCGACAAAATCCAGATACTCGCGTCCGTCCGTATCCCACACGCGACAGCCTGTGCCTCGCTCAAGCGCGACCGCATAGCGTGCATAGGTCGTCATCACATACTCGTCAAAGTCCGCTGCGTCGAAGGGACTGTTGGCATGAAGCGGTGGTGCGATCGTGGGTAGGGTTTGGACTAGCGCTTCTGGGCTCACCGAAATAGCTCCTCAAACTGACACGACAAAGAGAGAGTACATTCTAGACTTTGGACTGTTGGAGGTTAAACTCTAGACTGCGCACAGGTTTTCATAACACAACATTTCGTTTAGTCTAACCTCAGGTATTTAGCGCTCAAGTTTCATGCACTGAACCTGACTATAGCTTATCCATTTGCCGGTCCCATAGGCTGGCTCACAGGTTACGTTCTCATGACATTCTTCCTTGCAGCTATCAGCGGCGAACAATCAAACGCCTCTCAGTTGGTCACGGTGCTGATTATTCTGCTTTTAGTGGCAACTGCTGTAGCGCTGGTTTCGCGTCGGCTTCGCATTCCTTACGTGACAGGGCTAGTTGTCGCCGGTCTGTTAATGGCAGAGTTACTGCCGCGCCGAATTGGACTCGATTCAGCGCTAATTCTTAATCTTTTCTTACCCATTCTGCTCTTTGAAGCCGCCATCAATACGGACATCAGCCGCCTCCGCAGCACACTAAAACCAGTCGCTTTGCTGTCGGGTCCAGGGGTCATCATTGCCTCTGGTGTAACTTCAGTGATTCTCAAGTTTGGCTTGGGCTTGCCCTGGGTGTCGGCGCTACTGGTAGGCGTAATTTTGGCAATTACCGACACCGTTTCTGTCATTGCTGTTTTTAAGGAGGTGACAGTACCATCGCGACTGATCACCATTGTGGAAGGTGAAAGCCTGTTTAACGATGGGATTGCACTGGTGCTGTTTAGCCTGATTTTGAAGGTAAATACAACGGGATCACTCACCGTCGCAGACAGCATTCGAGAACTGCTGGTGGTGATTCTAGGTGGTGGTTTGGTCGGTCTGGCGCTGGGCTATCTGGGGGTAGGGCTTTACACCCGATCGGACGATTCACTCAGCAATATCTTGTTAACTGTAGCGATCGCCCTTGGCTCGTTTCAACTCAGCCAGTTCTTTGGAATGTCAGGCGTAGTGGCAGTGGTAGTGGCAGGTCTGGTAGTGGGCAATCTGGAGCGATCGCAGACGGTTTCTGCCTCCAGCCGCATTACTGTTCTGAGCTTCTGGGAATATGCAGGCTTTGGGGTTAATACCTTCATCTTTCTGTTGATTGGCATTGAGATCAATCTAGAAACCCTGCTAAGAACGTTGCCTGCGGTGCTGTTGGCAGTATTTGCGTATCAAGCTGGACGCTTTCTGTCGGTGTATCCACTGCTGGCGATCGTCAAACGGGTCGATCGCAACCTACCGTTGCGCTGGCAGCACGTACTTTTTTTTGGCAATATCAAAGGCTCTTTGTCGATGGCACTGGCACTTAGCCTGCCGCCCACGTTACCGAACCGGGAAGCGTTAATTGCCTTAGTCTTTGGTTCGGTTTTGCTGTCGTTGGTTGGGCAAGGCGTGAGTCTCCCCTGGCTAGTGCGCCGCCTTAACCTTGACCACACCTCCGAATCGCAGCAGTGGATCGAGGCGCTTCAGTCTCAGCTCATTACTGCCAAAGCCGCGCAAGATGAACTGGAGACGCTACTGAAAACGGGCGTATTGCCCAAATCTGTTTACGAAGAAATGCGTGCCAGTTACCAGGTACGGCTCGTTGCTGCCGAACGGTCTTTGCGTGATTTTTACAACCGCCGACCGGATAAGCTGACTGCTGCCAGCGGTAGAATGACTCGCCTGGATGCTATTCGCCGTCGTCTGCTATTAGCAGAGAAAGATGCCCTTAACGATTCACTCCGTAAGCGAATTTTGTCAGACGATGTCGTCCGATCGCGCATCCAAACGCTCGATCAACAACTGCTGGATCTGGATGATGATTAGCAGTCAGCTATCAGCTTTTAACCATCAGCCGGAGTTTTGGGAAGAAACTACGGCTTTAAAGGTCTTCATGCTGACTGCTGACCGCTGACTGCTAACCACTCACTTCAGCAGCAAGTAATAGAGTTGCCCCGTCGCGTTGATGAGTCCAGCCCGATCGCCTGCTAGTTTACCCGTGCCCATAAATAGATCGACTCGTCCCGCACCTTTGATCGCGCCGCCTGTATCTTGATCCAGCACATAGCGCCTGACTACACGATTTTCTAATTGCCCTGCTGCATTGACGTAGGGGATCTGGGTCTGGATGAGGGCGATCGCGCCGGGTGGAAACTTGGTTTTGTCCGTGGCGATCGATCGTTCTGCCGTCACAGGTACGCCAATACTGCCTGTGGCAGCAGCACCGCCTGTTGGTCGAAAAAAGACAAAGCGGTTGTTACGGGGCAGATACACATCGCGATCGGCAGGATTGTCTGCCAGGTATTGCAACAGCCGGGGCAACGTCAGATCTTCGAGCTTGAATTTGCCTGCCTTCACCAGTTCGCGCCCGATTCCCGTATAGGGATAGTCGGTTGTGCCAGCGTGCCCCACCGTCATGACGCTGCCATCGGTCAGTTGCAGTCGTGCCGAGCCTTGCACCTGAATCAAAAAGGCTTCTAGGCGATCGCGCAACCACACAAGTTCCAGCCCCTTCAGTCGGCTGTGGCGCTGCAAACCATCGGCTCCCTCTAGCTGGAGGCGAGTCGGATGCGGCTTTGACCAGCTTGCTAGATTTGGCGGCACCCGAAACAATGGGTAGCGAAACTCTACAGTCGGCAGGCGACTAGCGGTATAGACAGGCTCAAAATAGCCTGTAAAAGCTACAGTGCCCTGACCATCATTGCCCGCCGCTTGATAAACCACAAATTCTCGTTCGATTGCCGCCTGTAACGCTGCTGCCGATGGTTGAGTCAGCAACAACTGCCGAAAGCGTTTGAGGCTTTGATAGACCCGCTCGCGGGAAATACCAGAGACACGAGACTGGCGATAGCCTGCGATCGCCCGTTCTGTTTGCAGATAGCGCAAGCTGTGGTCAACTGCCGTTAGCAGCGTTCGACGATCGTCCCGTGTGCTGAAGTCACCCAGAAGTTGTGATTTCTTTGGGAATGGCGCACTCGGTAGTAGCGGTTTCGCGGTGTTAGTCGGCTTAGGCAGGACAGGCGACGGGCGATCGGGCGGCGCTTCTGACGGCGCTGGTGCTGGTTGCGATAGTGCTAACGGCAGTCCGCCCAGCAGCAAACATCCTGCACAGGCGATCGTCCACTGACTAGCCGTTAGCATTGCCCTCGTCATGCCGTTGCTCAAAACCGCTCGACGCTAGAGCTAAAGACTGGCTCCACCCGCACGCCCAGAACACGTGAGGGACGCAGCACCATGTACTCTCCCTGCACATTCTTAATCGGCACTGTGATGAAGTCGTTGGAGCTCGCTTTGGGCACTAGTTCGCCGCTGTACCATTTCTGAAATTCTTGAATCGTGGCAAACCGCACTTCTTCGCGATGCCCACCATCAATTAAGAGGTGAACCGCATATTCAGTAGGCGTGCGGGCATATTTACTCCGTCGATCGCCCGGAGCAGCTCCCTGGTTAGGCACACCTGAAGCACCTGCTACAGCATCGCCTGGTCGTGGTTGATTGATGTTACCTGTCATAGTCCGTTCCCTTAAATGCGTGAGAACCTTCCCAATTATCGGTGTAGTTGGGTTGATTGCATGAGTTGATTACATTAAACATTGCCCAGAATCAGCAATCAGCTATCAGCGGTCAGCTATTAGTGTTCAAAGGTCAGCATCTTAGAAGTGGGGACTAGGGGTGAAGAAGTGGAAGAGTGAAGGAGTAGAAGAGTGAAGAAGAGAAAGGGGGAGCCAGCAGCTTTTGCCTTTTGCCTTTTGCCTTCTGCCCTCTGCCGCATCACGGCAACAAATTAAACCGCTGAAGCTGTGTCTGCACTAGAGTGGGCAAGCTTTTATGGAGTTGGGCTTTGTCTTTAAAGACAAGGCGATGTTGACTGGGGAGATCGAACGGGAACTGTCCAGGCAGGTCGGAGCGCTCCATCTGAGTGAGGATAATTTGCTCGGCGCGTTTACATTGCAAGGCATAGCCCACTTCTACGCAGACTTTGGGGCTGGGGATGATCTGGGGCGGCGTGCTGTCAATAGAGGCGATCGACGTACCATCGGCAATAAACAGCAAGCTTTGGCGAATTGATCGCATGAGCTTGCTGCTTAAGCGCGTGGGTCCATCCGTCAGACGATGAGACTCGACCAGGGTTAAGGGCAGGCGCGATCGTGGGTTGAGCTTTTCCAGAAGGGACTGCAACGCTTCGCGCAGCAAATCGCTGGACTCTGCATATTCGGTCTGATAGCAGAGAAAAATTGTTGGCTCCAGATGCGTCAGGGCATCTTGCTTAGAGAAGTAGATCTCGTGGCTTTGGAGGTCAATATTGGCGATCGCATAGCCACCGCTGCCCTCAATGTAAAACTCGACAGCTTCGCCTTCCAGATAACGCTGAAACCAAACAGCTTGCTTAACATCCGCACTGTCTTCTAAAAAGTCAGCCCGTAATCCCGACTTTAGCAAGCTATTTTTGCTTAGACGCAGATCATGGGGACGCTTTTCTAATTCTTTGATCGGCTCATATTCCTGGAGATACCAGGCTTTCAGGGCAATAATAGCCATTCTGCGCTCTGCCTCATGGGGTTTAAAACAGCGTCACTAAAGCCGCTACGTTCTGACTGACCGCCCTTTGTTGGCACATTGTAGCCAGAGATGAACGGCTTGCATACCCTTTTTAAGCTAGCTACGCCCTTTACGTGTTGGCGAAACAATCAATCTAGAGACAGGCCTCTGTTTTGTAAATTGTTGTTACGCTGACTCGATAAAACTTTGACGTTATGAAGTAGTCTAAGCACTGCATTGATGCCGCTTTAGTACAGTTGAATCCTTAACGCTCAACGGAGCTAGTAATGAATTTATTTGGTTGTAAGCGGCACTTTGTGCGATCGATGCCGTTACCGCTCGCGATCCTGAGCGCTTTCTGCTTAGCTGCTTGCCAGCCGCGAGTGAGCGATCGTGCTAATCAGCCACAGTCAGATGCTGCGTCTGCGGCTCAACCGCTTACAGTCGGAGACTCTACAGGCGAGCTGACCTACGAAGGGCAACAGCGAACGTATCGCCTCTATACACCAAAAGCGTACCGACCCGATCACCCTCTGCCGCTCGTGTTGGCGTTCCACGGCTATGGGTCACAGGGCAAAGATTTGGCGAACGGTTCTGGCTTGAACGAAGTGGCAGAACAGAAGGGTTTTGTCGTGGTTTACCCCGATGGCATCAAGCGCCGCTGGAACCCACTCAACAAGATGCTGACCGGCGTTGATGATGTTGGTTTTGTTCCTGCTTTGATCACACATATCAAGCGCAATCGTGCGATCAACTCGCGCCGAGTTTATGCCACTGGTGTGTCGAATGGTGGCTTTCTGGTACAGCGTCTTGCCTGCGAAACGTCGTCTCCGATCGCTGCTTTTGCGTCGGTAGTTGCTACCCTTCCTAGCCAGCTAAAAGGCTCATGCGACCCCCAAACGCCTGTGCCCATGCTGATGATTAATGGTACTGATGATCAGAAGGTGCCCTGGCAAGGCGGCAACCTGGGGTATGGCTCGATTCTGTCTGTACCAGGCACGATCGACTTCTGGCAGCGTTACAACAACTGCCCAGCTTCCGCAGCCGTCAAGCGCTTCGTCGGGAATCGGGTTGAGATTGCCCGCTATCCCAACTGTCAGGGTGGCTCAGAAGTCGCGCTAGTGACACTAAAAGGGGTTGGGCACGTCTGGCCCAGAGGTGGTTCTGGGTCAGCAGCTTTGCTCAATGGCAGTGAAGAAATTTGGAACTTTTTCCAGAGGCATCAGTTGAAGCAAGGCTAAAGGGAGCGCTTTCGGTGATCAGTCAGCCGTTACGAGCCACCATTGCCAACGCACCTCTTTAGCTTTCAGCTTTCAGACCCCTCCCTACTCCCCTACTCCCCTACTTCTTCACCCCTTCACTTCTTCACTCCCTCCCCCCTCTCGTAAAAAACCTGAGCGTGCTTGTCGCGTCTGTTCTAGCAATACTGTTAGCGATCGCCAGTCAGCGTGCTCAATATGGGTAATGACCTCGTTAAGCTGATTCCGGTAGGCATGGAGCGATCGGGTTAAGGCGGCTTGATTATATTGCGCCATCATGACACCGAGTTCGGGGTTACCACCGCCCACACGGCTAGTATCTCGAAAGCCAGAACTGGCAAGCATTTGTGCCAATCCCAAAACGGCTGGATCGGTTTCTTCACGGCAAGCGGCAATGAGGCTAGCGCTAGTCATAACAGGCAGGTGAGAAATCCAGGCAACAGCGCGATCGTGGTCATCTGGAGTGCAATGATACAGTCGTGTTTGCAACGGACGCACCAAGTCTTCAACACGCTGTACTGCTGCTGTTGGAGTTGCTTCAGTAGGAGTTAGCACATAGGCTGCGTTAACAAACAAATCTGGCTGCGCTGCTTCAATACCGCTATCGGCAGTACCCGCCATTGGGTGTCCTCCTACAAAGTTAGACCAGAGCGGCGTGATCGTCTTCACGACCCAGCCCTTTACCGACCCAACATCCGTCAGCACCGTCTCAGGTGCCAGATGAGGCTTGAGCGCGACAACCGTTGCTTGCATTGCTGCCAACGGCGTGCACAGAAAGACAACATCAACCGTTGCCATCAGCGCAAGGCTAAGGCTGGCATCATCTACGGCTCCACGGGCGATCGCACGCTGACACGTTTGCGCCTGACGACTCACACCAAAAACCGTATGACCGTGCGATCGCAACGCTAAACCCAACGAACCGCCAATCAATCCCAACCCAACGATGCCAATCTTCATACTGCTATGCCAATCTGACTTGAAATGCGGGCATTCTAGCGTTGGTTGCCCCTCACGCTTGAATCATTTATAGATACACTAAGAGACTTCTATACGTGCATGGGATAGCTTCGGAGCAACGTGCGATCGTCACAACGGTAACTCTTCAATGCAAGCTGAGGATGTCCTAAAAAAATATGCAGCAGGTGAACGCACCTTCGCTGGCGTCAACTTAAACGAAGCCAACCTGAGCGGTGCTGATCTCAGTGGGGCTGATTTGAGTGGTGCGAACTTGAGCGTGGCAAATCTGAGCGGAGCCAACTTAAGCGGCACCAACTTAAGCAAAGCGAAACTGAACGTGGCAAAACTTAGTGGCGCAAACCTAACCAACGCGAACCTGCACGAAGCCATTCTGAATGTTGCCAATCTCACACTTGCTGACTTAACGGGCGCTACCTTGAGCCAAGCATCCCTTGTACGAGCGGAACTGACTAGAGCAGACTTAAGTAGTGCGAACCTGAGCAACGCCAATTTAAGTGGAGCCGACCTCAAAGATGCCAAACTCAGAAATGCCGACCTGAGCAGCGCCAACCTTAGCCGCGCTGACCTTAAATGGACTGTTTTTACGGGCGCAAATCTTGCTGAAGCGAACCTCCACGGTAGTGACCTCAGCAGCGCCGATTGTAGTGGTGCCGACCTCAGCAGCACCGAATTACGACAGTCGAACCTTAGTCGTACTAATCTGCGAGGGGTTAACTTGAGTGGTGCAAACCTGCGTTGGGCTGACCTGAGCGGTGCTGACCTAAGTGGGGCTGATCTCAGTGGTGCCAAACTGAGCGGCGCAAACTTGACGGGCGCAAACTTGAGCAACACGAACCTGATTGGCACTACGTTAGTACACGTCGATCTCACACGGGCAAACCTGATTGGCGCAGACTGGGTAGGGGCTGATCTCAGTGGTGCCACCCTCACAGGGGCAAAGCTCTACGATGTACCGCGCTTTGGTGTAAAAACTGATGGCATGATCTGTGAGTGGGTTGACCTCAGCCCGATCGGGGATCAGAGCAGTATTTACCGCTTTTCTGGTGAGGAAACCACATTTTTTCATGCTGCGCCGCCCACGGTGCGCCTGATCATCGACGAAGTTTTTAACCAGGATGCCCATTATGCGCTGGCAGTCACGTATCGGCAGGTGGCACAGCACTACAACCTGATAGCCAACCCGCCTCATATTCAGGTTGGTCGTCGCCGTACAACGCTAACGTTTGAGCTACACCGCGATGATCAGCTTTTTTTGATGTGCTGCTTTGCCCTGTTGCCCTTTAAGGATGCACTAGAAGTCCAAAGCCGGACGATCGCCCTTCTGAAGCTGCTGCTGTCGGTGGAAATAGAGGAGCGATTTGCTGTGCTGGAGTGGTTCCAACCATTCAAAACAACGCTGACGCAAACGCTGACACAGGTCAGTGATTTTAAGCTCTCAGAGGGTTCCCTGAAAGCACTTGGCAAGATTCCCTTCTTTCAAGCTCCAACAAAAACAACGCTGGTTAATTCCACCAATCAAAGCTTGCCTTTGTATAGCCATCCACTCTTTGGCAAACGGATGATAGCCATTGATCCCGCTGGAGGGACGATCGCCCCTCACTCCACGGCTGCACCCATTCTTCCCTCGTTGACTGGGTTAGTCAATTTTATTCAGGGCTTTCATGGGCGGTGAGGGGAGAGGAGGCTGAAGGCTAAATTAACCCAAAACTCTCCACAGTTGAAAGGCGATCGCGAAGACGGTAAGCCAGAGTAAGACGCTCCAGCGAGTGAGTTGGAGGGCGCGATCGAGGGTGTCTGCGGTAATGGGCTGCACGGCATTACCTAGTAACGGCTTGAGTTTAGCAACGCCCTGATACCAGTTGATTCCACCCACCTGAACGTCTAAAGCGGCGGCATAGGCACATTCACTCCAGCCAGAATTGGGGCTGGGGTCTTGGGGTGCATCGCGCTGACAAAGCCGCCAGACGTGGAGCGGTCTTCGGGAGAGCAGAGCGATCGTCAGCACCGTCAGTCGACAGGGAACCCAGGTCAAGGCATCCTCTGTTTTGGCACTGAACCAGCCTAAGTCGGTGTAAGGCGCATCACGATAACCAACCATTGAATCCAGCGTACTAGAGGCTTTGTATGCCAGCGCTAGCGGTACACTACCAATACCCGGCAGCATGGCCCCTACCAGAGCGTAGAACAACGGCGCAAGCACTCCATCTGTTGCGTTCTCTGTCACGGTCTCAAACATGGCTCGTAAGATGTCTGGAATGATCAAGCGATCGGTGTCACGACCCACGTATTGGCTCAAGCGCAAACGGGCATTGACTAGATCCCCTACTGCCAACGGTTCTAACACGTCGCTTACTGCGTCTCTTAGGCTTCTGGCGGCAAAGCAGCTTGCTAGTAGGATAGTTGCAACAACGGTGCCCAATAGCGGCTCAAGGTGATTGGCAATCGCCACCACTAACCAACCCACCAACCCACTGCCCACGATGCAACTGCCACCCAGAACGACTCCAGCGCAACGCAACGCAGCTGGGGTGTGCAAAGCAGAAAACGCTAATCGGGTAAAGTGAGCAATCATCCAGCCGATCCCCTGTACTGGATGCCACCAGCCTTTAGGATCGCCAATCAGATAATCCAGCGCTGCTGCAAAAACTAAAATCGCGATCGAAGAAACGCGCGTAGAGGCATAAAACGTGCTAATGGACAGACGAGCGTGCTCCCGCTAAACATGAGGATAATATTACAATCTATTACGTCCCCCCAGGGACAGGGAGCGCTATGCCGCAAAATTAACTACGAGTGGTAATTGAGTCTGACATCGGTGCGTGACTCACGTGTTCAGGTTCTCTAAGCGTTCAGGTATGCTTAATGCTTGTCTGGATGCAGATGTTTCTGAGTGCTGCAAGCGTATCGATCGAAACCATTGTGGTCATCCGCGACGGGAGTCCCGGCGAGGCTGCCCTGGTTTCAGGATAGATTCAGCCTGAGTGGAAGTTTTTCCCTCTAACCACGGCCAGTAACACCAACGGTTACATTCTTCTGGAGGAATCCATCAATGAGTATTGTCACGAAATCGATCGTGAATGCAGATGCTGAAGCTCGCTACCTCGGCCCTGGCGAACTCGATCGCATCAAGAACTTCGTCACCACCGGCGAACGGAGATTGCGGATTGCCCAAACATTGACCGAATCCCGCGAGCGTATCATCAAGCAAGCTGGCGATCAAATGTTCCAAAAGCGTCCCGACATTGTTTCGCCCGGCGGCAACGCTTACGGTGAAGAAATGACCGCTACCTGCCTGCGTGACCTCGACTATTACCTGCGTCTGGTGACCTACGGTGTGGTTGCTGGTGATGTAACTCCGATTGAAGAAATCGGTATTGTCGGCGTACGTGAGATGTACAACTCTCTAGGCACCCCCATCCCTGCTGTTGCAGAAGGCATTCGTGCAATGAAGAGTGTTGCATCTGGTCTGCTGTCCGGTGAAGATGCGGCTGAAGCTGGTGCTTATTTCGATTACGTCATTGGCGCTATGCAGTAATGATTTCTGCATACTGCTAAGTATTTGAAGATTACGAAATTCTAAGGACTCAAAATCATGGCACAAGACGCAATCACTTCTGTAATCAATTCCGCTGACGTTCAAGGCAAATACCTGGACAGCAGCGCACTAGAAAAGTTGAAGGCATACTTCAACACTGGTGAACTTCGGGTTCGGGCAGCAGGCACCGTTAGCGCGAATGCGGCTGCGATCGTCAAAGAAGCAGTGGCAAAATCCTTGCTGTACTCTGACATCACTCGTCCCGGTGGCAACATGTACACCACCCGTCGCTATGCTGCGTGCATCCGCGACCTCGACTACTACCTCCGCTACGCAACCTATGCCATGCTGGCTGGCGATCCTTCCATCCTGGATGAGCGCGTGCTCAACGGTTTGAAAGAAACCTACAACTCCTTGGGCGTTCCCATTGCTGCGACCATTCAAGCAATCCAAGCCATCAAAGAAGTTGCGGCTGGTTTGGTTGGTTCTGACGCTGGTAAAGAGTTGGGTGTTTACCTCGACTACATCTCCTCTGGCTTGAGCTAGTCCTGAAAAGCGATGCATAGCAAGTGGTGAGTTATAGGTTGCTTTAACTTAAAACTCAAAACTTAGCCTTCAACGCTTTTAGAAGGTTTGGAAGTCTAGGGTGAGTGCTAGCTTGTCAAAGGCTAATTGCTGTAAGCGCTTGGTTTTAACGATCTAACATTGACTTTCGACTTCCAAACTTCTCCTCCAACCGCCTCTAAAGCTGATTGAAAACCGTTCATTTGACCGTTAGGTGAAACTGCTAGTTGCAAGAAAGCAACTGTTTCCTGGTAATGACGGCTACTTTTGTTCAGATGCAAAATTTCTTCCCTTACGCCCTTACTGTTACGCCCTTACTTAGGAGAAATCATTCCTATGCGCTTCTTTAAAATTACTGCTTGTGTTCCTAGTCAGACTCGCATTCGCACGCAGCGAGAACTGCAAAACACTTACTTTACAAAGTTAGTGCCCTACGATAACTGGTTTCGTGAGCAGCAACGCATTCAAAAACAGGGCGGCAAAATTATTAAGGTTGAACTAGCAACAGGTAAGCCTGGAGCGAACACAGGGCTTGCGTAACCCGTAACTAATGCAGAATGAAAAGGTGTGAATTCGTTCGGCAGACGCGGCTGAGGCAGCAAGTAACATCTGTTTCAGCATGACGATAAAGAGCCGAACAATCTCGATCCCCAACTGCAATTGATCGCCGTTTTCTTTAGTCAGCCATCAGACATTAGCTGCATTAAACGTAGAAGCAGCGATCGAGAAAACCCATTAATGCCACTAACAACTTCCTTGCCCCATTGCTAGATCTAGCGGTGGGGCAATTGCTTTAGTGCAGACAGGAGACGTCAGCCGATAGCGCTCAGGCTTTGTAAACAGAAAGGTTGCCGTCGCCCCAATAGCCTCAGTTTACTTACGTCTGCTACTAACTCTGATCGAAGATCACATTCAGTCAAGAACGGCTCTAGTCCCACAGGTAGATGGTTTCCACCAGGCACTTGTGTCACTTTGGATTCAAGTGTTTCTCAGCAACGGTTATGGACGACTTCAAGCTATCACTCGTCATCTTTTTGATCAAGGGTGGCTTTACGCTAGGGCAAGACTTTTCAATGGATGCTAATGGCGATCTAATTATTGGCACCCTGGAAACTTTTTCTGCCTTATCAGAGTTTATGGATTCCCTTCACTAGAGCAGAGTTACGCAGACCGCAGTGTTTGGGTCTGCCAATGACGCTGCTGAAGCTGGTGCATATGGTTAAACAGTTGCCAGCAGTATTGCTCTGGTAAGCCACATGTAACGGCACCCCGCAGTACGACGTTAAAGTACCAGTCGTTGGGTGCCATTTCCTCGTCAAGTTTATCAACCACTACATACGTCCGTACATTGGCATAGGGTTGGTTCTGGAAGTGTATTTCGACTGTTTCGTGCCGATAGCCGCCGCTAGGAACCTCTTCACGTTCATCCAGGCGATCGCTCAAGCGCCAAGGCAATTGGTACAAAACCCCTTCTACCGATGCGGTTGGGTCCTTCACTACATCCAGTACACCACAGTTGCGATGAAGCGATCGACGGTAAAAGCCAAGCCTATAACCCTTCAGTGTGGCGGGTCCCAGCACAAACGGATGCGTTAGTTCACCTAGCGTGCGCTTTAAATCAACAGGGCACATGCAAGAACCATAGGCAAAGTAGTAAAACGTTGGCTCAATAGGGTGAACCTGCGTTTGCTGAACGGTCTCTTGGGCAATCAACGGAGCCTGTGCTTTGCTGCGATCGAAGGATTTGACCATTACGTTTAGGGGGAGTGGGACGAAAAAGCTTCGAGCGATCTTACAACCTAGAGTACCCTATTCCGATAAGAAAACTGTAGATTCATCTGACCGGAGGAGGCAAACCTCAATAGAAGCAGTGATTGAGACAAAAATGCTGCTTTTGCTGAAGTTTAATTCAACTTCTTGTAGAACGCCTGATCATGGCAAGCAATTTATCGACTCTTCAGCAAGTGCGCTATCCTTACGTAGCTCTTAGCGCAAGCTTCATGGTTATTTGAGTAGATTTCACTAGAGGTGTTAGCACTGTTAGTCTCTAGAGGGTCTTGATTTTGGAGTGTTTTCGCTGTTGCCAAAGACATCTCAGGGTGACTATTAGCGTTCCAGACGCAGGACTCGCCCCTGGTGGTCAGTGCGATAGATCCAGCGTTGGTTGGCATTCGCGAAAACCACTCGCCATCCTTTAACCAGTGCTTGAGTGCAGATTTCCTCTGGTGCTGCCATGTCCAAGCAACCGTCATTCCAGGTCTTTGGTTCGGCTTCAATAAGCTTTAGCTTTGCCAGCGGCAATTGGGTGCGTTGGCTCAAGTCTTGACGCAGACGAGCCACTACGATCGCGGGCATTTCGCTTGTAACACTTGCGATCGACTGACCTGCAAAATTCTGGCTACCCAGCGTCGTGCCAACTGTAACGAACGTGATCGGTTGAGCCAGCGCACGGGATGGCAGTAGCAACCCCATTAACAGCAGCCCCAAGAACACGATCGACAGACTAACTCGCCTCAATCGCTGTAGGGCTGATAGAAACCGCGATTCTAACGGAGCGGAAAAGGGCTGCAACAGTAGGTGCCTCATATAAACGAAGCGCTTATTTCCTAACACCGAATCGCTTGACGTTAAGTCAACAGGACTTGAACGATCGTCTTAAAAGCTTCGTCCTACGACTGGGATCTGCTGCCATAGCTTATTAAAGGTAGTGGGGTGCAAGACTCGCCACGCGGCTAAGACAGCAACCGCCACGAGCGCTACTGTCAGTAGATTATAAAAGATTTGTCCAGGACGAAACGATCGCCGAGTCACTGGTTGCCGAGCCACTGGTTGTCGAACCACTGATTGAGAGTAGCTCTGTACAGGCTGGCTCGGCTTTTGTCGTGTTACAACCGCCGCCGATGTTGCTCTACTAGCGGTCGCTGGTACGACTGCTCCAACCGTTAAACGCATTAGATGGAGTTGGTTTGCCACAACGGGCGGCTTACGTGCCGAGCGGCTCCATTGCACCAGCACAGTTAGCGGTAGTCCACACAGGTTAGGCGTGTTCAACATCCGCAAGCGTTGAATCAACCCCTGATCGTTGGCGGCTACAACCACTAAACCTTCTGGACGGTTACGCGCCAGCCCATATGCTGCTTGAGCTGTTGTTAACGACAGCCGACTCTTCTTACTTAACGTGTGTCCTTCAGCAGGCTTGAGGGCGGAATGTTGGGCGATCGACGTCGTAGCTTTCCAACCACTCTGGGGGAAAAAGCGGATAAATTCCTTTGCGGTGCGCGACTGAGCAGGCTCGATCGCGTGGTCGCATAGCATTTGAATTTCTTCTAGCACCGCTTTAGGAATAAAGCATTCTCCAAGGCGCGAAAATTCTTGCCAGTGTTTTGCACCACTCGCCATAAGCGCACTGATGTCAAGCAAAATTAGAAAGGGAGGGAGGGCAGCCATAGCAGCATTATAAAAAAGAGGGTGAGAATCAGGCTTAAATTGAGAGGATTTGCAAGGATAAATGATCTAAATATGAAGCTGCGTAACATTCGTTGCTGAAAGATTGAGAAATGATCCAGGAGTAAGCAGAAAGCCTTACCGTATAGGTTTACATTCCGTCCTAGAGGTAGGCTATGAGCAACATTTCAAGATATCGTTTAGTATGCACCCTATCATTCGGCGACATTTACGGTCAGATCATTGTCTGGTTGATCGTTATCTTTTTGAGCTTGGCATCAGCACTAGCATTGATGGGAGCCAGTAAGCCAATTTATGCAATTTCTGTCGTTGGCTTAATTCTAGTACTAACTCTACCGTTCTTGCTCTTTGCCTTCGTGACGACCTTACTGAATCACATTGAACTGAACGCCGTTGACCCAGCAGCAAGTCGGAGCAAGACCCCGACCTCAACGAACCCTAATCAGCGTCCAGTCCAAGCAGCAGGATGAACAACTTGGGGAGTGGGCAGTAGGAGTAGGGAGAACGTTTTGAGTTCGCTCTGGCGCTTCAATTGAGCCTCAAAGTTTGGGTTTCTCCCTGGGCAGCCCTCACTCCTCCCGCCTTCCTCTGACTTTCACTCCGTATCCATTGCTCCCACGTTTCAAAAAAGTTCCTTGTCTTTTGGCAGGGAACTTTCTATTTTGGCAGGATAGATAAAGCTATTTTTTCTGGCGATCGCACTATGTTTGAGCACGACGTAATCATTGTGGGTGGTGGCTTGGCGGGAGCGCGAGCAGCCCTGGAAATTATTCGCACTGATCCAACGTTGAATGTGGCAATGGTGGCAAAGACGCACCCCATTCGATCGCACTCCGTTGCGGCTCAGGGTGGTATGGCTGCCTCACTCAAGAATGTAGACACTGCCGACAGTTGGGAAGCACACGCCTTCGATACGGTTAAAGGTGCTGATTATCTGGCTGATCAGGATGCAGTTGAGCTACTGACTCGTGAAGCCCCCGATGTGGTGATCGATCTCGAACACATGGGTGTGCTGTTCTCCCGCTTGCAAGATGGACGGATTGCACAGCGAGCCTTTGGCGGACACACCCACAACCGCACCTGCTATGCTGCCGACAAAACGGGACACGCCATTTTGCATGAGTTGGTCTGCAATCTGCTGAGTCGCGGTGTCACTATCTATGACGAATGGTATGTGCTGCGGCTGATTTTAGAGGACGGACAGGCGAAGGGTGTGGTGATGTACCACATTGAAGATGGTCAGGTAGAGATCGTCCGTGCCAAGGCAGTTATGTTCGCGACAGGCGGCTACGGGCGGGTCTACAACACTACGTCTAATGACTATGCCTCAACGGGTGATGGGCTTTCCATGACGGCACTGGTCGGTTTGCCCCTGGAGGATATGGAGTTTGTGCAGTTCCATCCCACTGGGCTGTATCCCGTTGGTGTACTGATTTCTGAAGCCGTGCGGGGAGAAGGTGCCTACCTGATTAACAGTGATGGGCGACGGTTTATGGAAGACTATGCGCCTAGCCGGATGGAGCTTGCCCCCCGTGACATTACCTCTAGAGCCATCACCCGTGAAATTCGTGCTGGGAGGGGTGTGCATCCTGATGGCAGAGCAGGAGGACCATGTGTTTATCTGGATCTGCGCCACATGGGTCGGGAAAAAATCATGAGCCGCGTGCCCTTTTGCTGGGAAGAAGCGCATCGTTTGGTCAATGTGGATGCTGTAACGCAGCCAATGCCAATTCGCCCCACCGTGCACTATTCAATGGGCGGGATTCCAGTCAATACAGATGGGCAGGTCAGACGTAGCGCGGATGAGCTAGTAGATGGCTTCTTTGCAGCAGGTGAGGCTGCGTGTGTGTCGGTGCATGGAGCCAATCGGCTGGGTAGTAACTCTTTGCTAGAGTGCGTCGTGTATGGACGGCGGACGGGTGCCGCGATCGCCCATTACATTCAAGACCGCAAACTGCCTGATGTAGACGAAGCGCGTTATCTCAACGAAGCACAGAAACAGATTCAGACACTACTAGACCAACCGGGACAGTATCGCATTGCCGAATTACGTCAGGCGTATCAAGACTGCATGACCGAGCATTGCGGCGTGTTTCGTACCGATGCCGTGATGCGCGAGGGTTTGACACAGCTTAAAGCCCTTCAGCAGCGCTACAGCCAGGTGCGTCTGGACGATAAGGGTAAGCTATGGAACACAGAAATTACGGAAGCACTGGAGCTACGTAACTTGATGCTGGTAGGCGAGATGATTCTCACTGCTGCGTTAAACCGTCAGGAAAGCAGAGGCTCTCATTCTCGCGAAGATTACCCCGATCGCGATGATGCAAACTTCCTGAAGCACACGCTGACATATTACTCTCCGGCAGGCATTGATATCAGCTATAAACCTGTAGTTATTACGATGTTTCAACCGCAGGAGCGCAAGTATTAAGCTAAAACACCCAAATCTCTCTTAGGTCGAATGCCAAAGGTGATAAGCCGACTCTAGGGTAGAGGATGCATTCGTCTTACTCAAAGCTTTCTCTTTGCTTCTAGATCGATTTTCAACAGCGTTAATTTTACCTTTTGCAAGATGTATTGAAGCATTTTTTAAGGGGTAGCGCTGAAAGAAAATTGCCCTAAGTTAGCCAACAGTTAGTATGAGACATCATGCTGTAGGGTCACTTGTTGCTTAGAGATCTCATGGTTCGGTTATTGCGCTCTCAGTGGTTGAGATACGCCGTCAGTGTGTTAACTGTTTTCACAGCATGGCTATTGACACAACTCTTTAGCACTTGGGCGATCGTGGCTCCCATTTCGCTCTTAGCGTGTCTCATCGCCGTGCTTTTGAGCGCCTGGTATGGTGGCGTGGGGGCAGGGCTACTGGCTACCGGAACATCAGCTCTAGTCTACAGCTATTACTTTCTAAACCCAGTAGAGTCTTTAGCCAGTAGTGGTGACAATGCCGTTGCTTTGGGACTATTTGGTGTCAGTGGCACTTTAACAAGTCTACTGTGTGGCAAGCTTCAGGATACTAGCCAGAACCTTGAAGGACGTGAACGCAGCGCAAAGCAGCAGTCAGAACTTTATCAGCAAGCGCAGCAATTCAACACTAATTTGGAGCTAGAAGTGCAACGGCGCACGGCTCAATTACAGTTGGCATCAGATTTTGAAGCCGCACTCAAACGCATTACCGATAAAGTGCGCGACAGCTTGGATGAAGCCCAAATTCTGCAAGCAGCGGTGCAGGAGCTTGGTGTGGGTATGGGGGTCAATAGTTGTAATGCTGGACTCTACGATCTGGACGCAGGGACATCCACGATCGCTTACGAATACAACCCGTCAATCCTGTCCTTTAAAGGACACGTGACTGAGATGTCTGAGTATTCAGCGCTATACGCACAACTTTTGGCAGGGCAATATTGTCAGTTTTGTCCTTTGCATATCAGCCCGATGCGAGGACGGGTAGCTATTCTTGCGTGTCCTATCGAAGACCATCAAGAGGTGTTGGGCGATTTGTGGCTCATCTCCGATCGCGATTACGGCTTCAAAGATTTGGATTTGCGGCTAGCAAAACAGGTTGCGAATCAGTGTGCGATCGCCTTGCGACAAGCCAGACTTTATCATGCTGCCCAGAGACAAGTAGAAGAATTGGAGGCGCTTAACCAGCTCAAAGACGACTTTCTCAGTACCGTTTCGCACGAGCTACGAACCCCAGTGTCGAACATGAAGATGTCGATTCGTATGCTAGAGTTGGCGCTGTCGCGGCTGACCCCCAACGTACTCCTGGAACCGAAACCAGCTCAATATTTGCAGATCTTACGGGACGAGTGCGATCGCGAAATCATCCTTATCAATGATTTGCTTGATTTGCAGCGTCTAGAAGCAGGCACGTATGTCGCTGAACGTGAAGCACTTTGTTTGCAAAACTGGCTGCCGTCGCTTGTAGCAGGGTTCCAGGAACGTGCTCAAAGTCGTCAACAAACGCTGCACGTCATACTTAAGCCCGATTTGCCTACCTTATCGGTTGATGCAGTGAGTCTGGAGCGCATTCTCACCGAGCTGCTCAACAATGCTTGTAAGTACACGCCCCCCGGCGAGACAATCATGGTGATTGGAAGCATGGAATTTGGCAGCGTGCAGTTGCAAGTGAGGAACACGGGCATTGAAATTGAGCCTGGTGAACTGAACCAGATCTTTAAAAAGTTTTATCGGATTGTGGGCAGCGATCGTTGGAAGCAAGGTGGCACCGGGTTAGGGCTAACTCTTGTGCAAAAATTAGCGGCACAAATAGGCGCAGTGCTCCACGTTGAGAGTGCGTCTAACCAAACGACGTTTACGCTCGATCTGGTAGACTCAGCCATTGACCAGAAACGAGATTTGGTGGACAATTCTGCGCTATCAGCGACCTAATTCATGTGTGCTCAAAATCTCACTCGCTACCCCTACCCCTCTGGACGGCGTGTTGTGATGGGCAAACGGGGCGCGATCGCCACCAGTCAGCCATTGGCAGCACTGGCAGGGATGGAAATGCTCTGGCAGGGTGGCAATGCGGTGGATGCAGCACTGGCAACCGCGATCGCCCTTACTGTCGTGGAACCGACCTCTAACGGCATTGGCTCCGATGCATTTGCGCTAGTCTGGGATGGCAAGCTGCATGGTTTGAATGCCTCTGGTCGCAGTGCCCACGCGCTAACGCTGGAGCACTTTGCAGGAATGGATCGCGTCCCCCAGCAGGACTGGCTGAGTGTGACAGTGCCGGGGGCGGTTTCAGCATGGCGATCATTGTGGGAGCGGTGGGGACGGCTGCCGTTTGAGCAACTGTTTGCACCCGCCATTCGCTACGCCGAGGAGGGCTACCCCGTTTCGCCAGAGACGGCGCTTGCGTGGAAGCAGGCAGAAAAAACCTACTTGCCGCTTCAGGGAGAAGCCTTTCAGACGTTTAAACAGGTTTTCTTTCCGGGCGATCGCGCACCCGCAGCAAGTGAAGTCTGGCACAGTCCCGCTCATGCAGAAACGCTACGGACGATCGCGCAGAGCGGGGGCGACAGCTTTTATACCGGAGCGCTGGCAGAAAAAATCGCTGCCTTTGCGGCTGCAACGGGAGGGCTATTAACTCAAGCAGATTTTGCTACACACCGAGCCGATTGGGTCGAGCCGATCGCCACTGACTATCGCGGCACAACCGTTTGGGAAATTCCTCCCAATGGGCAGGGAATCGCGGCACTGATGGCGCTGAATCTGCTGGAAGGCTTTGATCTCAGCCGTTATCCGCGTGAATCGCCAGAAGTCTATCACTGGCAAATCGAAGCCATGAAGCTGGCGTTTGCTGATGCACATCGCTATGTTGCCGATGCTGGCACGATGATGCTTCCTCCCACGGCTCTGCTGAGTAAGGACTATGCACGCGATCATCGTTCGCTCATTCGCCATACTGCTCTGCCCCTTGCGGAACCTGGTTTGCCAAAAGGCGGTACGGTCTACCTGGCAGCATCTGATGGCGAGCTGATGGTGTCATTCATCCAGTCGAACTATATGGGCTTTGGCAGCGGCATTCTTGTACCAGGAACGGGAATCGCGTTGCATAATCGCGCTACAGGCTTCACGTTAGAAGCGGGACACCCAAATCAAATTGCGCCTCACAAGCGTCCCTTTCACACCATTATTCCTGGGTTTCTCACCCGTGATGGGCAACCGCTAGGACCGTTTGGCGTGATGGGTGCGGCAATGCAGCCCCAAGGACACCTTCAGGTGGTGGTTAATCTGGTGGACTACGGCATGAATCCTCAGGCAGCGCTAGATGCACCCCGTTGGCAGTTTATCCGCGACAATCTGGTGCTGCTAGAGCCAACCGTTTCTCCAACGATCGCCACAGCATTGGTTGATCGCGGACACACCATTCGACAGGGAAGCTTTTTCGGCAGAGGGCAAATGATTTTGAGCACTAATGGCGTTCTCGTTGCCGCCTCCGAGCCGAGAGCCGATGGACTGGCACTCGCATGGTAAGTCCTCCCAGTGGGTGAGCCATGGAGAGGAAGCACAATCCCCTACTGTTGACTAAACTACAGCTAACGTACAGTCGATCGCCGTCACTGCTAGAGGTGTAAAATGCTCAACAAATTACTCCGAGCCGTTGCCATCACTGTCGTCTTGAGCATTCTGATCTACAACGGGTTCATTGAAGCCAAACCTGCTCAAATAACGGTACAACCAGCATTGCCACCAGTTGATCTCAAATTGACACTCCCTTAACCGCTGCCGCTTAACTGATGACCTTGATTTTACACATCACAACCCGATCGCACTGGCAAACAGCACAGCAGGAAGGTGCTTATCGCCCTGATTCTCTAGAAACAGAAGGCTTTATCCACTGTTCTACCCCAGCGCAGGTAGTGGGTACTGCTAATGCCTATTATCACGGTCAGTCAGGCTTGGTACTGCTCTGCATCGAGACTGATCGCGTCGAGCCAGAGATCCGCTACGAAGCAGCCCACGGTGAATCTTTTCCTCATCTCTACGGTGCGCTCAATCTAGAGGCGATGACGCAGGCGATCGACTTTGAGCCTGAAGCCGATGGCAACTTCACCTTACCGACCGCATTAAATTAACCTCAGAAAAGCTGATTAGCGGAGTATACCGATCCCAAGAGCCACTTAAGCTGAGAGTTTAGAGCCAGTGCCAGCGGCTCTCTCCTAAACATGTCAAACTGACGTTAGTTTAGTGATGGATGGAGATGGGCGTTTGCCACAGCAAGTCAGCGATCGAAGCGGGAATTTTCGGCTATGCTGCGATGTAATGCCTGACGACAGAATGAGTGCCCTTTCGGTAGCGTGGGTTTGATGATGAAGGTTTGGCTAGCTATCTTTGTTTTGCTGTTTGGCGCGACGGAACTACTGCAATGGGTTAAGCAGTTTTCGCTGCCGCTGCCAATGCTTCTTTTAGGCGGCGCACTGTTAGCAGTAACATCAAACTACGACAAGCTAACTGATATGCCGTTCCACCTCGACTACGAGAAGCCAGAAGCACTGCCAGAGGATAGTCCCGTTGCTCAGCTTGACGCATCCCAAGCCCCAGTACAGAAGCCCGTGCGCGATGCAGTGAGCGATCGTTCTGGTCGGCAACCAATCTCCTTCACTATCCGCAAGCCTCATCTACCAGAAGGTTAATCGACGCGATCGCACTGGGTAAACTTTCAGAAGTTTCTGCATTTCTGGAGTCTGCCAGTGCTCACCCTAGTGCTGTTTATCATTGCCCTAGTGCTGCTCATCACCGCTCTAGTGCTGCTCTTTAAACGTACAAGCAGCGCGCGGTTACGTGTGTTGGGACTTGTTCCACTGATACTGGGGCTATGGGTATGGGTAGGAGTATGGAACTGTTCCAATACGAAGGATGTCGTCGTTCTTCACCTGAAGGCGAAGCAGAGTGTTGGCTCAATGAATCGAGCGCAACAAGCGTATTATCTAGAGAACGGCAAATTTAGTGACTCTCTGAATCAGCTAGGGCTGGGTTTTCAACCCATCAGTGAACAGTTTGTCTATTCAGTTCGGGCGACAACCGATGCTGCTTTTCAGTACGGCACCACTCGTCCAGACTGCCGCCTTTGTAAGGTTTCTCTATATGACTGGCTCCCCTTCTTGCAAGCGAGCTGTCATAGTGGTCCCTGTTTAAGCTCTACTCCTTGCACATCTCGAAGCTATGCCGGGGTTGCTTATACCCAACGGGTTACAGATGAAGTAACGACCCAATCAGTGCTCTGCCAGGCTAAAGAGCCTGGAACTGTGCAACTCAACCCGACCTACCGTAATGGCATCGTTGATTGCGGTTCTGATGCGAAGAAGGTGAAGTGAGGCGATCGCTTACCGTCCCATTTGGCGTTTGAGTTCCTGTAGCTCTTCTTCGGCTTCCCAACGGCGAAACTGATGTTCCAAATCGCCCACGCTGCTGGCTGAAGTGGGGATCTGATTCCAGCCAGCGCTGTTCCATTTCTGTTCAGTGGTAGAGGCAGCAGCACGAGTTGTCTGCGCCTGAGCCACTTTTACCTGTACTTCTTTGCGGCGCTGCTGGATTTGTTGCTGCAACTGCTGCGTTTGCTTGAGGCGTTCCTTCAAGACTTCCATCTGCCCCCAGCGCTGGTTGCCCTTTCGCAAAAGGCTTGCCTCATGTTCCTGAGCCGGTTCTGCCAGGTCAAGCCGCCCTGATGCTTTGGCTTTTTCGATGCGACCGTGCCAAAGCTGAATTTCGCGGGCGATCGCCAAAATCTCATCCTGAAGCCCTTTCTCCTCTCGCTTCAGGTTCGTCATCAGCTTCAACGTTTCTTCTTCCTGGTCACGCAGTTTCTCTTCGAGAACCAGTAACTCTAACTGCGGATTATCGCGCAAAAATTCCTCAAGTCGTGTTTCGAGAAACTTGCTGAAATCATCAAATAAACCCATGTGTATACTCCGCAGGCAGTTTTTAGTGGTTAGTTTTCGATTGTTAGAGCGACGTAAGAAACCAGAAGGCTAAGGGATGAAAGCTAAAAGATAAAAAGAGGCTTTGGTTTTTGCATTCACTCCTGACCTCTGACTTCTGACTCCTGATTTCTAACAACCAACCACTAAAAACTAACAACTTCTGAGAGCAGCTAACATCTTCTAAAAGTTCTGACCCATAAAGACCGATCGCACTTCACCGTTGCGGCGGAGTACTGCCTGATCTTTAGAAACTTCTACCAGGCTCCAACCGCTGGTGCCAATGCTTTCGCCAATACGATAGCGCTGGGTAACACCATTGATTTCAATCAGGGCAGCCGAGCGATCGCCCAACTCCAACACCCCAACGAGCTTCTTAGGGATACCAGGCATGGAAAGCGGAATCGGCGGACGCACCGCTACAGGTGCACTAGCAGGTGCATTAGCAGGCGGCAGTGGCGAAACTGATGGACTGTTGGGCTGTGCTTGCGGCGCTTGATAGGTAGGTCCATAAAGACGCGACAGACCAGTAGCAGGGCGGAGGGTAGGGCGGGGAGTTGCCACACTTGTTGTAGGTGGCTGAAGGGTAGGGCTACCAGGCTGCACAAGAGGGATATTAGGTAGTGCGCCACTGCTGGCAACCTGGGATGAGCCAGCCTGCTTTTGCTCGATCGCCTTGAGCGCTTGCTGCAAATAATTGACAAACTGATCGTTGACTGTTGAATTCTGTGGAGCGACGGCATTGCCTGCGGGAACTTGAGGCGCAACGGCAACAGGCGCAGGCGGGCGGGCGGCTTGCTGGTTAAGGAACCAAACGGCAAGCGTGACCACGATCGAGAGGCAACCGACTCCCAACAAGAGGCGATCGTACGAGCGTGTAGGCTGACCAATGCTTGTAGTCAAGGGCTGCTGCGTGAGCGATCGTTCCGTCATATCCCGGTTGGCTAGCAAGGCATCCGCATCTTGCTCATCTAACGTTAAAGCCCCATCAACGTCTGCACGACGCATCAAAGGCGACACCAAACCAACCAGGTTGTCGAGGGGTGTTCCTTTTGCCAATGGTGCAGACGGCTCTACACGCTCAGGCTCAACGGCTAACGTCGCACTGCTATCTAACAAGCGTTCCACATCACCAAACAGATCGTCCATCAAGCGATCGGCGTAGGATTCGACCGGAAAGCTACCGGATTCCGTAACATCACCTAATCGTTCTGACGAAAAAGGTGATGCTTCAGACGGCTTGAGAAGTTTGGTACGGGTGCTGGCATCCTGAGACATAGTTTGCTCGTTAAGGAATTTGAGACACGAAAGCAGTATAGAAGATGCCAACCGTTTAGGCACATCTATTTTGAAGTGATTCTATGTAGATGCAGCGATCGCCTGAGGTTTTGCAGGCTGATTCACTGTAGCAGCCGATTGAGGAAACGCACCGTTCTCTCGGTCAACTATTCAAAAAACTATAGAAATAGCCCTGCTGCTGTCTCCCCAAAACCAATAGCAAAGTGTCAAGGAGATAATGAAAAGGAGGGCGATGGATCTAAATGGATCTATCAGTCAAGTATTCACCCTCCTACACCGCCGCTCTTGTCCTTATTGCAGATATTCTTTCGTCATCTCATTTTTGTAAAAAGTGGCGATATCGTATTCGATGTTTTCAAGCAAAATCGAAAAATTTGTTCGATCGTAATCACCTTCAAGGAAGGTTTCTAGAAAAAGGTCGTTATCTTGACCGAGATATGCCTTCATAAAGAGAAAGACAGTATTTAAGTCATTCACATATTCCAGAAGATGTATTCGTTTGGTTTCTGGTTCAACCCCATAAATCGTGCTGACTAGAACCCCTCTACCCAGAATTTGTCTAATGATGAGGTTAGCTTTTCTGGCGTGACGACCCAGGATAGTATCGTCATCTTCCTCGACCTGATAGCCATTGAATTCCAAATGGTTCCGATAATAGGCTAAAGGATGAGCCACAGCATCACTAATACCAAGATCTTGCATGAGTTTTTCACCTTATAAGCGATTAAGTTGAGTTAACAGGTTGTGAGACAGCTTTGCAGCTAGTTGAACCTTAGCGTTCCCCATAAAGACGGTGGCGAATCAACGTTAAAGTGATTGAAGCCCTTGCTCTAGCATTGATTCATGACGGATGCTGCTTCTACCTCTGAGTTTACAAATGGGTTGCCGGAACGGTTGGTGAAACACGCGGTACGCTACGCCGACCATCGATCGGTTGATCGTGCTTCCCTCACGCCCATGATTCGTCATTACGTGGAACTGAAAGATCAATATCCCCATGCGCTGCTGCTGTATCGGGTAGGGGATTTTTTCGAGACGTTTTTTCAAGATGCGATCGCCATTGCCCGTGAGCTAGAGCTAATTCTAACGGCAAAGGATGCGGGTAAGGACGTGGGCAAAGTGCCTCTGGCAGGCATTCCCCATCACGCCCTCGATCGCTACTGTGCCGTGCTGGTTGAGAAGGGGTTTGCGATCGCCGTCTGCGACCAGATGGAAGATGCTGCTGGCGCGCAGGGGCAACTGGTGCGGCGCGAAATCACTCGCGTCATTACTCCCGGCACGATTCTTGAAGAAGGGATGCTTAATGCCCGCCGCAACAACTTTTTAGCAGCAGTGGTCATTGCGGGAAATCATTGGGGTTTGGCGTATGCCGATGTGTCTACTGGCGAATTCCTCACAACGCAGGCGCAATCACTAGAGCAGTTGACCCAGGAACTCTTGCGCTTACAGCCGTCGGAAGTGCTGTTTCCTACCAACGCGCCCGATCTGGTTAGCCTGCTACGACCAGGAGAAAAATCAGACCATTTACCAGAGTGTCTGCCGTCTCAGTTTTGCTACACGCTGCGATCGCAGGCTCCCTTTGTGCTGTCCGAAGCACGGTATCGCTTGCTGCAACGTTTTCGGGTGCGATCGCTCGAAGGCATGGGCTGCGAGCATCTGCCGCTAGCTGTCCGGGCAGCAGGCGGGCTGTTGGAATATGTCGAAACCAGCACGGAGAAAGCGGCAGGAAAGGATGAAGGTAAAAGGCAAAAGGCAAAAGGTGAAAGTAACGGCTCCCCACTCCCGACTCCCGACTCCTCACCCACCACGCTCCTTCATCCCGCAGCCCTTCAAACCTTTCCCTTGCAGCCGTTATGTACCTACACGCTGACTGAATACTTGGTGATTGACCATCAAACCCGGCGCAATCTCGAAATTACGCAAACGGCGCGAGATGGCACCTATCATGGGTCGCTGCTGTGGGCACTCGACAAAACCGTAACGGCAATGGGCAGTCGAGCGTTACGACGCTGGCTCCTACAGCCGCTGCTCCAGGTGAAACAGATTCACGATCGCCAAGAGACGATCGCCGAACTCGTTGAAAACGGCTCTTTGCGCCAAACGCTACAACGACTGCTGAAGCAAATCTATGACATGGAACGGCTGGCTGGTCGCGCTGGATCAGGCACAGCGAATGCCCGCGATCTCGTGGCTCTAGCAGATTCGCTCGACAAACTGCCCGATCTGGGACGGTTGGTAGAAGGCACGCGATCGCGCTACCTGCAAGACCTCCAGACCGTCCCCCCCGTTCTAGAACATCTGGGTCAGCATCTCCACGCTCATCTAGTGGAGACACCACCGCTCTACCTCACCGATGGCAACTTGATTCGACCGGGGGTCAACGCTCAGTTAGATTCCCTCCGCCAGCAGGTGGATGCCGATCAGGAGTGGATCAGAAATCTGGAAGTAGTCGAGCGCGATCGCACAGGCATTCCAACCCTTAAAGTGGGCTACAACAAAACCTTTGGCTACTACATCAGCATTTCTCGCGCCAAAGCCGGTCAGCAGATACCCGACGGCTACACCCGCAAGCAGACCCTTACCAACGAAGAGCGCTACATCACCCAAGATCTGAAAGAGCGAGAAAATCGCATTCAACTGGCGCAAGAAAGCCTAAACCATCTGGAGTACGAAATTTTTGCCGAACTACGATCGCAAGTCGGCGAACAGGCAGAACTCATCCGCACCGTAGCACGGTCAGTAGCAGCGATCGATGTCCTCTGTGGGTTAGCTGAAGTGGCAGTGTATCAGGGTTACTGCCGTCCAGAGATGCTTGCCAACCGCGAAATCCAGATCCTTGAAGGTCGGCATCCCGTGGTGGAGCAATCCCTTCCTGCTGGCTTTTTTGTGCCCAATTCAACGGAGTTGGGGAGTCGGGAGTCGGGAGCCGGGAATCGGGAGGCAGAGGAAGTAGGGGAAGCAGAAGTCAAAGGAAAACTCAAAACTCAAAACTCTCTAGAAACGCGGCGCGTACACGGAGTGGCTCCTTCGGAGCTAGCGCTACTCAAAACTCAAAACTCTTCCCCTCAGCCCTCCCCTGATCTCATCGTCCTTACCGGACCCAATGCCAGCGGCAAAAGCTGTTACCTCCGTCAGGTGGGACTGATTCAACTGATGGCACAGGTGGGTAGTTTCGTTCCGGCGCAGTCAACGACATTGGGCGTTTGCGATCGCATTTTCACCCGTGTCGGGGCGGTGGATGACCTGGCAACGGGACAATCCACGTTTATGGTGGAAATGAATGAAACGGCAAATATCTTGAATCACGCTACGCCACGATCGCTCGTTTTGCTGGATGAGATTGGACGCGGTACGGCAACCTTTGATGGGCTGTCGATCGCTTGGGCAGTGGCAGAACATCTGGCAACTGAAATCCGCGCTCGTACAATTTTTGCGACCCACTACCATGAACTCAATGAGCTAGCGTCGATTTTGCCAAACGTTGCTAACTATCAAGTGGTTGTGAAAGAATTGCCCGATCAAATTATCTTTTTGCATAAAGTGCAGCCTGGTGGTGCCGATCGCTCTTACGGCATTGAAGCAGGACGGTTAGCTGGTTTGCCCGCATCCGTTATTCAACGTGCGCGACAGGTGATGGGGCAAATTGAGAAACACAGCAAAATTGCGATCGGCTTACGTAAAGGCAATCAAACCAATCACTCCACCCGCGAAAAGAATGGTGAAATTTATCCAGTGGATCAGCCGATCGAACAGCTAGACATTTTTAGTGAAGAATGAGCACAAGGCGAGTGGAGCGGCATTACTTCTTCTCACGTTGGAGCATGCCGAATGATTACGACTTAGAAGCAAGCAGAGCGCTGATTTTGTCTGCTTCCAGCGGCTTGCAAAAGAAAAAGCCTTGCCCAAAGTCGCAGTTTAAAGCCTTGAGATGATCAAGCTGTGTCTGGGTTTCAACGCCTTCAGCTACAACTGTCATCCCCATTTTTTGGGCAATGTTAATGATTAAAGGAACTAGCCCTAAGCTATCTGCATTCTCGCCCATTTGTTGCACAAACGATTGATCAATCTTGAGCGTATCTACTGGAAACGAATGTAAATAGCTGAGCGAAGAATAGCCTGTGCCAAAGTCATCAATACTGAGTTGAATATGCCGTTTTCTTAACTCTTGAAGGACGCTCGTGGTTGCCTCGGCATTTCGCATAATAGCGCTTTCAGTAATTTCTAATTTAAGGTAGCGAGGGTTTAGCTGGGTTTCAGCCAGAATCTGGTCAATTTGCTCCACTAAATCCGGTTGCGTGAATTGGCGTGCCGATAGGTTGACACTCATAGTAAGGGGAGCGCTAAAGCGCTTTTCGGCTTGCCACTGCTGCAACTGCTGGCAGGAACGTTTGAGCACCCAATGACCAATCTGTGTAATTAAACCAGTTTCTTCGGCAATGGGGATAAAAACGGCGGGTGATACTAACCCTTTTTGGGGGTGATGCCAGCGCACAAGTGCCTCAAACCCAACCAACTTGCTGGTCGTGAGCGCCAAGATTGGCTGATAGTGAACCACTAATTCTTGCTGGTAGAGCGCTTTACGGAGATCGATTTCAAGCTGTAAGCGCTGAATGGCAGTCTGGTGCAATGTGGGGTCAAAGACCTGGAAGGGTGCGCTGCCGGATGCTTTCGCACGGTACATTGCCATATCGGCATCACGCAAAAGATGCTCTGGTAGGCTGTACTCGGCAGTGCCGATCGCAATCCCAATGCTGGCAGTGATGAAAACCTCGTGTTGATCGAGCTGAAAGGGTTGGGCGAAGGCATTGAGAATTTGCTTCACTATCTGGATAACGCTGGCTTGATCGGTGAAGCGTGGCAGCAGCATGGTAAATTCATCACCACCCAGCCGCGCCAACGTTATGGTCGTTGGTAGCAACGCTCTGAGGCGACGGGCGATCGCTAGTAAAAGCTGGTCACCCATAAAGTGACCCAGTGAATCATTAACGACTTTGAAGCGATCGCAATCGAGAAACAGCACGGCAAATTGCGACGTTTGATCTGCCTTTACAGCATCTAGCGCTTGCTTTGTGCGATCGAGAAAGAACGCACGATTGGGTAAACCTGTGAGTGCATCATGGTGTGCCATTTCCAAGAGTTGCGCCTGAAGTACTTTGCGTTCAAGCACTTCGCGGTAGAGTTCTCGGTTGGCGATCTCAAGTTGGTGGGTACGCTCTTTCACACGCGCTTCAAGTTGGGCATTAAGCTGTTGATTGTCGTATTGAGCCGCCTTGAGCGCCAGTTGATTTTGCACCCGCGCTAACACTTCTTCGAGATGAAAGGGTTTGGTAATGTAGTCTGCGCCACCGACCGCAAACGCCTTGGCTTTATCCAAACCATCACTAAGCGCACTCAAGAAAACGACTGGGATGCTTGCAGTAGCTGAGTTTTCCTTTAAGGTTTGACAAAGCGTATAACCATCCATTGATGGCATCATGATATCGAGCAGAAGTAGGTCAGGTGGCAACGCTTGAACCGCTCGTAGTGCCATTTCGCCACTTAGCGCCTGACGAACCTGATACCCTGCTTTGGTCAAAATGTTGGAAAGAAGACGCAAGTTTAAGGGCGTGTCATCAACGATAAGAATGTCTGCTCTCATGCCGTCAAGGTCTGTGCTGTTCATGGGCGCGGGCGATGCTTGGCTCATATCTGGTGCGGTAGCGATATGGCGCAATCACTCTCTCGGTGTAAAACCCCTCGTGGTGCGGAGCTAAATGTGGAGCCAAGTGCAAACCATACTGGTGCTTCAATTGTCGCGCCTGCAAGGGGTTGCTGGCTATCACTGAAACTGGGTAAAGGTAAAGCTATGATGATGCGATCGCTCCTGATAATGCCTCTGGTTTACTTGTGCAGTCAAGGCAGTAATCTGGTCAATGCGTCTAACCGCGTCATAGCTGCTTAAGTGACTAACCGTGAAAATTCTCCTTGTGCAACCCCAGTGATAGCGTCGCCCTTCTATAAGGGGTTCTTAATAAGGGAATAGGGGTGTTTTACTTATGTACAGGTACTGAGAACAAGCAGTTACAACCACTGCAAGACAGCACCCATCCATTGCTGTCCTGCTTTAGTATGCCCAAAAGGATTCTAGACGTAGCAGTGTCAGAGTCGGGAAGAACGTTGGCGTGATCTAGAGCAACAGCTTTCCACTCAGAGCAGCCCATGTAGAAACGCTAGTGGCACAACGCGAGCGGATGAAGAAGCGATCGCGGGACTACACGTTAAAGCGGAAGAGCAGCACATCACCTTCTTGCACCGTGTATTCCTTGCCTTCGCTGCGAACCAACCCTTTTTCTTTGGCAGCACCCATAGAACCAGTGGCTGTGAGGTCTTTATAAGCCACGGTTTCAGCACGAATGAAGCCACGCTCAAAATCGGTGTGGATGACACCTGCCGCTTGAGGAGCCAGCATTCCGGCGTGGATTGTCCAGGCGCGGGTTTCTTTCGGTCCAGTGGTGAAGTAGGTACGAAGCCCCAACAGTTCGTAGGTGGCGCGAATCAGAGACTTGAGTCCACCTTCCGTTACGCCTAGCGACTCGAGAAAGTCAGCGCGATCAGCTTCCGGGATGTCAACCAATTCAGATTCTACCTGCGCTGAGATGACTACGACCTGAGCATTTTCGGTTGCCGCGATCGCTCGTACTTCCTCTACCCAGGCATTACCTGTTGCCAGATCATCTTCAGACACGTTCGTGGCATAGATAATTGGCTTACGAGTAAGCAAACCGAGCGCCTTGACAGCGGCTTCTTCGTCTTCAGTAAGGTCAACTTGACGAGCGGGTTTGCCTTCATTCAGCACAGCCGTCAGCTTTTCTAGCGCATCTACTTCAACCTGTAGCTCTTTGTTGCCACGGGCTTGCTTACGAGCGCGATCGATACGCTTTTCAATCTGCCCCAAATCTGCCAGCGCTAGCTCCAAGTTAATCACCTCAATGTCGCGGGCAGGGTCTACCGAACCCGAAACATGGATGATATCGTCGTCATCGAAGCATCGCACCACATGAACGATCGCATCAACCTCGCGGATGTTTGCCAGAAACTGGTTGCCTAAGCCTTCTCCCTGACTGGCTCCCTTGACAAGTCCAGCGATGTCTACAAATTCGACCCGTGTAGGCACAATTTCCGCCGAACTCGAAATCTTTGCCAGCACTTGCAGCCGTTCATCTGGCACCGCGACCACACCGACATTGGGTTCGATCGTGCAAAACGGAAAGTTGGCAGCTTGCGCCTTGGCATTTGCTACCAGGGCATTGAACAAAGTAGATTTTCCGACGTTGGGTAGTCCAACAATCCCGGCTCTCAGCATCGATTTTAGCGGTTAGATGGGTGATTTTAGATTGAGTCGTCTGCTGAACAAAACCAGCACTCATAATCATTGTAGGTTTTGGCTCGATTTTTCCACTCGATCGTTTCAATCTAAATCATTGATTGCCCGTCAAAGACGATCGCCAAGTCATTGAAAACGTAGCTACAAGTGTTAACCCGTTTCAACTAAACAGGCTCTGGAATTGTCTGTGGAATGGTTCCTGGTACAGTTTGTGGAATAGTTCCTGGTACAGGCTCCGGCACAGGACCTGGAATTGGTTCTGGTGCAGGACCCGGAATGGACTCTGGCACCGTATCTGGACCTGGGATCGATGGGATCGACGGCTCAGGTAACGAGGGGTCGGGTGTATAAATCATGTGAGTCTGCCCAAAACAGGTAACCCTATCAACTTAGAAAGCCAGAGGAAGAATTACATCTCCCTAATTAAATATGCTCGTTGTAGCGTACGCACTGCTCCCCCATAGCAGTCGAAGAGAACGTTAGGACAGACATAAACTTGAAACTTCCTTTGAGCAAGGGCTTCTATTCATCCCTCATCCTTTTGCTATACATAACTGCAATGGCTCCAGCGATCACCATCTAGCACACGATCGGCATGAGATATTGGAGTAAAGCTCGTGCAAGGGCGCTCTACTCTATGTCACTTGTCTATGTCACTCGACTCAAACGACGCTTTTAACCCGCAAACTGAAACACCGTTGCTGGCTACGCTCCAGTCTTGCGTGCACAAACCACATGCACCGTTTTATGCACCGGGGCACAAGCATGGGCGAGGCAGTGCAAAGCGACTGGTTGAGCTGCTAGGGGCACAAGTCTTTCAGGCAGATTTACCAGAACTGCCAGAGCTAGATAATTTGTTTGCACCACAAGGGGTCATTCAGCAGGCGCAGGCATTGGCAGCAGAGGCATTCGGAGCCGATCGCACCTGGTTTCTTGCCAACGGCTCCACGTCTGGAGTGATTGCAGCGATTCTGGCAACCTGCAACCCTGGCGACAAGCTGATTCTGCCTCGCAATATTCACCAGTCCGCACTTTCAGGGCTGATCCTCTCTGGTGCGGTGCCGATTTTTGTGCAGCCAGAGTACGATCCACATCTGGATCTAGCTCACAGCCTTACGCCGACAGCCGTTGCCACAGCGCTAGCACAACACCCTGATGCAAAAGCGGTGCTGATGGTCTATCCCACTTACTACGGGGTATGTGGAGACGTCGCGACGATCGCCCACCTTGCCCATCAGCACAACATTCCCCTGCTGGTAGATGAAGCGCATGGCGCTCATTTTGCCTTTCATCCAGCGCTACCGATCGCCGCACTCGTAGCCGGAGCCGATTTAGCAGTGCAGTCTACTCATAAGGTGCTGTCTGCCATGACCCAGGCGGCAATGCTGCATACAAGGGGCGATCGTATTGATGGCGATCGCATCAGTAAAGCACTCCAGCTTGTGCAGTCCACTAGCCCTAGCTATCTGTTGCTAGCTTCCTTGGATGCAGCACGTTATCAAATGGCAACGCAAGGAAAACTTCTACTAGAACAGACGCTGCAACTGGCAGATGAAGCACGATCGCGGCTCAAGCAGATTTCCGGACTTTCCACGCTGCAACCGGAGCAGGCAGGCAGTGCTGGTTTTGTAGCGCTCGATCGCACTCGCTTGACTGTCACTGTTTCAGGTTTGGGCATTGACGGCTTCACGGCAGACGCAATTCTCAACGAGCAACTGGGGGTCACTGCCGAATTACCATCGCTTCAGCATTTGACCTTTATGATCAGTTTGGGCAATACCAGACAGGACATTGAGCAGTTGGTACAGTCTTTTGAGACTTTAGCGACGATGTATAGGGATAGGGAAGTAGGGGAGGCAGGGGAGGTAGAAAAGGCAGGGGAAGTCCTTCAATCAACTCTTTTTTCTCCCTCTCATCTCTCTTACCTCCCTCGCTCTCCGCTCTCCCCTCGCGCCGCTTTTTTTGCTGCTAGTGAAACCCTGCCGATTGCCCAGACGGTTAACCGTATCAGTGCCGAACTGGTTTGCCCCTATCCGCCAGGGATTCCAGTTTTGATGCCAGGGGAGGTGGTTACAGCAGCGGCGATCGCCCATTTGCAAGCCATCCTCGCACTGGGCGGTACAATAAGCGGCTGTACTGACTTGACCCTAAAAACGTTAAAGGTCGTGAAGTAGGGTTTCAAGTGATCCACATGGCGATCGTCCTTGACTGGCAATCAGGCAAGACTGATGTGACATTGAGAACACCAGGATTTAGGGCGATCCGATAGGCTTGGGAAAGATTGAACCTGATTGCTATCGTGATTGAACAGACAGCCTCCCTCAGCACTCTCCCCTGCCCTTCTGCTCCCTCCTTCCCCATGCCTTCTCCTCTCTGGCCTTACGCTACTCCTGGCATCCCCGACGACCTGTTCGAGCGGTTGCCTGGTATTCCCATGAGTCCGCGTGAAGTGCGGCTGCTCATACTTTCCTCCTTGCGCCTTAAGGTAGACTCAGTTCTGTGGGATATTGGCGCAGGCACAGGCACTATCTCAGTTGAGGCGGGCTTGCTGTGTCCAAAAGGGCAGATTATCGCGATCGAGCGCGATGAAGAAGTCGCAAATCTCATTCGGCGGAACTGCGATCGCTTTGGCGTTGGCAATGTAGAGGTGATAGAGGGCAGCGCACCTGACTGTTTAAGCACGCTCAAGCAAGCTCCTGATCGGGTTTGCATTGAAGGTGGGCGCTCGATTAAAGCCATCTTGAACGCTACCTGGCAACAGTTGGAACCGCAGGGACGCATTGTGGCAACCGCAGCCACGCTAGAAGGTCTCTACCAGGTTTCAGAGAGTTTTGCGGAGCTTCAAGTGCGTCAGATTGAAGTGGTGCAATCGGCCGTGAATCGTCTGGAGAAACGGGGGCTTAACCAGACGTTTGCCTCGATCGACCCCATTTTTGTCCTGAGTGGGGAAAAGTTAGACTAGATGCGTGGGTGAGTGGTTGGACAGTCGCGCTTAAGGGTAGCTGAGCAGCAATGAAACGTTAAGCGCTCGCGATCGCAACGTTAAGGCACTGTAACCGCTGCATTGACCAATATTCTGTAATAAGCAGCTAAAAGCGTTAAAGATATAGTCTGAGAGAGCGCTAGACTCAGCTAGAGTGTTCCAAAGGCGTCTTAACCTTCTTAATCTTGCACTAACCTGGGCTTCTGGTTATGCGGTGGCGCTACGGTGACAGGTAACACTACCTCTTGATGTTTGCGGCAATGCTTTGAGCAGTATCCAGCCTGGTTAGTAGAGATAGTTTCGTGAGCAGGGAAACGTTAGTCTCAGCCGCTAAGTTCTGGCAGCATTCCGTTTTGTCACGCTAAAGTTTTGTCGCTCTCAAGTGGGGTTTCGTTAATGACGTTGGATCGTTCAGCCCAATCGCCGTCCAAAGAAAGCCAGCCGCAAGCGACCAGTGCGATACCGTTGCCCCGCATTTTGAGCGGCATTGTCGCGATCGTTCTGGCACTCAGCATGATTGTGCTGGGTGGTTGGTATTTTACGATCGGGTTTGGCATCATCATTTATCTGGGGCAGTTGGAATACTTTCAGCTCGTGCATGCAAAAGGCATTGCACCTGCTGCCAAAACAACGCTCGTTGTCAGTCAAACGCTACTTGTAATCTCAACCGTCTCCCCAACCCTTGCCGATGCGGTCTTTCCGGTGGCTGGTACGTTTATCTGCTTCTACCTGTTGTTTCAACCCAAACTCGCGACGATCGCTGATATTTCAACGTCCATCCTGGGCTTGTTCTATGGTGGCTATTTGCCAAGTTACTGGGTGCGACTGCGATCACTGGGGCAGGAAGCTGCCAGCAATCTACCGCTAGATGGCTACCTACCGCACTCCTGGTTTGACCTACACGCTATGCCCCAGGGCTTGACGAACACACTGCTAGCCTTTAGCTGTATTTGGGCTGCTGATATTGGCGCTTACATCATCGGCAAGTTTTTTGGGCGTACGCGCCTCTCCAACATCAGCCCCAAAAAGACCGTTGAAGGTGCCGTATTTGGGGTCTTAGGCAGTATTGCAGTGGCGATCGTCGGTTCCTGGTATCTGCGCTGGTCAGGCTGGCCCCTTACTGGTGCGGCACTCGGTTTACTCATCGGCATTGCTAGCTTACTTGGCGACCTGACCCAATCAATGATGAAGCGCGATGCGGGCGTAAAAGACTCAGGGCAGCTCATTCCTGGACACGGTGGCATTCTCGATCGTGCGGACAGCTACGTGTTTACGGCTCCCCTGGTGTACTACTTTGTGATTTTGGTGTTGCCGTTGCTAGCGCAGTAAAGTTAGAGATAAGCGGAGCCAGAAGCCATAAACGCTAACTTCCAACTCTTATCCTTTATCCTTTGGCCCTTCTTCCTTCACCCCTTCTTTGAAGTTTTCTCCCGCGCCTTCCTCCGGTGTCACCATAATTTGCCCTTGACAACTAATCTGCCCTGCTTGCAAGCTGAGTGTTTGCAGCGCCACCTCAGAGCCAAGATCAAAGGCGAATCCATCGAGATCGCGGAGGGGAAAACCTTGACGCGCGTTTGCGTGAGGAAGCAAATGAGGACGATCGAGATGAAGTTGGTTGCCATTGCTTAACCATAGCCCGGTGCGAATGACCACACTGGTTGGTTGACCGCTGACGGTAGCTAACGTAGCTGAGAGCGTCACCAGACCATCGCCCAGTATGACTTTCGGATCTTGCAACCGAATTTCTTGCGGCGTGCGTTGCGCTAACTCGTCGTTTTCTCCATCCGACTGATCGCCATCCGCTCGTAGCAAGGTCAGCAAAAATTCAATCACACCCTGCGCTAATAGCGGAGCCTGTAGCGACCTGTTTAAATCCGCTTCATACAGCAGCACATTCCCCGCGATCGGAAACGCTTTGAGTAGCCGCAACGGCTTACCACGCACTACCTGAGCCAAATTTGTACGGATCTGCTCTCCTACTAGGCTCACCTGACTCAGATGCAAACCTCGGTAGACAGCATTGCGAGCTGAAACCACTACCCGACTGATGCAGCCAGACAAAAGCTGTCGATCGCCCGCCTCAATGGTCAGTTGCAGGTCTTCTACGTGTTCAAGCTGCGATCGTAGCCAAAGCCCCACTGCTGGAGACAGCACCATACTAATGAGGCGACTTTGGTTAGACATAGAGGTTGAGCTTAAACAGACAGCAGGATTCAATGGTCACTAGTAAATCGTCAGGAACGAAAGAGAGCAGAACGCGATCGCAACCCGCAAACTAAAAATTGCTTTATAGAGCGAACTGGGCAGTGATCGAAGCGGCGGCTGAACGATCACTTAGGGGCGATCGCACATCCGCCACACCGAGTATACCGACATCCCACACTACACACCGACTCTGCTCTCTTCTCTCCCTTGCTCCCCCTGCCCCTCTTCTTACCTCTCCCCTCACTCCTCGATCCCAAAAACCGCCCAGTACATACGGCTTTCCCTACTGCTGTCAGCCAAGCACTAGCGATAGAGTAGCAATACATCGGTTCACGAAACTACATACGGTCTCAAGGGGAGCCGAACCCCAGATTCAATTCACTGCAACTGAAGAAGCTAGATGACAGCGATGGACTTCTAACCACTGCCTCTGAATCTGTCAGTTGTTTCTATCGTTACAAACGGCGTGGTAGGAGAACCAATCATGTTTGAACTGTTTACAGAAAAAGCCATTCGAGCGGTCATGCTGTCCCAGGAAGAAGCGCGTCGGCAGGGGCATAACCTTGTCGGGACAGAGCAAGTACTGTTAGGCATTGTGCGCGAGGGCACGAGCCTTGCCGCTCAACTATTGACGAAATTAGGCGTAACGCTAGCGGCTGCCCGCCTTGAGTGCGAAAAAATTACGGGTCGCGGGACGGGTGCCATTCCGGCAGAACTACCGTTTACACCACGAGTAAAGCGGATCTTTACTGAAGCGACACGGTTAGGGCAAGAGTTTGGGCAAAACCACGTGAGTCCTGAACATTTGCTCCTGGCGCTAACGCAAGGCAATGAAACGGTTGCCATTAAAGTGCTGCAACGCCTTAATGTTGAACCGATCGCCATTCAAGAGAACCTGCTGCAAGCGATCGGGTCACAAACCACAGGAGAAGCTGTAGCCGCCGCCGTTGGAGGCAGACGCGAGACAGTTGGCACCCACAGCGACGCGAAAACCCCAACTCTGGAAGAATTTAGTACAAACCTGACCAAGCTCGCTGCTGAAGGTAAGCTCGATCCGGTTGTTGGTCGCCAAACTGAAATTGAGCGCGTAGTGCAAATTCTGGGTCGCCGCACCAAGAACAATCCACTATTGATTGGGGAACCCGGCGTAGGCAAGACTGCGATCGCCGAAGGACTGGCTCAGCGCATTGTTAACCGCGACGTGCCTGAAAACCTCGAAGGCAAGCAGGTGGTCAGCCTGGATATGGGTGCCCTGATCTCTGGTACGCGTTTCCGGGGCGACTTTGAAGAGCGCTTGAAGAAAGTCATCAGCGAAGTGCAAACCAGTGGCAACGTGATTCTGGTGATTGATGAAGTGCACACCCTGGTTGGCGCAGGTGGCAATGAGGGCGGTATGGATGCTGCCAATATGCTGAAACCAGCACTAGCCCGTGGTGAACTGCAATGCCTGGGTGCCACAACATTGGATGAATATCGCCAATATATTGAGCGTGATGCTGCCCTAGAACGTCGCTTTCAGCCTGTGACGGTTGGCGCACCCAGCGTCACTGAAACGATCGAAATCCTGTTTGGCTTGCGCGATCGCTACGAGCAGTTCCACAAGGTCAAAATCGACGATACGGCTCTGGTGGCGGCTGCGACCTTGTCCGATCGCTATATCACTGATCGCTACCTTCCCGATAAGGCAATTGACCTGATCGACGAAGCAGGCTCTCGCGTTCGGTTAGCGCACACCCAGCATTCGCCTAGCAAAGCGTTCCGCAAAGAACTGCGGGAGGTTACAAAAGCGAAAGAAGCGGCTGTTGGCGCTCAGGATTTCGATGCTGCTGGAAAGCTGCGCGATCGTGAGTTAGAGCTAGAAGCACAAATCAAAGGGGAGCAGGCAGACGGCAGAGGGCAGACAGCAGAGGTGGCAGGCGAGGCAGAGGGAGCAGTGTACAATCCAGCACCCCTTACGCCTCACGTCACTCAAGACGACATTGCTCATATTGTTGCCTCCTGGACTGGCGTGCCAGTGCGTAAGCTCACCGAGTCAGAATCGGAGCAACTGCTGTATCTAGAAGATGCTCTGCATGAGCGGGTTGTCGGTCAAGATGAAGCGGTCAAAGCTGCCTCACGTGCACTGCGGCGGGCACGGGTAGGGTTGAAGAGTCCTAATCGCCCGATCGCTAGCTTCTTCTTCTCTGGTCCTACAGGCGTTGGTAAAACGGAATTGGCAAAAGCACTGGCAGCAAATGTCTTCGGCGCTGAAGATGCCATCATCCGGCTCGATATGTCTGAGTTTATGGAAGCGCACACGGTTTCTAAGCTCATCGGCTCGCCTCCTGGTTATGTGGGCTATGGCGAAGGCGGGCAGTTGACGGAAGCAGTACGGCGCAAGCCCTATGCAGTCGTCCTCTTTGACGAAATTGAGAAAGCCCATCCTGATGTCTTCAACCTGCTGTTGCAATTGTTGGATGACGGTCGCTTGACCGATGCTCAAGGTCGGACGGTCAACTTCAACAACACGCTAGTAATCATGACCTCTAACGTTGGTTCCAGAGTGATTGAAAAAGGCGGCAATGGACTTGGCTTTGAGTTTGCGACCCAAGCAGACGCACAGTACAACCGCATTCAGACATCGGTGCATGAGGAACTCAAGCAGTTCTTCCGTCCCGAATTTCTGAACCGTTTGGATGAGATCATTGTCTTCCGGCAGCTCACTCGCGATGAAGTCAGGCAGATTGCTGGACTGCTTATCCAAGAAGTAGGGGCGAATCTCACCGATCGCGGCATTGCTCTGGAAGTCACCGATCGCGTGAAAGACCGCCTGGTGGTTGAAGGCTATAGTCCTGCCTACGGTGCTCGATCGCTCCGTCGCGCCATTACTCGTCTGCTCGAAGATGCCCTGGCAGAAGCCTTTTTGTCAGGAACTATCCAAGACGGTGATACCGCGATCGTGGATCTGGATGACGATAACAATATCGCCATTCACACAACTACAAAACCAGAACGTCTGTTAGAGGCGATCGTCTCTTAAAGGTTGCGTGAATTCTACTCTTATGCCCTGCACTTTAACGGTGTAGGGCTTTTTCATAGCAATAGTTGAGTGAAACGACACAGATTCTCGAGCATGTCCTGCACTAGAGCGATCGTGCGAAAAAGTATTGATAATGTTTGCTTTTGGGTAAAGCTCCCAAAAAATTCTTGATAACAGCCCGATCGCACCATTATCCCGAAAAATATTCATGTAATAAGTTGTTGGGCAGACTGAAAACTGTAATTAGGATCAATAGCACTGCGAATAAGGCAATAAGTAATGCTGTAGACCATAGAGCTAGTAACGATTTGCTTAGTGATATTTGAATCCACAGTTTGTGAGAAGATAAGCCAGGAAAAGTTAAACATCTACCTATGAAGCTCTTGAAACCTAGCATTTCAGCATTCTTTACTACGGTTACAGTTATCTCTGGTGCTCTACTCGCTGTCCAGCCAGCCATCGCAGACTCCAATGGCTCAATGGCAGCTCCTTCAGGTCTAAAGACATCAGTCGTCAGTAGAGCAATCACCGAGAGCGAGGTCTTGGCTGCTCAAAAGGCTTGGGGAGAAGCATTAGTGGCTATTTCTACAACACACGAGACGAAGGGCATGCAAGCTGCCAAAGCATTGGCTAAAAAAGTAATTGACGAAGCCTACGGCTACCAATTTGGCGCTGTTCTTTTCAAGCCAACCCTTACTGTGGCTCCACAGACATTCCGAACCACTCATGCGGGAGCTTTGGCTTACTTTGTAGGAGGTGACCCAGCCTTTCCAACGGACAAGGGGTTTGCATTGAACAGCTGGCGAAAAGTAGAAATCAAGAATGCAGGGATCTTCATTTCTGGCAATACAGCGACTACGATGGGCAACGTGATGATCACCGATAAAAACGGCAAGATTACTACAGTGGATAAGACTTGGCAGTTCTTTAAGGATGATAGCGGTAAGTTACGCATCATTCTGCACCACTCCTCACTTCCTTATACCCAAAAATAAGGTGAATGATGTCGCTTTAAGGGTTGAGCAATAAGTTGGTCAGCTTGGCACGCGGTGCGTACCGCCTCCATAAAAGATTGTGAATTAATTGACATATATGGCGATCCTATCTGGATTGTGAGAAAGGATTTCAGTGGAATCCTTTCTCACAAAGCCTCTCAAGCTCACAACTGATTTAGGACTGCTATATAAGCCTGACCAACTTATTCCTGTTGGGATGTTTAGAAAGCCTCCCAACAAGTGCTTGCATCAGAACGGAGCTATACGCTATCGCCTCTAATTCAGATATTAAAACCGTCCAGTGAAACGAACCGTTAGATAGCCACTCATGTGCTTAAGATCATTTAGGCATTGACATATCTCTACTGATCGAACTAAAAAAATGTCTAAAAATGTAGGACCACGTAAAGTAATTCCTATAGCAAAAGAGTTCTTCTGCGATGGTCACTACTACGTTCTTACATCTGCAAGTTTAGGGGGTAGTGGTCTCACACCAGAAGCGGTTTCTCATATGTTAGGTCATGCAAATGACCAAGAAATAGAAGGACTCCTTAGACAGGGAATTTGTATTCCTTTATTTTTTGATGGTGATTGCGCTCTTGATGGTGAAACGGTCTTCGTCTTGGGTGACTTAACTGACCAAGAAGAACACGATTGGATTGGGCGGCTTTCCTGGAAATTAAACATTCCTTGCGGCAAGTTCATCATTCTTTGTGGCGGCGGTGATGCAGACGAGTTAGCGGATGCCATTTCAGGAAAACTGCCTGAGCCGAATTATCAAATCTTTCAGGTTATCGACATTGCACCCGCAGAGTATTTGGTAGAAGTTTATGCTTATCTATCTAGCATGACTGTACAGCTATCGCTTAAAGAATACGATGACAAGGGTCATTTGCAAGAGAACAAGGCGTTAGGACAGTGGTATCAAGCTAATCGTCCTGGTATCGATGGCATTAGCTACATTATTAGGCTAGCCCCTCTTGAAACGGAGCCTCCGTTACCTAAGCTTGTGCCTGAGATTAGTTGGTGTGGAGAGTTTGAGTTTCGTCAACCTGAACTTTAGTTCTGTAGTGTTCTAAATGCGTCACTACTTGTTGTTTAAATAGCCCATAGCATATCGTCGTATTGAGCCTCTTCGTTAAGAAACTGTTTGTAAATGTATGTGAAGTAGAAGACAACTACGGTCACAAAGGCGCGATACCAGAAGAGTGACATCTACATGGCTTGAGGATATGAGTCAGCCTTACTACGACAGTGACCTGACCGATGAG
>NZ_JACJOZ010000047.1:0-114535 GCF_014695795.1 Phormidium sp. FACHB-592
CTCATCGGTCAGGTCACTGTCGTAGTAAGGCTGACTCATATCCTCAAGCCATGTAGATGTCACTCTTCTGGTATCGCGCCTTTGTGACCGTAGTTGTCTTCTACTTCACATACATTTACAAACAGTTTCTGAGGGTAAGGAATGAAGAATAAGTTTGAGTTTTGAGTTTTCTCCTGCCTTCTGCCTTCTGCCTCCTGTTTGCTAGCTTCAGGTCAGTAGGAAGGGTTAGCATGGTCACGATCGTTGAGGTAGTGATGCCCATGAATTTAACTGCGGGTACACCGCTGCAAGACGGCAAATACGTACTCAATAATCTCCTCGGTCAGAGTGCGTGGGGTATCACTTTCAAAGCGACTCAGACTCGTTTGAACCAGGCTGTGGTGCTAAAAACATTGCGATCGCAGCCAGAGATGGGTATAGCTCCTTTAAGACAGCCGTTTTTAGAAGAAGTGCGGCGGTTTACGCAGTGCCAGCATCCTGGGTTGGTGAGAGTACTGGATAGCTTTACCGAAGCCGGATTACCGTTCGCAGTCATGGATTACGTTGCCGGTCAGACATTAGCAGAGCTAGTGCGATCGCAAAAGCCATTACCAGAAGCGCAGGCTGTGCAATATATCCGTCAGGCTAGCTCGGCACTTAGCGTTATCCATCGTCACGGCTTGCTCCATCGAGATGTCAAGCCAGAAAATCTAGTCCGTCCTACAGGTGCCGCGTTTGTAGTGTTGGTGGGCTTTAGCATCACGCCTGGGGCTGTCCCAGTTGAGGTCAATCGCGCAGACTCTCGATTGGCAAACCATTATGCAGCAATCGAGCTACAGCAAGCTAAGGCATTAACTGCGGCGGCAGATATTTATGCCTTAGCGGCAACGCTCTACTTTCTGGTGACGCAGCATGAGCCGATCGTTGCCTCACACCGTCAGCAGACGCCCTTAGTGACACCGCGCCAACTGCAACCACAGCTCAGCACTGCGATCGAACGCGCCATTCTTAGCGGTATGGCATTGAACGCGCAAGAGCGTCCACAGACGATCTCTGACTGGTTGGCGCTCCTACCAGATAGCAACCCGCTACCAGCTGCACAAGGAGTCAATGGTGCTGGGAAACTTCCGGCGGCAATCAACCTGCCTCATACTGCCACCGGTTCCGGTCGCACCACGGCTCCTCCGGCTCCACCAGCACTCGCCAATCCAACTCATGCCACTGCGCCTGTGCCTCCAGTATCAATGTCCACACCTAGCTTTGCGCCTGCACCCAAGAGTCGTTTGCCGAAAGCGCTAGGGGTAACAGCCGCGATCGCGATCGCAGGAGGGTTCGGTCTGGGGTTAGTCCTACGCTTTAGCGCCATCAATGGCATTGGTCCAACGCTCTTTCAGACTACGCAAGACTTTCCGCCCGCACAAAATTGGCCGCTCCAGGCAACGCCTGAAGACTTGCTCACCACTCCAGTTTTGCCAGAATCCGTGCCGTTTCGCGATCAGGAACCCGGCGATCGTCCTCCAGTTATTAGAGTCGCACCCGACCCAGCGCCAGTGCCAGTAATACCTACGCCCTCACCAACGGCAACGATCGAGGCAACGCCAGCGCCTGTTTCCAGTCCAGTTGAACCAGACATACAGCCCTCGCCGCTGCCTAGTCCAGCACCAGCCACTGACTCAACGCCACGACCCCTTCCTTCAGGAGAAGACGCATCAGACCCATCAGGCATACCATTAGAACAGGAGCGGTTACAACTGAGGCAACCGAATCCAGGTATAAACCAAAAGCCCAACTAACGTAAAGGCTAACTTGTTGCTTGCATAACCTGTTTATGGTTTGTTCTCTTACGTTCAATCTAGCAGTGTGTGAGGCAAGCAAGCTATAATTCCGGTTAAATGCAGCAGTTTCATGGCGGAGAGTTCTCATGAGTAGTCCCTTCGATGCTTTCTATGTTGGTAGAGCGATCGCTGAAGCTGTTTATGAGCAAGCAGAGCGTGTTCTAACCAACTCCCTAAGTGATCTGGGTCGATTTGATGCTGAGCAGCGGGAGCGTTTACGTCAGTTTACAGAAGATGTACTGGCTCGTGCTCAACGGGATGCAGAGGCGGCAAAGCGGAGCCGTACTACGACGGCGATCGTGCCTATTGGTCAACCAACTGACCTGCAAGCAACAATTGACGAACTACGGGCAGAGGTCGCACAACTACGCTCCGAGCTGAAGCGCTATCGCAGCAGCAGTCAGGTTTAATCAGGCAAATTTTCTGCCGCTGATTTTACACTCATTAACTTTTTTCAATCAATCCGTTACGTTCAGCTACATTAAAACAAAGCTTTAGGAATTCGAGTGTCTGTTTCTTCCCACGACTCCGACCCGTCAACGAAACCTGCGGAGCCTGTAACGGGTGCTAACCTGCACCTAGATCATACGGACTCTCCTGCTGGCTACCGAGTGCCAGTGTACCTATCTGACCAGCATAATGGTCAGGATTTTCCGGTTGCAGGTGTCAATCATACGACACTAGACGAAGCCGATTTTGTAGAGCCATCGTTAGACGAAGCCGCTTCTGGGCATACCGTAACGGCAGAAGAAGCAGTAGCAGCGCGCTACGTGCAGTCTGCTAGAAAGTCTGCACGTGGAGCTACGCGGGGCGATCGTCGTGCCAAGTCTAAACCCTACGGTGACAAAGCCTACCGTTGGAATCACGAAAATTACTCTCGCCTGCGCCGTACTTACGACATTCAATCCTTTGTTTGGCTACTGGTGTTTTCGCAATGGCTTTACAAGAAGCCTTGGAGCTACCCCGGTGGCATGACCGAGGAGAAGCAGAAACTACGCCGCCGCAGCCAGGCAGTTTGGATTCGGGACACCTTACTTGATTTGGGTCCCACCTTTATTAAAGTCGGTCAACTGTTTTCCACTCGCGCTGATCTGTTCCCTACTGAGTACGTTGAAGAACTCTCTAAACTACAGGATAGAGTGCCTGCGTTTAGCTACGAGCAAGCCAAAGCGATTATTGAGCAAGATTTTGGCAAGCCGATTCAGACGCTGTTCCGGAGCTTTGACCCCATTCCCTTGGCAGCGGCAAGTTTGGGGCAGGTACATCGGGCACAGCTTCACTCTGGTGAAGAAGTCGTGGTCAAAGTGCAACGACCCGGTCTGCTGAAGCTCTTTAAGATTGACCTGGCGATTTTGAAAGGCATTACTCGCTACTTTCAAAACCATCCTGAATGGGGCAGAGGGCGCGATTGGCTTGGTATTTACGACGAATGCTGCAAGATTCTCTATGAAGAGGTAGACTACCTCAACGAAGGGCGCAATGCTGACACCTTTCGGCGCAATTTTCGCCAGGAAAACTGGGTCTATGTGCCCCGCGTCTACTGGCGCTATGCCTCACCTAGGGTACTGACGCTAGAGTATCTTCCGGGCATAAAAATTAGTCACTATGAAGCGTTGGAAGCGGCAGGGCTCGATCGCAAAGCGCTTGCTCAAATGGGTGCAAAAGCCTATCTGCATCAGTTGCTAAACGACGGCTTTTTCCATGCCGATCCGCATCCCGGCAACATTGCAGTTAGCGCGGACGGGTCGCTCATTTTCTACGACTTTGGCATGATGGGGCAAGTCTCCATTCTGACCCGTGAGAAGCTGCTAGAAGTCTTCTTTGGCGTTGCTCAGAAAGACGGCGATCGTGTGGTTGCGTCATTAGTTGAGCTCGGCGCACTCGCTCAGTCAGACGATATGGGACCTGTACGGCGATCAGTACAGTTCATGCTAGACAACTTCATGGACAAGCCGTTTGAGAATCAGTCGGTCAGTGCCATCAGTGACGATTTGTACGAAATTGCTTACGGTCAACCGTTTCGCTTTCCGGCAACCTTCACCTTTGTGATGCGAGCGTTTTCGACCCTGGAAGGTGTAGGAAAAGGGTTAGACCCAGACTTTAACTTTATGGAGGTTGCAAGACCTTTTGCAATGCAAATTATGGCAAACGGAAATCCTTCATCAGATGCAAACAGCATTCTAAGCGAGTTTGGGCGGCAGGCGGCACAAGTTAGCAGTACCGCCTTGGGGCTACCGCGCCGGATTGAAGATACCCTGGATAAGCTGGAGCGCGGTGACGTGCGGGTGCGAGTACGATCGATCGAGACTGATCGTATTCTCCGCCGACTTAGTGGCGTTAATATGGGTACCAATTACACGCTGCTGGTATGCGCTTTTACCCTTTCAGCAACCATTCTGCTAGCAACGGGCTATGGTTGGTGGGCACTAATCCCTGCATCGGCTGCGATCGCGGCTGCGATCGCGTTTATTCGGCTCATGATGCGCCTCGATCGCTCTGAACGAATTTCTTAAGCATCGGTTTAACTTTATAAACTGAAGCCTGCAATGGTCATTGACGACAGCACAGTCCCTTTATGAAACGCCTTTTCACAGGTCTAACAGATGTGGGGCTTCTGCGCTCTGTGAATCAGGATGCTTATTGCATCGATGCAGATGGGCGCTTTTTTATCGTTGCAGATGGTATGGGTGGACACGCTGGTGGTCAAGAAGCAAGCCATCTGGCAACCCAAGCCATTCAAGCCTATTTTCTCGCTCATTGGCAATCTAGTGAGAGTTCACGATCGCTGCTTGAAGGAGCCTTCTTCAGCGCCAATCAGGCAATTTTAAAAGACCAGCGCAGCCATCCAGAACGGTCTGATATGGGCACAACTGCGGTTGCAGTTATCTTTCGGGATGCACAGCCCTGGTGTGCTCACACTGGAGATTCACGTCTCTACCGCCTCCGTGGTGCGAAGCTGGAGCAACTGACCGAAGACCATACGTGGGTAGCACGGGCATTAAAAGTGGGTGAAATTACAGCCGATCAGGCAAGAGTTCACCCTTGGCGACACGTCTTAGCGCAGTGCTTAGGGCGTGAAGACCTCCAGCAAATTGATGTCCAGCCATTGTCATTACAGGGAGGCGATCGGCTATTGCTCTGTAGCGATGGTCTCACTGAAGAAGTGTCTGATCAACTGATTGCCTCGCATCTTAAGTCGATTCGTGCTTGCGATCGAGCAGCTACGGCTCTGATTGACGCTGCAAAAAAGCATGGTGGACGAGACAACATCACAGTTGTGATTGTGGCGATCAGTAGTTCAAATCAACAAGACAGCGAAACTGCATAGCAGATTTATGCCTGTGGGGCTATGTGCTCTACAGCTACAACCTTTATCGTGCATATAAAGTTATCTAAATTTTTAAGAATCCACTTTGACTTGCGATAGTTGCTTTAAGCCATGATTGCGATCGGTCAACCGCTGGATAGGGGCATAGTAAGGCTGTAGCTCAACAGGATGTGTTGTATGCTCAACCGTCATTGGTACGAGCAATTTTTTCGCTGGAAACTCGATCTTGAGAATAGTGAGGCTAGATCTTGGGAGTAGTGAAGCTAGAACCGATCGCACCTGAATTATCCCCAGAGCAACAAGTCCATCGGTTAATATCGGTAGCTGCGTTGCCCATCGTAGAATTTCCATCCCTGATCGCGGCAAAAAAGGCGATTCGCACTAGTCTCACGGCTTCGACTCTCGATGGAGTGTTTGCGGCTATTTTCTTAAATGTTACCGGCGGCGTGCTGCTTAGTAACTTTTTGGTCGAGTTAGATGCCAGTCCTACAGAAGTAGGGTTGCTGTCGTCAATACCAATGTTGGCAAACCTGATTCAACCACTGGGCGCGTTTCTGGGCAATCGCACCACCAGTCGTCATCGTTACTGCCTCTGGGTGTATGTCCCTTCGCGCTTGATCTGGCTACTTCTAGCGGCTGGTATTGCGTTTTCTAGCTGGCATGGTGTTGTGGATGCGCACCAGTTAGTTTGGTGGACGCTGGCGACCGTCTGCATGACGCACTTTATTGGTGCTTTGGGTGGAGCCTCCTGGTTGAGTTGGTTGGCATCGCTCGTACCACGTCGTCTGCGGGGACGTTATTTTGGCATTCGCAATTGTACTGCCAGCCTGACAAATCTCCTGTCCGTACCGCTTTTAGGTTTTGCCGTCTCTACCTTTCCAGGTGGCTCAGTACGAGGCTTTGGGGTTGTTTTGCTCTTGGGCATAGTAGCAGGCATCATCAGCTTGGGCTTTCAGTTTTTCATGGTGGATGTCAATCCACAACGGCAGCGGGAAGGGATCTGGGGAGCAGAGGAGAAGAAGCGAGCCAAGGTGGGGAGCGCGGAAGCAGAGGAGGAACAGGGAGAAACTGAGGATGTAGAGAGCATTACTCAAGCATTAGTCCCTGCCCCACTCCCCACTGACTACTCCCCACTACTCTTCCTAAAAGACAAGAATTTCCTCTTCTTCCTGCTGTATTTCAGCGCCTGGATGTTTGCGGTAAATTTGAGTGCGCCATTTTTCAATCTATATATGCTGGATAACCTGGCGATCGATGTCAGTTGGGTTACGGTTTACAACAGTTTACAAGCCGGAGCCATGATGGTGATGTTAGTCCTATGGGGCAGGCTTGCTGATCGCGTGGGCAATCGTCCAATTCTGCTTGCAGTCGGTATTTTAGTTGCCATCACACCGTTGTTATGGCTAGGAACGGGTACAAACTCGCTTTCGCTCTGGCTCTGGCTACCACTGCTGCATATTGTGGCGGGTGCAACATGGGCAGCGATCGACTTGTGCAGTAACAATCTTCAGCTTGGTGTGGCTCCAGTCCAGCAGCAGGCAACGTACTTTGCGATCGCGGCAGCTATAGCGGGGATCAGCGGTGCTGTAGGTACAACCGTTGGCGGTTTTCTAGCAGAATTTGCAAACTATGGTGGTATTCCAGGCCTGTTTGCGCTCTCAGCGATCGTGCGCTTGGTGGCACTCTTACCGCTCATACTGGTACATGAGCAACGGGGGCAATCGCTAAAGCAGATGATGCAAGTATTGTTTCCTTCCAGATCGAACCCAGCGCTAGAAGCAACGGAAGCAGCAGCGCTAGAAGAACCAGTATTAGAGCCAGTGGCTGTTGGAGTGCCAGCGCTAGCAAGGTCAGCCCAATTGCATGATGCGACACACTGAACGGCTGCAAGATCCGCCACAATGGAAGCATGAACCAGGTTGACTATCTCCGCATTAGCCTTATCGATCGCTGCAACTTTCGCTGCCAGTACTGTATGCCAGAGGGCACAGACCTGACCTATGCTTTGCAACAGAATCTACTAACGCAAGAGGAGTTGTTGACCTTACTCCATGAAGTGTTTATCCCGGTTGGGTTTACCCGCTTTCGGCTAACTGGCGGCGAACCGCTGCTTCGTCCTGGCGTAGTGGAAATTGTGCAAGCGATCGCTCAGTTCCCTGAAACGCAAGACCTGTCTATGACGACGAATGCGTTTTTACTCGCTGGTATGGCGCGAGAGCTCCATAACGCAGGCTTACGGCGCATCAACATTAGTCTGGATTCACTGCAACCAGATGTATTTGACGCCATTATTGGTCATCACGGTCGTTCGCGTTGGCAGCAAGTATGGGATGGTATTCAGGCGGCGTATCAAGTCGGTTTCAATCCCCTGAAGCTTAACGTAGTCGTGATCCCCGGTGTCAATGATCAGGAAGTCTTAGACTTGGCAGCCTTGAGCATTGAGCGCGAATGGCACGTCCGCTTCATCGAATTTATGCCAATCGGCAACGATTACCTGTTTAGTGATCGCGGCTGGGTCAGTTCCGAAGAACTGCGGCAACGCATTCGCGACCGCTGGGGGCTAACCGATGGACAAGTACGTGGCAATGGTCCCGCGGATGTGTTCAAAATTCCTGGTGCGAAAGGCACGCTCGGCTTCATTAGCCAGATGTCAGAATGCTTCTGCGATCGCTGTAACCGGATGCGTCTCTCTGCTGATGGTTGGTTGCGTCCTTGCTTACTCAATGAAACGGGACAGCTTGATTTGAGAACAGCACTGCGATCAGGCGTTCCCCTCGCCCAGCTCCGCCAACAGGTACGCGACTTGCTGATGCTCAAACCCGAAATCAACTACAAAGAGCGTGATTCTGGCACAACAGGCACTTACAACCGCACCATGTCCCAGATTGGTGGGTGAAGGTGTGACAGCGCGGAAAAGTTTTCATCGTTTTCTTATACGCGCAAGGGTTCTGCTTTGGGTTCTTCTAATAGCCAGCGCCAGATCTCAGGCAATCGTCGTTGCCACGAGGTTTCGTAGTGCGTTTCACCCTCTGCCAACAGAAAGTGAACTTCGTGATCACTATAACCAAGCTGTTTGAGATGCTTGTAAAAGTCTCGTGTGACGGGCACATAGTCGAGCCAAGCACCATAAAACGAATATTGCTCCTGGCTACCCACGTAGAGATAAATTTTTGACCAAAGTTCAGTGTGCTGATCCCAAAGCTTAAACATTTGATCGCCGCCCCACATTAGTGCTGGAGAGAGTCCACCAATGCGCCCCACTATGTTGGCGTACTTTTTGCCAATGTAAAGCGATAATAGTCCACCCATGCTAGAACCCATGACGCTCGTCCATTGTGGCTGTGGCAGCGTCCGATAGGTGCGATCGATGTACGGTTTAAGCTGGCTAACCAAAAATTGAGCGCACAGATCGCCCCGACCACCCGCCCAAGGCGAGTACTCAATCATGCGATCGCGCGTGCTGTCGATGCCCACAATAATCCAGGGGCGAAAGGTGCCTGCGCTAACCAGTGCCTCCATCGTCGTATTCGTGCACCAGGTATCAAAAGCGGCTGATTCAGGATGGGAAAAAACATTCTGCCCGTCTAGCATATACAGTACAGGAAAGGACTGGTTAGGCTGCTGCGTATAAGCTTCTGGTATGAAAATACGCAGCGTGCGTGTCATCCGCTCCACGTCAGAATAGAAGTCGCGGATGATAGTAATATTGCCCATAGTGCAGTGAAGAAGGGATAAACGACGTGCGATCGTGGTTGAGCAAGGCTTAGATTGAAAAGCGTAAGTAGCCTTTCTAGGTCGCTCGCGGATGCTTGGATTGTTACGATTCGGTTACTATGATGCAATCGTTTTTGGATACAGTAACAACCAGCGAAATTCCCTACTAACCGCTCTAACAAATAACAGTCTTAAACACAATTCGGCTTCCAGCAGTTGATAAGGCGATGCTTCAAGTTTCCACTTGATGTTAAGGATTAGCTTAAGCCACAAGTCAACATCACTATACTTTGTGCTAATCCAATAAATGCTTGTGTCTAACTTCACATTGTTAAAACACCGGTTGAGCTAGCTCTTACAGCTAAAACGTTAGTGTCAACAAGTCGCTACGTTCCGTACATATCCTGAGACAAATTACTCCTACCCTAATAAAATCCTGGGATTTACCGTAGGGAGCAATTCTGCTAATGAAGTTAAATCAGGACATCTTCACTTGAGGATTGCTGTTATGTCTCTCGAATTGACTGTTGAAGATTTGCTCGTTCTCGAAAAGCACCGTCTAGATCGTCTCCGCTCTTGCTTTGCAGAAACATTGGCAGAATGTTTTCTGCACCTTAGTCAAAATAATACGCTAACGATCCATTGCTCAGAAGCCTGGATGGTTGACCAGCTTTTGAGTGAAATCGATCGACTACGTAGCGCAGTATGGGTCATTACAGGTGCTCAGCGGCTGTCCGTTTGTTTTGCTCAAGAAGAAGTCTATCGAACCTCAACTCGTCAAGCACACAAAAGATCTAAACGGCTTCAAAGCGCTTAAATAGCTGTCAGTATAGGATGCCAAGGCTTGAGGCAGCATCAACATACTGTTACGAACCACACTCTCTGGCCAAAGGATGAGGGATGAAGAGAAACCCTTGCTCAAAGGAAGTTTCAAGGTTGATGTTTGTCCTAACGTTCTCTTCGTCTGCTAGACACATCTCTACTAAGAAGCAAGCTGTAGCGATCAACGCAGCACTGATCGCGAAAGAGCAACGGCTGGCAGCGGCATAGCTTCTGAGCTATCTATGTATTTTCACCTGATCGGATGAATCTTTTGGGTGGAGCAAACCACGTCATTCATGAGCGAAGCTATCTCTATAAAGATTACATGAAGTGATGCTTGCAACATGAGCGCCACTGCATGAGAAGGAGATTGCTATCTATGACCCCATCAAATGGCTCCAACCGACTCACCATCGCGCAGGTGATTGATCGCATTATGCGTTCTGGCAGAATTACCCGCTTAGATAAGGACTTTTTCTTTCACGCCATGCTTGCTGAAGTGCCACTTACTCAAGCAGAGCAGAATCAGGTCAGAAACGTCTTCGATCGCTTAAGTATGGGACTTCTGCGTGTTGTTGAGTAACTCGCGGTTTAGCTGACTTGTGGACTGAGTTGCACCATGCTGGGTATGAAAGAGCAAGTAGGCACGGGTAACTGAATGGAGAAGTGTGTCCAACCATTACGGCTCTCAACTAAAATAACGCCTTCCAGCTGGGCAATCAGACGCTGTACCAGTGCTAGCCCCAGACCAGTTCCGCCTTGCTTCCAGGGATCAGCATTGGGCACGCGGTAAAACTTTTCAAAGATATGTGGCAGTTCTGAGGCAGGGATCTCAGCTTGATTAGCAACCGTAAAGACGATGTAGGGCAAAACTTCATACGTATTAGCATCGGATGCTGGGTCATACTCAACCATTAACGTTACTGCCCTTCCAGGAGACGTATATTTACAGGCATTGTTGAGCAACTCAGCGATTACCCTTTGTAGCGTTGCCTTGTCGGTTGTTATGGTTGGAAAAATGGTTGGTAGTTGTACGGTCAGTGTCTGCTGTCGATCGTCTGCTCGCGAATAAAACGGCTCAACGATCGTCGCAAGGCACTCTTGTAGATCAACCTGTTCCAGAGCCACAGGGTATGCTGCTGCCTCCAGTCGTTGCAAGTCGAGCAAATCATTAATGAGTTCGATTTCGCGTAGGCATTCTGCTTGCAGAATATCAAGGTAACGTGCCTGCCGCTCCGGTGCCGTAACGGTTTTCAGCATGTGAATTGCCATCTTCATGTTAGACATGGGTGTTCGCAATTCGTGGGAAACCGTGCTGAGAAAGTCATCTTTGAGTTGGTTGAGTTCTTCTAGAGCCGCAACTTGCGCCTGGGCAGCCTGATAGAGACGCGCTTGCCGAATCGCGATCGCACACTGGTTTGCGACTTGCTGCACCAACCGGATCTCCTGGCTTGTAAAGATGTCGTCAGCGGGTCGGAAAAGCCACAAATCGCCAATGACGCCTTGATCGTCTACCATGGGGCACGTCAGGATGGAATTTCTTTTGCCTAAGAGCCGTGGTTCACAGGACTGGATACGACAAAATTGAAAGCATTGCTCCCGTAATAACCAATCGTAGACCTCAGCCAGACTGTCCATCTTGACGGTAAGCCCATTGGCGGTCGGGAGGTCTGACAGGATATGTTCGTAGCAAACGGTAGACGTGCGTTGCTCAAGGTCGTAGAGTGCGGCATCACAACCCATAATCTTCAACCCCGATGCCAGTTCTTGCACGGCAGTTTGCAAAATGCGGTCTTCGTCTAGACTGTCGCGTACTGAGTCCGTAATGCGCTTTAAGGTCGCTTCAAACCGTAACGCCTGTTGAAGTTGAGCGGTGCGATCGTGGACTTGAGCTTCCAGTGCTGTGTTAAGCTGCTGCACCTGACAATAGAGTTCTGCCTGCTGAATAGCAATTGAAACCTGGGTTGCCAGTTGCTCTAGTAGCTCCATTTCAAACGTTTCCCAGTGTCGTTCAGTTGCACACTGATGTACTACCAGCACTCCCCAAATAGTCTTTCCATGCAAAATCGGCACGGCTAAAGCGGCTTTCACCTGCCATACTTCCAAAAACTGCCGAAACACATTGTTAGAGTCAAGGTCTTGCACATTAGCAAGCACCAAATTTTTACCCTGCTCGTACTCCTGTTGCCGTTGCTGCACCCAGTTTTCCTGCACGTTCAGCCCTATCATTGGCTGCCAACACGTATCAACAGATTCAGCCATGACTCGTCTACTGTTTCTTTGCTCCACCACAAAGAGGACAACCCGATCGGCTTTTAAGAATTGCCGCACCTCAGATACAGTTGTGTTCAACGTTTCCTTTAAATCCAACGAGTTGCGAATGCGTTGAGCGATCGTACCCACCAATCGTTCGCGTTCAGCTTGCTGGCGCAGTGCTTCTTCAAAACGTTTGCGATCAGTAATGTCCATCGAAATGCCCAGCGTTCTTACAGGCATACCCGCTTCGTCGTGAAAGGTATGGCTTCGCTCCGCAATCCAGCGAATACTGCCATCTGGATGAACAATCCGAAATTCTTTGCTGTAGTTCGCTGCCTGTTGGCTCTGCAAAAGAATGTGCATCCTAACAGCTTCGCGATCGTCAGGATGCACACAATCAAGAAACGCTGCCTCTGTAGCGTCGGAAGTATCTGGTACCACACCAAACAAGTGTTTGCAGCTCTCTGACCAATTATTTATGCCTGTCTTCTGTTCGTAGTCCCATGTTCCCATCTGCGTTGTTTCAAGCGTCAGCTTAAAGCGTTCCTGGCTCTCTAATAGTGCCGCTTCTGCCTGTTTTCGCTCCGTAATATCTTTTGTAAAACAGTGAAAACCAATCAGCCGATCGTGCCAGTCATGTGCTGCCACCATGACCTTTTCACTGTAAAAGGTCGAGCCATCCTTACGTAAGCCCATGACCTCCACTTCAGCTTTGCCTTCAACCATCATCTGCTGATACGCTGCCACCACGCTATGAATACAATCGGGATGCACTGTTTGCTGCCAAACCATCCCAATCATTTCTTCTTGTTCATAGCCAAGAGCAGCGGCATACGCCCGGTTTAAGGCAACGTATTGTCCGTCGATATTGACGCGAGCAATACCTTCGACTGCATTACCAAGCGCGGTGCTCATCTCTAATAGTTCTGCCTGTGCATGCTTGCGATCGGTAACATCCAGAAAAAATAAGGACATCCCATCGGCAGAAGGAAACAGCCGGACATCAAACCAGGCATTAAGGGACGGGTGAAACTCCTCAAACGTGACTGGCACCTGCTCTGCCATCGCACGGTGATACTCCTGATCTAAGATAGAGCCGACAAGATCGGGAAAGACAGCCCAAAGGCTTTGTCCCAGCAAAGCTTCTGGCGATCGCTGACAAAGTTGTGCTGCCTGCTGATTCACATAGGTCAGTCGCCACTGTTTATCTAACGACATAAAAGCATCCGTGATGCTTTCGAGAATATTGACCGTTTGCCGATTGGCAACAAGCAAGGCTTCTTCGGCACGTTTGCGTTCGGTAATATCGTGGCAGTTGATAACGACACCACGAATCGCTGGCACATCTAACAAGCTCGTTGCCACTGCTTCAAAAAAGCACCATGCGCCATTGCGGTCTCGTACACGGTACTCGATCACAGGCTGACTAACGTTGGGGTTCTTGATTGCCTGCTCAAGCACAGTGATGATGAGCGGCACATCGTCTGGATGTACAAACTCTGTAGTGCTGTAGCCAACGACATCCTGCATGGTATAGCCCAGGACTTTTGCGGCAGAAGGGCTGCAATACCGAAAAATTCCCTTCCGATCCAGCACCACAATGATGTCAGTGGCGTTCTCAATCAGCGATCGAAACCTTTGCTCACTCTCCTGCAACGCTTTTTCAGCGCGTCTACGCTCAACAATTTCCTGCCGCAACCGACTGTTTGTGTCGAGCAAATCAGCCGTCCGCTCGAGAATCAGCTCTTCAAGCGACTTAAGATAGTGGGTGTGATTGGCACTCACTGCCACACCACGAGTCGAATCACTCAGCAACGAATGACAAAGCATCTTCAGCTCAGTCTGCTGGCGCTCGGCTTCTGCTGTTAATAAGATGTGTTGTAGTTGCTCAAACGCTGCTTCGCTCTGGCAACAATCGCGCAAGCTTTCAAGATATTCAGGTTTCATTGCAGCGGCTAAAGGCGTAGAACGACTATGAGCACTTGATCTTCAGCATAAGGTCTTTAAAGATAATGAGAACCGCCATCGTCATGGCTGCACGATCGCACTCAGTCATACTGCTTAGAAAGCCGCTTTGCTGCTGACAAACTACGTTTCAACCCCTAAACGGTATGAAGCTGACTTTAATTAAAAGGAAGGGGATATGAAGTAAAGAGATGGCAAACACCCGACGCTCACTATAGGGAGTATGCCCAAGCTTTTCTCAGTACTAACACGAATCGTCTTTGACTTTACTGAGAGTATTACATAGTCACCACCGTAAAACCACGGGTCACTTAAGTAACCTGTAAATACTCAACCGTTTTACAGCTCAAACAATGAACTACAGCCATTGGCGAATAGTCTGACCCAGGGTTCCCAGGTAGTTCATTTCAGGGAGTACAAGTGGATCTGTAGTAAAGACATAATAGATATTGCCTTCGTCGCTTACTTCAAACGTGGCAGAAAATTCTTTTGCCCAGTCATCTAAATGCTGACGTGCGATCGCAGGTTCTAAGCGAGCGTTTGCTGCAAAATTTAGTACGGATACCCTACCGTGGCTGGCATGAAGAAGCTGAAAGAAGCGCTCACGTAATGCCTGCCGCTCTAACTTAGAACTAGCATGCAACAGCCAACCGCCTAGAGACGCAGGAGCAAGCCCAAAGGAGATAAGGGCGATCACCAAAGCTGCCAAAAGACCGCCAGTAGCGTGACTAAGCAAAATCGCAGTTACTAGCGCGATCGAGGTAGTGCCGCCACCGTAAAGAAACAGCGCACCCACCACCTTGCTTACCTTGCTCCAAATTCGACTCATAGCATCAGCCCGCAACTATATTTTCTATTCTCGCTTCTAAGCTACTGTGCCCACATCAGCACTACGGTACGGGTTGCCGCACTGCCCTAAGGACGAATGGGTGAAAGTGCACAATCATACCGTTGCCACTCTTACCATTGATTTTTCTCCTGATCAAACAGCAATGGGCTCAAACGCGGTACATCAAGAAGCAATACGATGTGTTGCGAATCGCTGCATTATGTTCAAGCTATTTCTAAAGGTGGGCAAATTAAAAGGGCAAGAATAATTTGCGATCGTGCTGCATCAACTAGCCTCTAGGAAGCGATCGATCGCCGAAACAATTATGACTAGCAAGGTGCATTTGATGCACGCTCATATTGATATACACTCCAGCACGGCTCACTATGCACACCCTTAATCACAAACTGGAAAAAAGTATTTTGGAAGCGGATGGACGCTATCTTGGCGCTCAGGAGCTTTCTCAGTTGGAGCATTATGCTCGAAGCTATGCCGTGCGTCTGCAAACCTATCAGCAGCTACGCGACAACAGCGACAAGTTCATTCTCCAAGCGCTTCGCAAGCTAGCACAGAGCTATCCAGAACTGATTCAACAGCACGGGCAGCGCTGCAAATATGACATGACTGAGGTGTTACGCTATGTAGCGCTATCCATCTTACGGGATGACGAAATCTTCTTTAAAGAACAAATAATGTCCTGGTTAGATACAATCTTGCTGGCACACAAACGCACAGCCCACTGCGTCCTCGCTTACCGTTACTTACAAGAAGCGATCGCCACAGTCCTTTCTAACGATGCTTTAGCGATGACCCGTCCTTACTTTGATCTGATTACGCAGTCATTAGAAGCGCACGTTTGAGCATAGAAGTAAGGGAGAGGAGCTGAGAAGCGTTACTCAAAACTTAGAACTCAAAACTCTTCTCCCTCAGCCCTTTCTTTTCAGTGCGATCGCGATAGCTCTTGACTATGTTTCACCAAAAAATCTTGGGCTTCCATAATTTCATACAGGTTCACCCCTGCCTCTAGCAAACAAGCATGACCACTATGGGGCAATACAACAGTTTGGGCATTGGGAAAAAACCTAGCTAAATGCTCAACCTCTGCTAATGAGGGCAAGAGGCGATCAGCAGCACTAGCTAGCAGCAAAATTGGCTGCTGAAGCTGCTGGAACTGCTCATCATCAACATCAAAGTCGCTCAACAGTGAGAGCCGCCAGATCGAGGTACGCTGGGGCACAGAGAGCACTGCATCATAAAACGCCTGTCGATCGCCCTCTGTCACTCGTCCCAAATACGCCAAAAAGGGCATCAACGTGATCGAGGACAGCCGATAGACAAATTCTGGAACCCAGCGTGTGACTTGTGCCCCCCACATCACCAGAGGTTTACGGCGAAACGAAGAGGCAGGGTTAACCAGAATGATACGGTCAAAAAGCTGTGGCGCATGCAGCGCGACTTTCATTGCCAAGCAACCCCCAAACGACTCACCGCACAGGTAAACTGGGCGATCGGGCGACTGCTGCAATTCTGCCTCAATTAGCGCAACCACGTTTTCAGTTAAAACCTGCCAGTTGGTCAAATCATCCGGTGGAATCGCGAGGCAACGCACATCAAACGCTGTTTCCAGTCCAGCCGTTTGCGCTCGCAGAAGGCGACCAGTGCCATCCATGCCAGGCAAAAAGACAAACAATGGATAATCTGGTTGCAATCGCTGTGGCGTGAGAAAGCAGGGATGGCTTTGAACGTTTGGCATGGTGAAAGGGGGAGAGGGTTGAGGAGTAAGGGGAGAGAGCACCTTTAAGTTCAGAATTCCTTTTGCTCTTGCCTTCTGAGTTTAAGTTCCTAGTAGCTTCCCTGGCGCAACAAGTCATCAATTTCGTTGCGACACTGCTGAGTTAGTTCAGTCACAAGGGCTTTCGCTTGTTTACCCTGATAGTGCTGGCGCTGCGCTGGGCTGATCCACTGAGGGCGACCCACCAAAAGATTAACCCGTTGGTAAATAACCATTGGGTGCCAACCCTCCTGCGAAAAAAGTGGCTCTGAGGGGTCAAAAAAACTCAGCAGCCTCAGGGGAACTGCTGCATTTGTGGCTTCAGCATCGGACACGATCGCTACAGGCAGCACCACCAAATCTTGTACCGGAGCACGTAGCGCCAAGTGAGCAAAACCACGCTGAAACACGCCTACTTGCTTGGGTAGCGTCTGCTTTACCATCGGTTCAGCACCTTCTGGGAAAAGCCCCACCACTTGCTGACTCTGTAAAAGCTGTACTGCCTGATTAAAAAAAGTTTGCTGTCGGTGCTCCGGCAGATCTAGTGGAAAGCAGCCCATTTTTTCAACAATGTCTCGCATCACAGGCACCTGACCCATGTAGTGATGGCAAGCAAAGCGGATCGGGCGATTCAAGGCAGCCATCAAGAGTGGAGCATCGAGAAAGCTGCGATGGTTGCTGACAAGGAGTACGGGTCCAGCTTGAGGAATACGGTCTTGATGCTGCGTATAGAGGCGTATTCCTAACGCTGCAAGCAGAAGACGCGAAAGCTGAAGTGGTTGAGCTGAAGGCATGGGGCAAGCCAAAAAAATCAGGAAGCAAGGCTAAGAGGGGAATGCGTTACATTGCTTTACATAGCCTAACAGCAATTGTAAGGACGATCGCGACATTGCAGTATCGCAGGCTAACCAAGCGAGGCAACCGATTCATTTTACGCTGCTGACCCATGCTTTACCGCTGCCAGAAGAGGTAGGCGAAAAAACCTATCTTTATAACCGTTTCCACTTGAGTCAGCCATTCTTATCTGATCGCTTGCTTCTCCCCCTTATCTATGTTTCAGCAACTCATCTAAACCTACTGTCAGACTGATCAGTGTTCAGAGGCGATTCCGAAGCTCTTTCTAGGCAAAAATTATGTACGCCTAAAACTGTGGTGCTTGCATCTGGCTACAATGCGAACGCAAAGTTTAGGCGGTACACACGCTACTAAATGTATTACGGATTGTGATAACGAATTTCAAACATGCTTTACCGCCATTCTTGCTACCCTTAGCCATTCAGTAGGACACGCTATTGCTCTAGCACCGCTCTGTTACTGGCTATTACCTCAATGTCAGGTGACACCTTTTCAATTTCAATTGGTATGAGTTCAGCTAGTCTGATGATTAACTTAAGATTTTCTTAGCTGTGAAACTGCTGTTTCTAGCTAGAATTAACAGATTAAGTCATCCTTTTCGATTGGGCGAAGAGCAAATAGTTTAGGAAGAGCACACAATTTAGGTGATTAGCTGCTGCATCAACCTTGATTTTTAGTGCTAGTTGGTCTGTGCTAGTAATCGAGCGAAATGCTAGAAGTAGTGTTCTCAACCACTAGCTATATCACGTTGAACCTTAAGCTAGAAGTCTCTTCTATTTTTTCGTAGTATTTGTTTTTTCGTTCAAATCGTATGAATTCTCAGTCGATAGCTAGTAATCCATTTACCATTACAACGCCACTCTATTATGTAAATGGATTGCCTCACGTTGGCAGTGCCTATCCAACGATCGCTGCTGATGCGATTGCTCGTTTTCGGCGCTTGCAGGGTAAGTCTGTGCTAATGATTACAGGCACAGATGAGCACGGGCAGAACATACAGCGGACGGCTGAAAGCCAAGGGTTGCAACCGCAAGAACACTGTGATCAGATCGCTGCAAGCTTTAAAGCCCTCTGGCAGCAGTACAACATTCAGTACGATCGTTTTATTCGCACGACTGATCCCCGCCATGAGGCAATCGTTAATGAGTTTTTTCAGCGTGTCTGGGATCACGGTGACATCTATTTAGGGCGGCAGCAAGGCTGGTATTGCCTTTCCTGCGAAGAGTTTAAAGAAGAGCGAGATTTGCTAGATGATCATCGCTGCTCGATTCATACCAATCGTGTAGCTGAGTGGCGCAACGAAGAAAACTACTTTTTTCGATTGTCGAAGTATCAAAGTCAGCTAGAGGCTTTGTATGCCGAGCAGCCTGACTTTATTCAACCAGAGGCACGTCGTAACGAAGTCCTTAGCTTTGTGAGTCAAGGCTTGCAAGACTTTTCAATCTCTCGCGTTAATCTCGATTGGGGCATTCGAGTACCGAACGATCCCAAACACACGATTTACGTTTGGTTTGATGCGCTCTTGGGCTACGTAACGGCTCTACTAGAACCCGATGAGGAGCCAACCTTGGAGAATGCCCTCAAGCGCTGGTACCCGATCGACACCCATTTGATTGGTAAGGATATCCTACGGTTTCATGCAGTTTATTGGCCCGCTATGCTGCTATCGGCTGGGTTGCCGCTGCCAGGACGCATTTTTGGGCATGGACATTTAACCAAAGACGGGCAAAAAATGGGCAAAACGCTGGGTAATGTGCTTGATCCAGTTGCCTTAGTCGATCGCTACGGGTCGGATGCCGTTCGCTATTATTTTCTTAAAGAGATTGAATTTGGGCGTGACGGTGACTTTAACGAAACGCGCTTTATCAACACGTTGAATGCAGATCTAGCAAACGATTTGGGCAATCTGCTTAATCGCACGTTGAGAATGGCTTATAAGTACTGCAGTGCAATCGTTCCAGAGCTGTCACCTGACGCAATTCAAGCAGAGAATACGTTGATGGCGATCGGGGTTGGTCTGGGCGATCGTGTCACGCAGGCATACGACGCTCTTGCCTTTAGCGAAGCCTGTGAGGCAATTCTAAGCCTGGTGAAAGCTGGCAACAAGTATATTGATGATCAAGCACCGTGGTCACTTCACAAGCAAGGTCAACAACAGGCAGTTGAACAAATTTTGTACACTGTATTAGAGTCAGTCAGACTTGCGGCATACCTCTTAGCGCCGATCACGCCACAGCTTAGTACAGCGGTCTACCAGCAGTTGGGCTTTTCAGTTAACTTCAATGAACACACGTTAATTCATATTGCCGCTCCGTTTGCAACTCATGCCGGTTGGGGAACACTTCCTCCAAAGCAGGCTCTGGGTGAACCTCAACCTGTATTTCAACGCTTAGAAGTTTTAGAAGCCGTTTCGTCCTAAGCAGACCGAAGGAGACTCAACGTCTGCTCATTGATTAAAAATCCCCTCATAAAATCAAGGTTTAGTACTAATGTTAAGTAACAGTTTTGAGAATGAATCCGTTTTTACTCAGGAACAAGTTCTTGAGAACCGTGGTCGAGTCGCTATTTTTATCGACGGTTCCAACTTGTTTTATGCGGCTTTGCAACTGGGGATCGAAATTGACTACACCAAGCTTCTCTGCCGATTAACGGCTGGTTCGCGGCTGTTGCGTTCGTTTTTCTATACGGGTGTTGATCGCACAAACGAAAAGCAACAAGGGTTTTTGCTGTGGATGCGGCGTAATGGCTATCGGGTGATTTCTAAAGATTTGGTTCAATTGCCTGATGGCTCTAAAAAAGCAAATCTAGATGTTGAAATTGCAGTTGATATGATGTCGCTGGTTGGCTCTTACGATACTGCTGTTCTAGTCAGTGGTGATGGCGATCTTGCCTATGCGGTCAATGCAGTAAGCTATCGCGGGGTGCGCGTGGAAGTAGTAAGCCTGCGATCGATGACCAGCGACAGTTTGATCAATGTTGCCGATCGCTACATTGATTTGGACAACATTAAAGAAGACATTCAGAAAACGCCGCGCAGCTACACCTATCGTCCTCTCTCCAGCATTGGGTTGATGGAAAACGTGGAAGACGAATAAACAGACCGCTGCAGGTTACTAGAAGAACCCTGTCGCTCTAGGCTGAACTTTTGAGCCGCACTTGGGGTCTTGAGCATTAGACAATAGACGCTTAACTGTAGACTGGATCAGCTAACTTTAGACAGACAGTTGGCTAGGTTCCTCTATAGTTGAGTCGTCTGCTGTCTAGTTTCTAACCCTGCCGCTGCTATAATTCCCATGCCCATTCTGTCTCTTCTTCAGCGCGATCGTACTAGCCAAAGCAACCAGAGGCAGAGGGGTATCCGTTCCCCACTACTGTACGCGTTGCTGCTGACCATACTCTGTACAACGACTGCCTGTGGCAATCGCAATCGCACTGCCGACAAAATTGCTCAAGATACCCAGCAGGCACAAGATTTTGATAACAGCCTCACCTTTAATGCCGTAACGCTCGAAGAATTCGACAAGAAAGGGCGACTGTGGTGGAAGGTGAAGGCAGCGCAGGCAAGCTATAGCAAAGACAAAAAGGTTGCCCGCCTCCAGCAGCCAGCAGGTGAATTTTTTCAGGATGGCGTGTCTGTTTTGCAGGTTAAAGGGCAACAGGGTGAAGTCCAGCAAAACGGTCAGACAATCTTTTTACGTGGAAAGATTACGGCTACTGATACTCGCGATGGCTTAGTAATGAAGGGCGATGAGCTGGAATGGCAACCGCGTAAGGAGTTGGTGATTGTTCGCAACAACTTAACCGGAACTCATCGCCAAATGAAAATCGCTGCCAAAGAGGGGCGTTTGTTTACTCGCACACAACGGCTGGAATTGCAGGGTCAAGTGACGGCACAGGCAATCAACCCAGATTTAACCTTCCAGTCTGAGCGTGCGATCTGGCAGATCAAGCAGCAAACTTTAACGAGCGATCGCCCTTTGCAGATCGATCGCTTTAATAAAACAGTACTGACCGATCGGGCAACTGCAAATACGGGCGTGGCAGACCTTAAGGCAAAAACAGTCACGCTTAAACAGAATGCCCGGTTGACACTCACTAACCCACCGACTCAACTTGCTAGCAATAGTCTGGTTTGGGATTTACAAAGACAAACGGTGGCGTCTGACCAACTACTGACGATCAACAACAGTCAACAGCAAGTTGCCCTTAGCGGTAATGAGGGTCGTATTGATCTCAAAGCGAAAATGCTCTACCTGGAAGGCGATGTGCGTGGCGTTGGTGCGAAGAATCAAGCTCAACTCAATTCCGATCGCTTGAACTGGAATATGGTCACGCAGAAGTTTGAGGCAGACGGTAATTTTCGCTATCGCCAGGGGCAGCCACCGTTAAACCTGGCAGGACCGAGAGCAACCGGCACCCTTCGTGGTCAAAACATCCTGGTGGGCGGCGGCAGAGTTGTCACAGAATTCATTCCGTGAAGGACAGCAGTGAAGCGGAGCGCGAAAAGAGAGAAGATCGTACAGCAAGGCTAAACCAAAGTCCAATGCGGACAGCGGTTCTGATAGCTGCTATCTCTACGCTCGAAGCGTACGTCGAGCAAGCAAGTAAACAGACTCACTTCTTTAAGTGGTGAAAGCTTTTCTGAGAGTCTTTTCTGGCATTAATGTTAAATAAACAACCCAGGATCAACATGGAAAAATGCGCCTAGTGCCCTTGCTTGAAAAGTGCTGATTTCGCGATCGCCGTTCATAATTGCTGCCAGCGCATCTTCTGAACCAAGTAAACTAACTAAATCTAGTGGCTTAAGCTGACGTTGATCCATTAAAAACAGTAGCCTTGAACGAGGCGTTGAGGCATCACCAGGCAAGTAATGGTCTTGCTCAAACTTTTCAATGAGTGTGATCAGCAGCGCAAAAAGCTCATTTTCTTCCGGGCTACGGCTTGGGCGATGCATTAATACTTCTACGATCGCCAGAGCCTGTTCGTTTTCTGCCTCAGTCCGAATCAGCCTTGGCTGATATTGAGCTAAAAGCTCACCGTATTTCTTTGAATCAAAAGTAGGAGCCATTCTGTTGCTGCTCCTTGTACTCTGCATGAGTCAGAAGGTGCTTGAGGTAGATTAATTGCCCTTCGTAATTAATGCTCACAATTAAACGATACTGCTTTCCCTTAAGGCTAAACACTGTAAAGTGATTAATCACTTCAGCCTGCGGAAAAACTGACTGAATCTCACTTAAATTAGACCAATTCGCCCTGCTTGCAACCTTGAGCCAATCATCCAAAACACCACAATTATCAGAATGCTTTTTACCAAAGTCACGAAATTGCTTGTAACGGATGACGTGCATTTTAAGGACAATTACACTTCCTAAGTGACTTTCATTGTAATTACATCAATCTCCGCGTCCGGTCAATTTGTGCGATCGCCTTTACCCTAAACATTCAACGAGTTTACCCTAAGCGTTAAACGAGTGCTTAAGGCAAGCCTCAGAATAGAAGCTTAGTAAATGCTGGAGAGATGAGTGGGACAGCGGAGGGAGGTCGATCGTTAAAGTTTGCCTTGAAGCGCATCAAAACAATTGTTTACGACGCTCTTGCTGCCTTCTAAAGCATCTTCGTGAGGCAATTACACCCATAGTTACTAACAGCAAGGAGCAGCTAAACGGTTGACAGCTCACTGTTAATCGCAACTGGCTTTTTGTTAAACGTTAGGGCATTGTCAACCAAATCGATCAGGATGGTATCGCCTTCAGTGAAGGTGTTTTCCAAGATTTTGGTCGCGATCGGGTTTTGCAGTTGGCGTTGAATTGCCCGTTTCAGCGGACGAGCACCGTAGGTTGGGTCATAGCCTGCTGCTGCAATGAAGTTCTGAGCAGGAGTAGTAAGTTCCAGGGTGAGTTTCTGATCTGCCAGTAAAGACTGAATGCGGTTGAGTTGCAGACGTACGATCTGGCTCAGTTCGGTGCGGGTAAGGGTGTGGAAGATGATGGTGTCATCCACACGGTTGAGGAACTCAGGGCGGAAGTGCGATCGCAACGCATCGACCACTCGCTGCTGCATTTCTTCATAACGGTCATCATCGCCTGACAAATCAAGAATATGATCACTGCCAATATTGCTGGTCATGACAATGACCGTGTTGCAGAAGTCGGTAGTACGTCCCTGCCCATCGGTAATGCGTCCGTCATCCAGCACTTGCAGCAAGATATTGAACACATCGGGATGTGCCTTTTCGACTTCATCTAGCAGCACGACCGCATAGGGCTTACGACGGACAGATTCAGTCAACTGTCCACCTTCTTCATACCCGATATAGCCCGGTGGTGCACCAATGACACGCATAACGGAGCTTTTGTCCATATATTCCGACATATCGAGCCGGATCATGGCATCGTCTGCGTCAAAGAGCGACTGTGCCAGCGCACGAGCCAGTTCAGTTTTGCCCACACCCGTTGGTCCCATAAACAGAAAGGAACCGATCGGTCGTCCCGGATCTTTCATGCCCGCACGGGCGCGACGAATGGCAGCAGAAACAGCTTCAACCGCTTCAATTTGACCGACCACACGCTGATGCAGGTGGCTCTCTAGCTGGAGTAGCTTTTGGCGTTCGGTTTCTAGGAGGCGATTGACCGGAATGCCCGTCCAGTTAGCAACAATTTCGGCAATGTCAGACTCGGTGACTTGCTCGCGCAGAAGCGCTCCGCCATCAGACTGAATGACTCGCAGTTCTGCCTCGTACGCACCCCGTTCATCGCGAATGCGTGGCAGCACAGCGTGATAGAGTTCGCCTGCTTTTTTAAGTTTGGCGTTGCGTTCGTACTCTTCGCTTGCCTTAGCAAGGTCTGCTTCTCGTTTGAGCTGCTGAATTTGCAGTTCGATTTGCTCTTCCTCTTCCTTCTTGGCATTGATGCCATCCAGCAAGCGTTTTTCGTTTCGCCAGTGAGAGTTAAGCTGCTCTTGTTTTTCGAGCAACTGCGTCATTTCTTGCTCAATCCGGTCTAACCGATCTTGTGCCGATCGTCCCGCACCAAACACATTGCCAGGGCTTTGCTTCTCAGTTTCTAGCGACAGCTTTTCCATCTCAAGCTGCATGATGCGGCGATCGTACATTTCCAGCTCGGCTGGCTTAGAGGTGATCTCCATCTTCAGGTTGGCAGCGGCTTCGTCAATCAGATCGATCGCCTTGTCGGGTAGGAAGCGATCGGCAATGTAGCGAGACGAAAGCGTGGCAGCGGCAACCAGAGCCGAATCGGTAATTTTAACGCCATGATGCACTTCGTAGCGTTCTTTGAGACCACGCAGGATCGAAATCGCGTCTTCTACGCTGGGCTGATCAACAAAGACTTGCTGAAAGCGACGTTCCAGGGCTGCATCTTTCTCAATGTATTTGCGGTATTCATCGATCGTCGTCGCACCAATACAGCGCAGTTCGCCCCGTGCCAGCAAAGGTTTCAGCAAATTGCCCGCATCCATTGCGCCCTGAGTTGCTCCAGCCCCAACGACCTGATGGATTTCATCAATAAACAGCACAATCTGCCCGTCAGAGTGGATGACTTCTTTGAGGATCGATCGCAACCGATCTTCAAAGTCACCACGATACTTTGCGCCTGCCAGCAGCGATCCCATATCCAGAGAGATCAGCCGCCGATTTTTAAGGGATTCTGGCACGTCACCATTGACGATGCGCTGTGCTAAGGCTTCGACGATCGCCGTTTTACCAACCCCTGGTTCACCAATCAAGACCGGATTATTCTTTGTACGGCGAGAGAGAACTCGCACCACCCTGCGGATTTCTTCATCGCGACCAATGACTGGGTCAGTTTTGCCTGCCCTTGCCTTTTCAGTGAGATCTTGCCCGTATTTTTCGAGCGCGGCATAGCGATTTTCGGGGTTTTGATCGGTTACTTTCTGGCTGCCACGCACATCACGAATGACCGTTTCTAGCTGTTTGGCATCGACATTGAAACCACGCAGTAACCGCAGACCCAACCGTGAATCGGTCGCGAACCCCAGCAGCAGGTGTTCGACCGAAATAAACTCGTCTTTCCAGCCTTCGCGTGCTTCCTCAGCACGATCGAGCATGATATCCAGGTTGCGTCCCAGGTAAAGTTGCTCATTACTGGGCACTTTAGGCTGTCGCCGGACAAAATCTTCAATCTGCTGCCATAAGCGCGTAGTATCAACGCCTGCTTTTGTAAAAACCTTCGTCGCCAGACCGTCTTTTTGTTCTAGCAGAGTAATGATCAGGTGTTCTACTTCCAGTTGCTGTTGTTTGTAGCGGCGAACAACATCCTGCGCCTGTACGATCGCTTCCCATGCTTTGTCTGTGAACTTATTCGGGTCAGTGGGCTGCATTGTGAGTCTTAAATTTACAATTATAAATACAGTGACGCTAGCGCTTTTAGTATAACGAGATTAACGATCAGCTATCAGTTAACGACCAGTAGAAACGTTAGACAGCACCTTCGTTAAAACGAATACACCAGACGTAGGAACCATTGAAAGATAGTACCGCGATCGCGATTGTCAGGATTGCTCACTACGGTTAGAGCTGGTGTAACGCTGATGTTGTCGTTAAGCAAGAAGCTGTAGAACACTTCAATATTGGTCTGTGTCGCATCGCCCAGGTCTTTTTCGACAAACGGTTGCCCGATCGCAATGCCAGCAGTAGAGCCAGGGATGAACAATTGCCGTGCGACAAAGCCGATCGACCAGCTTTTAGGATTCAGGTCTAAGTCTTGATTCAACAGTGGATTGAAGCCCTCATAGCTGCCGATCGCAAACCGACCGAAGACAGCGAACTGGCGATTGAAAGCCCATTCGGCATTGATGCCGCCTGCAAAAATATCCACATTATTCACGGTCGCTTTCGTTAGCTGAAACCGGGCAATGATGTTTTTGCTAAAGTCATACTCGACTTCCAGGCTACCCTGGTTGCGATCGCCAAACAAACCACCATCAGTAATGTCAGCGTTGGGACGTGATGCATCCGCTGCCACATACAGCGCCCGCACAATCAGCGGTAGGTTCGCTGGTTTCCAGGTCAGTACGGCTCCGGCACCACCTACGCGATCAATCTGATTTTGCACAATCAGCGGATTGTTGAGAAAAAAGCTGGAGGCAAACGTTTCGGTAGAGTCGTTTGCAAAGCGGTTGTAGTCGATGAAATCTCGTGGCGACAGTCGCGCCCCAACCGTAAGGTTAAAACCGGGTGCAGGCTGAAAGGAGTAGGACAAGTTGCTGAGACGCACCGCACTTGCAACCCCAACGTAATCTAAGCCACCACCGCCTGCCAGCAAGCCCAGTGTTCCTAACAGGTTTTGTTCACGCTCTTGAGCACGTCCGATCGCATCGTTACCGTTGTTGCCAGCTTCTAGTTGCGTTGAGAGCGCACCATTGGGAGCAAAGCTTGTGATGAGGTTAAGGCGAGTGCGCGACAGCACGGTACCGCGAGCATTAGAGCCATCCGTAAACACTAAAACTGATTGCCCCGATAGTTTAGTGGTAGTGGAAAACTGATTCTGCTCCAGAATAGTAACTTGCTGGTCAAGCTGATTAGCACGCTCACGCAAATCGGTCGCGATCACTCCATAGGATGCCTGAAGCTGCTGTACGGTAGCAAGATCTTCCCGCAACTGGGCAACATTGCCGCGACCGACGACATATTGCTGCGAAATTACATCCAGCACACGTGCCAATCCTGCCGCAAATTCGTTGCGTGTCAGTGCTTGATTGCCCCGAAACGTGCCGTCTGGATAGCCGATCGCCACATCATACCGTTCAGCAAGCGACTGCAAAGCCTGATACGCCCAATCAGTCGGACGCACATCGCTCAACTCAGCCACCGATTGCACCTGCGCCATTGCATCATTAGCTGGTTCTATACAGTCAGATTCAAGGCGATCCGGCGGTACCTGTAGCGATTCTGGCTGTACCTGCGGCGGTATAGAAGGACAAGCTAACGAGGGGCGATCGTCCAGGGGCACGACCTCTGAAAGCTCCGCAGGTTCTACTACAGAGTCATGACTAGGAATAGGGGTTGTCCACCCAGGCAAAGTCTGGCAAAGCACTCCCAGGCTACCCAAACCTCTAGCCAACCAGATTTTTTTACTCACACCACACTCCTCACACGGTTCGCTGGGTCTGCCTAATAAAGACAACCCAGGTTAGACCTATCAGGAGTTTACACGGTCGATCGGTCATTAGGGTGAGGGGAGCTAGGGGGATTAAGAGGAGAGAGACGCAAGGGAAGAAGAGGGGAAAGTAAGGGGAGGGAAGGGGGAGCAAGGGAAGGGGAAGCAGAAGAAGGGAAAACAAGGGTGGAAAGGCGTTTTGCGTTTGAGTAAGCCAGTCAAACCGAGCCTTGGAGCAAACTGTTTCTCTCCCTTCCGAATCCCCACTCTCTATTTCCCATTCCCCTTAAACACCCGCCGTTTGAGCCTGCTGTTCCGCTTTGCCTGAGCCCTGGCTGCCTAGTTGAATCAGCTCTACTTTGTAGCCGTTAGGATCTTCGACAAAAGCGATGACGGTCGAGCCATGTTTCATCGGTCCTGGTTCGCGGGTAACTTTGCCGCCTCGATCGCGGATTTCAGCACAGGTTGCGTAAATATCATCAACGCCGATCGCGATATGACCATAGGCGTCACCCAGGTTGTAAGCCTCGGTGCCCCAGTTGTATGTGAGTTCCAAAACGGTGTGATCGGCTTCTTCGCCATAGCCCACAAACGCCAGAGTAAATTCGCCGCCTGGATAATCCTTCCGGCGCAGCAGCTTCATCCCCAGAAGATCGCAATAAAACTGAAGAGATTCATCCAGGTTGCCAACGCGCAGCATGGTGTGGAGTAGTCGCATTGCTAATGCCTCATGTGGTTGCTGCTTCTATAGTAAGCATTCAACCGTTGATGAAGCTTCACTCTAAGCAGTCACATTGCAGGTTACTCCAAACCAAGCTCCCGCTTGAGCAGTTCGATCGACTTCGAGACGATGAAATTCTCACAGCAAATGAGCTGCGGTGGACGGATCAGGTCTTCTCGAGCGGCAGAAATGGCAGTCTTTACAGCAGCACAACTTGCCTGATCGCTAATGATGGTCTGGGCACTCCGCACGATCGCTCCCAACTTGTAGCCATCGCCAACTTGAGCCGTCATGACCAGCAGTTCATCGCCCCGTAGACTGTGAATAATGACTTCCGCAACGCCAACCGTGCCAGAGCTAAGGCTGACAACCCCGATGCAGGTGCCTTTAGCTAAACGCTTAATCAGCTTAATTTCGGAGTCAAAGTCATAAATATCAACTGGAATCACGCGCACCGACTTGGGAGCCGCGATCGCTTCTGCCTCAGCAATGAAATAACGGCTGGTGACAACTGTGCCAGAGCGAGTTTGATCCAATATTTGCTCTAACTCTTCGATCGGTACAAGCTGCACAGGGATGTTCAGCGCCCGCTCTAGCTCACGTACAATCACTTCTCCGGCACCAATATCGTGAGTCGGAGCCGTCACCAAGACCTGAGCGCTACAGCGCAAGCGCCAGTCAATTTCTGCCAGAAAAAGCTCACGCGCCTGATTGAGCGAACAGCCAAGCTTCAGCAAATCATCCAGGCTGTTTTGAACAACTTTGTATGCCTCTGGATGCTGATCAAGAATAGGCGATCGCACCTTTGCAACGTCTTCATGAGTTTGTTCTCGCACATAAATGCCAGACCCTGCTTGTGCATCAACAACACCGGCATCTTCTAGCTGGCGATAGACTTTGCTAATCGTATTGCGATGTAACCCCGTTTGCATTGCCAACTGACGTGTACTGGGCAAACGGTGTCCTGGTGGATATTGGCGCGACGCGATCGCAAACAGAATTTGGTTATAAAGCTGTGTCGATGCCGGAATGTCGCTCTCCGTCTGAATATGAAATTGAACCATACAAGAGCCTCCACGCGCTCTAAAGGAAGCGTTTAACGATGCGACTAGTCGTAGGGATCACACATCTTTAGTTAAGTTACATTTTAGATGCTGCACTCCCTGATGCAGCACTGGTTTACACCCTTCGTAAACCTAGCGGCTTCAAGGCTAACAAGACTTCACCCAGACAGGTGCAATGTCACGCCAGTAGCAAAGGGCTTGGCAACACAGCAATCACTGTCGGTTCGCATAGCGGTTTGCTCTCATAAGCGACCAACCACGAGCAAAAATCAAACTGGTACAAGATGCCATGTGAAAAAAGAGTAATGTTTTTTTTGCTACCACCAACATCATTACGGCAGTAGTTGCGCTGGTCAGGACGCTGTGGCAACTTCTGAGAGGACAATGAACTAACGTGATCACGCGACCAGCTAGAGCAATCTGTCACTCTGTTTATGTAGGAAGAGGCTTAATGTCTCATAACGGTTGTCAAACGGTTGTCAAAACGACTGCTAATTACTAAATCTGAACTGCCCTTTACTAGACAAACACTTACCAGGCAAACACTGATCATGACTAGCCACATTCAGACTACTGCTGTGCAAATCCCTAATGATGGCTTGCAAATCGATGCCCACCTTGCCCAACCAATAGGTAGTGGCACCTACCCGGGTATCGTCGTCATTCAGGAAATCTGGGGTGTCAATAGCCACATTCGCAGTGTTACAGAGCGTCTTGCTCAAGAAGGCTATGTCGCGATCGCGCCTGCTATTTTTCAGCGCAGTGCCCCAGGCTTTGAGGGCAATTACGATGCTGACAGTACAACTCTGGGTCGCCAGTACAAAGAGGCAACCAAAGCCGATGAACTGTTAAGTGATGTGCAAGCGACGATCGCCTATCTCCGAACCTTACCGACAGTAAAAGGAGACGCGATCGGCGCGATCGGTTTCTGTTTTGGTGGTCATGTTGTCTACCTAGCAGCAACCCTGCCGGATATCAAAGCGACTGCATCCTTTTACGGCGCTGGCATTGCAACCATGACCCCTGGTGGTGGTAAGCCTACACTCACCCGCACACCAGAGATCAAAGGCACACTCTACGCTTTTTTTGGTACGACTGATCCGCTGATTCCAGTAGAGCAAATCGATCAGGTTGAAGACGCTCTTAAGGCACATCAAATCGACCATCGCTTTTTTCGCTATCCGTCTGGGCACGGTTTTTTCTGCGATCAACGCCCTGACTATAACCCTGAAGCCGCTGCTGATGCCTGGGAGAAGGTGAAGGAATTGTTTGGACGAGTTTTGAAGGCAGAGGAATAAAGGGTAAAGGACAGGGGAGGCTAAGGATGCAGAGGAGGTAGGGGAAGCAAAACCCAGCTTAAAGCTCAAAATCCCTCTTTCCTTGCATCACCTCTTCTCTTGCATCGCCTCTCCCTCTAATCCCGCTGCTCTCTTTCCGCCCCCGCAACGGACTATAGTAAGAAAGCCGACTACGATCGCTTGTCTCATGGAAGCTAAATCCGCTCGTTCAGCCAGTGAGTCCTTTTCAATGGAGGACTTTGAAAAAGCGCTGGAGCAACATAACTATCAATTTCAGCAAGGGCAGATGATTTCGGGTAAAGCTGTCAATTACGAAATTGATGGCATTTATGTCGATATTGGCGCGAAGTCCCTTGCCTTTTTGCCTGCCAATGAAGCTAGCCTGCGGGGCGTTACAGACCCGTCAGCGATCGTGCCCCTCCATGAAGAGCGCGAGTTTCTCATCATCCGCGAACAAGATGGCGATGGACAGGTCACGCTTTCGCTAAAGCAGTTGGAGATCAAGCAAGCCTGGGATCGGTTGGCAGAAACTCAAGCTAGCAATCAGAGTTATCAGGTAAGAGTCACAGGCGTTAATAAAGGTGGCGTTACAGTTGATATCCAGGGGTTGCGGGGCTTCATTCCACGATCGCACCTGGTTGAGCGCGAAGATTTGGAAGCGCTCAAAGGCACCACACTCAGCGCGAGCATTCTAGAAATTGACCAGGCTCGCGATAAGTTAGTGCTGTCAAACCGTCTTGCCACCCGCTCTGCCAGTTTCAGTCAGCTCGAAATTGGGCAACTGGTCGATGGCAAAGTTGCCAGTATTAAACCCTTTGGTGTGTTTGTTGAATTTGGCGGCACCACGGGACTACTCCACATCAACCAGATCAGCAAAAACTACGTCCAAGCCCTAACAGGTTTATTTCAGGTCGGGCAACCGATCAAAGCGATGATTGCAGGTCTTGACGAGGGCAAAGGCAGAATTTCCCTTTCCACGAAAGTGCTCGAAAACTTCCCTGGTGAAATGCTGGAAAAACCAGCCGATGTCATGGCAGAGGCAGAATCGCGTCAAGAACGGGCGAGAAAAGCGATTCTAGGAGAGTAAGAGTGATTACTGTCTGGGAACTTGACTTCTACTCGCGCCCAATCTTGGATGAAAACAAAAAAAAGGTTTGGGAAGTGCTGGTTTGTGAAAGCCCGTTGGCTGTCGATCGCCAACCAGAATCTCTTTTTCGCTACGCCGAATTTTGTTCCAGTGCCGAAGTTAACTCGGTGCGTTTAAAGAGCGTGATTGAGGCGGCGATCGCCCATGCCCCGCAGCCTCCTGATAAAATTCGCTTCTTTCGGCAGGCAATGAACAACATGATTGCCAAAGCCTGCAAAGAATTGGGCATCCCAGCCCAACTGAGCCAGCGAACATTTGTGCTGAACCAATGGCTTCGGCAGCGCCATCTAGAAGTTTATCCAGCCCTACCAGGCTTTCAACCGGGTGCTAATCCATCTGTGAGTTTTGCCAAAACCCCGCCGCAACCCCTACCCGATGCATTGCTGGGCGAAAAATGGCAGTTTGTCACCCTGTCAGCCAGTGACGTGGCAGAAATGAACGAGTGGACGATCGACTTTGGTGAAGCGTTTCCCCTAGCTCTTTCAGGGCTTGCGCCAGAAGCTCAAATTCCGGGGCTACTGATCTTTTCGGCGCGTGCAACTCCCTTAGCTGGCTGGATGTCAGGTCTAGAGGTCGCCAGCGTTAGGTTTGACAGTGACTATCCCACGCGCTTGTTGCTAGAGACTGGGCTGAACGATCGCTGGACGCTTGCCAGTTTGGCGAATCAGCAGGTGAAAACAGAAGCACAGAACTTTGAAGCAGCGAAACAGCAAGCTAATGGTGTTCACTTCCTTGCGGTGCAAGCTGATCCCGAGACAGAAGCCTTTGCTGGATTTTGGCTATTACAGACGGTCAACTTAGCGTAAAGTGATCCTTAGCAGTTGTTGAGCAGCAGCCTTTAGCGATCAGCAGTCAGCGATCAGCGATGAAGGCAGGATCAACAACTGGCGGCTGTAATCTGCTTTTTCTTAAGAGTTGGCTAGACCCCAAAACCATACGTTTTTTCAAACAAGCTCCTAGCTCAGTTAAACAGCCATTGCGTCCCTAATGGGTGTTCTACTCTAAAAACTAACGGCTAACCTGCTGACGGCTAAAAGCTCATTACTCACACTCTGTTCGCTCATACTTATGATGGGTTCCGACGACTTGCAACACGATACCTTAGCAGAGCAACTGCTGGAATTGGCTGCCAAGTCAGGCGCAGAAGCGGCAGAAGTCCTACAATCACGATCGCTGGCATATCCGGTCTTTTTTGAGGCAAATCGCCTGAAGCAGCTAGAAAGCGCCCAGGCAGAAGGAACAGCCTTGCGGCTGTGGCGAAACGGTTGCCCTGGTTTAGCCGTTGCTTACGGTCCCGTCGAGCCACAAGCTTTAGTTGATCGCGCGATCGCCCTGAGCCAGCTTAATGAACCCGAAACGATCGAACTAGCGGGTGCTGCCAAAAACCAATACCCTGACCTGGGCGAAACGGTGCCTGTAGAGCAATTAGTCACTTGGGGAAGAGAGGCGATCGCGCTCATCCGTGAGGCTAATCCAGACCTGATCTGCACTGCTGAATGGGAATGTGAAGCTGAAACAACTCGTTTGCTTAACTCCAACGGCTTAGACTGCGGCTACACTGATACAACTCTGAGCTGCTACCTTTCCGCAGAGTGGATACGTGGCGACGATTTTTTGTGCGTCTCAGATGGGCAAACCCAACGGGGCAGCCTTGACCCTACTGCACTGGTGCACCAAATTATGCAGCGGTTGGAGTGGGCAAGAGACAACACACAACCCCTGACTGGGCGCGTCCCCATTCTTTTCACATCCAAAGCCGCCGATATGCTGTGGGGCACGGTACAGTCGGCACTCAGCGGCAAACAGGTGCTTGAAGGCGCATCACCCTGGAGCGATCGCCTTAATGAACTCGTTACCTCTGAAGGCTTAACGCTTTCGCAACAGCCCCATATTGGTCCCTTTAGCTGTCCCTTTGATGATGAAGGCACCCCAACTCGTGCCATTACCTTCATCGATCATGGTGTGCTGCAACTCTTCTATGCCGACTTTACGACTGGGCGGGCGATCGGTAGCGGGACTACAGGCAACGGCTTTCGTCCTGGCTTGGGTAGCTACCCCACTCCTGGACTATTCAATATCATGATTCAACCCGTCGGCAGTGTCGCCACTGGCAAGTCTCTCCCGGATTTAATCGCTACCCTTGATGATGGGCTAGTCATCGACCAGATGCTTGGTGGCGGTGCCGGAATTTCGGGCGAATTTTCCATCAACGTTGACCTGGGCTACCGTGTTAAAAACGGTGAAGTGATCGGGCGCGTGAAAGATACGATGGTATCCGGCAATGTTTACACTGCCCTACAACAACTGCTGGCGCTGGGTGGTGATGCCGATTGGAACGGTTCTTGCTATACCCCGTCCCTAATCGTTGACGGGCTATCAGTCACTGCACGGAGCTAGGTTTTAGACTTTAGACTAGGTACATCAAACCAGGTCTATGGATCACGGGCTGAGCAACCGCCAATAGTTCAGTGAACGAGCATCCAGTAGAAAAAGAAGGGAGCGGTTATGAGCGTTGCAGCCTTTAGAGACAGTCGACGTGGACGTTATTGGTTGTTAGCAGGTTTGATGATCGTGCTAGCGATCGCCCTTTCTGCTTGCCAGGCACAAAACCTGAAAAGTCAGGCAGCTCGTATCCCGCAGCTTGTCATTAGCACCACAACCGATCCCAAGACGTTCAACTACGCCCTCAACAATTCGTCACCCAATATTTTCTCCTTCACGTTTGATGGGTTAGTTGACGAACACGGCATCACAGCAGAGATTGTCCCAGCGTTGGCAGAATCCTGGCAAATCTCAGAGGATAAGAAGCGCATTACGTTTACCCTACGTGACGGGCTGAAGTGGTCAGACGGTGCACCTTTGACGGCAGATGACGTGCTGTTCACCTACAAAGATGTGTATCTGAATGAAGCCATTCCCACTGATGTGCGAGATGCGTTTCGCATTGGCGACAAAAAGCAGCTACCAACGGTGAAAAAGCTGGACGATCGCCGTGTAGAGTTCCTTCTACCAGAGCCATCTTCACCCTTTTTGCGGGCAATGGGTGCCAAGATTTTGCCTGCCCATCGCCTTCGCCAAAGCGTGTTTACCAAAGGCTCTGATGGTAATCCCCGGTTTCTGACGACCTGGGGCACTGACACCAAACCAGCCGAAATCGTCACTAATGGACCGTACACGATCGAGAGCTACGCCAATAGTCAGCGGATTATTTATCGTCGCAATCCGTACTACTGGCGTAAAGGTGCCCAAGGCGAGACTTTGCCTTACATCGAGCGCATCATCTGGCAAGTCGTCGAAAACAGTGATAGCCGGATGTTGCGGTTTCGCTCTGGCGACCTGGATATAGCTGGGCTGCGCCCCGAAGATTTCTCCCTACTCAAGCGTGAAGAGCAACGTGGTAAATTTGCGATTCTTAACGGTGGACCAACCTCTGGGACGACCTTTATTGCTTTTAATCTGAATCGCGCCACAAACACTAACGGCAAGCCTTTTGTTGACCCGATCAAATCGCGCTGGTTTAACACCAAAGCCTTTCGTCAGGCAGTCGCTTATGCGCTCGATCGCCAGAGCATCATCAACAATCTGTTTCGTGGCATTGGAGAACTTCAGAATTCACCAATTTCGGTACAGAGTCCCTACTTTCTGTCGCCGCAGCAAGGCTTAAAAGTTTACGAGCACGATCCTGCTAAAGCAAAGTCGCTACTGCTAGGTGCTGGGTTTAAGTACAACGCCAAGCAACAACTGCTAGATGAAGCAGGCAACCGCGTTCGATTCACAATGATTTTGCCTGCGGGTAGCCGTACTGCACAGCAGTTTGCTGCTCAAATGCAGCAAGACTTGCAGAGTATCGGCATTCAGCTAGACCTGAACCCGGTTGACTTCAATGTGCTGGTGGAGAGTATCAGCAACCGTAACTGGGAATGCTACTTCCTCAGCTATACAGGTGGTGTAGAACCACATGACGGTGCGAACTACTGGACTAGCGCTGGCACCTCCCATGACTTTAACCAGGGTCCTAATGTTGGCGCACCACCAATCAAAAACTGGGTTATTTCCGATTGGGAGGAAGAGATCGATCGCCTCTTCGTTGCCGGAGCCAGAGAATATGACGAAACCAAGCGTAAGCAAATCTATGCTGACTTTCAACGTATCATCCAGGAGCAGGTGCCTGTCATTCACTTGGTAACACCCACTGCGCTCTCAGCCATCCGCGATCGCGTTCAAGGCGTACAGTTTTCTGGTTTGGATACCCGTGGCTCTCTCTGGAATCTCTACGAACTAAAAGTTGTAGATGAGCAATCTTAAACCCTGGTCTCTGATGAGAAAAAGGGCACGCTAGATCTTGTCTTGAGCTTAGATCCCTGACTTCTGCCCTAGATGGGGCGAATGATCAAGGCACAGAAAGAAGTCGGAGATCTGTGTTTCTTTAAGGGCAAGCTGCATCGCTTTTCTGGTTAACAGCGCCTAAAAGAGTTCGGACACTGACGCAGCGCTTCACACTTGGAGCACCCCTGAGTGCCAATGTCACTGTAAACGGCTGGGTATCAGTGATCGTTGGGTTGGTAGTCGCCTGTATCGTGGAAGCCACTGCCCCATCGGGACTGAAAATGATGGAATTACTGGCAGTGTGACTCGTTCTAAGAGTGAGAATGCCTGACCGAACCTCACCTTGTCCGAGCGTTTCCCATTGATTGACCTGGGCATCAGGAATACGCCCTAAGGTCTGCACGGCTGCACCACCCGTACCTGATGTGCTAGAGGTCAAGGGTAAAACTGCTACTCTCGGCGGATCTGAAGCAACATCAAAACGGGCTTCTCGATAGGTCTGCGTGCGTTTCGCCTCAGCTTGGGCAGTGCGTAAGGTTTGGAGAATCCGCTCATTCGCAGTGCCCAGCCGTTGACGGTTAATGAAGGTCAACCACCCCGGAGCCGCGATCGCAAACAAGACTCCAATCATAATGACCACAACCAGCGTTTCGATCAGGGTGAAACCGGCGGTTGATTGTCTCAGTAAACGGTGATTTTTCATATTTCTTCTCTAAGCTAGAGCACTAAAATGAGCAGCCTACTGAGGTGCCGGACTTTTCTCAAAACTGCCGCGACTCAGCACACGGGTTTGTAGATCAAAGACAACTTTGGCAGTGGATGGAACCCCAGCTCGACCAGCCGCGTTGCCTCTGAGGAAAACGGCAGTTTCCTGGTTACGTCCGCCTGTGTTATTTTGAATCCCGGCTGTAAAACCACCACCTCTTACACAGGCATAAAAGCTTGTAACAGTTGTACCGGATGGCGATCGAACAAAGGGTGGCAGGCTGCCAGCAGTAACAGAATCACCAGGGCACGCAGTCGCAGTCGAGCCTGGTGTGACAGGAGTATCCACAAAATCCACTAACACAGGCGGATTGACAGCTACACCGGCAATAGCACCTGCATAAGGGTTCGTTGACCCATCTGACAGAGTTCCTGCCGTTTGCAAATTGTTACCGGTAGCTTCATAGGGCCAGCCAAGAAATTTATTGTTTGTCGTGGTAGGGTCAACCCAGCCCGTGTTGGGCGCACCAGTCGCGGTAAATTGAGTGAGCGCATAGCGTTTCAGTCGTGCTCTACCAGCCCATGTACCACCTGTATTGGTTGTATCAAGGTAGTACACAACCAAGCTATAGGTTCTGCGAGACAGGCAAGGTACCCCATTGATGCCCGCTGGGGGATTGGGGTTAGTTGTGAGGTTCAAATTGGCTGCATTAGCGGCACAGAGGTTAATTAAGACTTGAGGCAGCGGATCGACTCGCCAGAACGCTAAAACAGGCGTTGTTCCAGCAGCAGTTCCTGTTGGTTGCGTGTTGATAGCTGTGGGCAGGAAGTTGGTGACCCCTGGACAAGCATCCGCCGCAAACGTGCCTGTTCCAGTTAGACAACTACCATCGTAAACAAAGACGGCTTGGCGCAGTTCTGCGCTGATGTAGTCCATCGCTAACTGCATTTCGCGCTGAGTTTCGGCACGGCTTGATTCTCGCTGATTCACTTTTAGCAGTTCGACCACGCTGTAGAGCAATGTGCTGGTAATGATGCCACCGATAAATACCGAGATCAGTAGTTCCAGCAGGGTAAAGCCAGTGGTAGGATGCTTACGCTGGGACCGGAACGATCGTGCTAATAGCCACGGGAAGGAGTGTTTAGCCATTCTAAGCCTGGTTGAGAGAAGGGTAGTAGCGATTAGAATTTACGAGCATTGCTAGCGTCGTAGCATACGAGCGTTCTGGTTCAGCAACCATCGGGGGTCGAACAGACAGTGCTATAGTCTTGCAGAGAATTGCTGGTATCGTTGCGGACGATGGTGGAGTACAAAATTGCCAGAGGTCGTCGATTTTGGTCACCCAGCCCACTCACAAAGCGGAGGGAGGCTTGTGCCGTTTGTAGACCGCCTAAATTTTGACGCAAAAGTGGATTGTCGGAGTAAACCCGTACGCCTAATCGGAAGCCAGATAATCCAGTTGGAGGTGGACCAGCGGTGCGAAACGTTTGCACTAGAAATTGCGACTCACATGCAGCAAGATTACTGGGATCAAGATCGGTGCTGACTGGGAGCAAAGCAGTAGATGCAACGGTGACACCTGTGTAAGTGTTGCAGCCTACAGTAGATGACTTCAAAACGCCAGCGGCAATGGTAGTCGGTGCAGGCACGGAGCTAATGCTGGTAACGACCGCAGGCAGATCAGCCGCTGTATAAACGCCGCGCTCAACGACAGCCCGCACTCGGTCGATCTCTGCTTGAGCCACCTGCAATGCTTGTTCTGCCTTACGACTTTGCACACGGGTTGCTGTGATGAAGAAGATCGGGGGCGTAATCGCAATCAGCGTGATGGAGACCACAACGATCGCCACCAAACACTCAATCAACGACAGACCCTGATCGCATTTTGCACGTTGTGCTGACGGGGCACGCTGGGGCAAACGAGTTAACAAAGAAAGGAGTAAGCGCTGCCGTCGCATCACTGTGGTAGAAGAGGGGTTGGGCATTGCTGTCGTGGCTACCTGCACTGTAGGTTTACTGGATGAACCGGAATCGATGGACATAATCAAGCCTCCAGACAGAGTTAAGCAGGACAGTTGATGTTTGCAGGAACTCCGGTGATGCCCGATGTCCTTGCCGCAGTGCAGAGTCTCCTAATATAAGGATCGTTAGCAGGCAGCTCTGAATAGAACTCGTTGCGGTTTTTGCCAGCGGTGATAAAGCGAGCGGCGGCTGGACCGGCTGGAGCTAGCTGGAGTGCAGGATCGTAGCCCCAAACCCGGTTGGGTGGTGAGTAATATCTGATCGCTTCACTGTTGGGAGAAGCTGTTAAGGGCGGTTCCCAGACATCCTGGTCAAAGGGTGCGGTCGCAGAGTTGCTAAAGTTAAGCTGCAAGAACGAACCCGCAAACCAGAGGTTTCTTTGATCCCAGTTTTCTAGGAAGCGAGGGAAGTTGTGTAGACCACCATAAGACTGACCTGCCCTTGAGGGCACAATGCCACTCACAATGATGGAGTCTACCGTCGTGCCTGCGTTGGTAGCTGGCATCAGCGACTTATCATCAACAAAGCGATCATAGTTTCCGGTGTAGACTGTGCCATCCGCTTTCAATGGTTTACCGTTGCGGTCAATGCGGATCGGCGTAGTAGCAGTGGCAGCAGACGTGCCATCTTCCCTTCGCCAATTTGCCGCGCCGAGGTTAGCTGTTGGACGATTTTGGTTTAAGAACGATGTCCTATTGCTGGTACAGCCTGGACCAAAGAGCCCAAAACCAGGGTTCGCAGGGGTATTTAGGTTATTATACCTATCGGCAGCGTTAGTGATCGTGCCACCAGAGCCAGAGTTAGCAATGAAGGCATCTTCGATACTGCCATCGCAGAAGCTATCAGACAGGATGGAAACGGCATCAGCAAGAATTTCGGTTGGTCGCCAGCGATCGCCCCCTGCACTAGTTCTGGCAAAGTCTGGACTGCGGTTCGTCCGACGATAAAACTGATCTACCGTGTAAAGCCCACCTGTATCGTTACCAGGCACCAGGGTTTCAGTAAACTCCTCGACAGTTGTACCAGGGGTGTCATCAGCACCTCTCTTATGCAAGTTGAAATCACCCTGGATATAAACCGGGCTATCGGTAAAGAAGGAAAGACCACGAGTGTTGTCTGTGCTGGGAAGCGCAAAAGAATCGTTGCGTTTAATCTGTACGCCATTGCGGAGCCGGAAACCGTGAGGACGACGATCGGGGTCAGCGATAAAGTCTACTTGTTTAGTGCTGATTGCAACGTTATTTGCATTCGTAGCGAGTGTTGGATCAGTTGGGTTAGTTAGAGTTGTGGCGTTGGTCGTTACAGGTGCAAGACCACCTGCTGGTCGAGCGATCGCATCTTCTCGCACTGCATCTTCCCGGAAGGCATAGACAATGCCACTAACAGGTAGCCAGGGTCGACCTGTGGCAACGCCTAAACTCCGCAGCATGCCCAGGTCAAGATCCATTGTGCGGGTCGTCATCATTTCGCGACCGTTGAACACACCCCGATCAAGGAAGCCAACCGCTCTCAGAGCACCTGTTGGATCAACAATCAGGTTAGGTGAGACGTTTGCGCCAGTAACATTAGAGCGGGTTTGCAGAATCGGCAACCTCCAGTTGTCCGTACTAGAACGACGTGGTGTCATCGCGATCTCAGAGAAATCATCGGGCGTGATACCAACGACTCTATACTGATACCCCAAGCTAGACTTGTTCTGAATATATGGGTCGCTAGAGTACTGCTCATTTGTGGGCTGCTGGTTGCCCAGTGAGCTATCACCGTCATAGTCGTGATCGACCTTGGGGAAAAGGTAGAAGAGAGCGGGGTAACGGGGCGTGTTTTCGCAGAAAGCAAGCGCCAATCCAACCTTTTGTCTTGCTTGCGCTTCGGGAGCCCCTTGATTCAAAGGAAATGTCTCCGGATCGCATCCTGTAGGGAAAAGGACATCCGTATTATTTACCTTGACCGGGAACTTTTTGCCGTTATTCTCCCAAGTATCGGGACGATCTGTAGGTGCTGGCGGAGAACCGTTTTCGAACCCAAAGAGGCGATCGCGGTCAGCCTGCTGCTTGCTGTAGATAATCGTGGCAATGTTAGCTAGACTCCGCCTGTCAGGATTCCCACCGATATTTGTATCAGTCAACAGAGCCTTAACGAAGTCATCGGCTGATAACTCGCTATACTTTGCAGCGGCTCCAGTTACTGGATCGTAATAGGCTGCTGACGGATTACCGTTGACAACTGTAAAGGGGAAGTAGGCACCTGTTGTAGGGTCTTTAACCTCACCATTATTTTGCAGACCGTCAACTAAGTTGAAGAGAACACCGCCAAGGGTTGATAAACCAGAATTGTTAGCGTTATCTGCATAGTCATAGCCAGTTGGATCATCGGTGAACCCATTAATGTTGTACGCCAGCATACCTAGAGTGCAAGCCGCAGTATGCAGGGTAGACTGTTCAGCTATGCTGAGGCTAAGGAGCGGGTCTGCGTTGGTGTAGGCAATCCCTGCATCCAAACGGGCGAGAGCACGACGCAGTTCAGAGAAATTACCCCACATAGACGTGAGGGGATAGGGATGCACGATCGAGCCAGAGGCTTCCTGTCTGGGCGGAAAGGCACCATCAACGACACCAGGAGTTGCTGGATCGTCATCACCAGCAAACATTGCTAAATTGCGGAGCGCTTTGCCCAGAGGTTGGGTAGGAGCGATTGCCGCCGCAAAAGCAGCCTCAGACTGAAGATATGCTGGAGGGGCAAACTCCCAGCCATTAGTGCCTTTTCCCGTCAAGAAGTCTGTGATCACCTCGGCAGTGCCATTGACTGGTTGCGACTGAAAGGTAATGCTGTTCGCAAGCGTAGTCGCTGTCCCAGGATGAGCCGTACTTGCCAAACACGCTACAGGAAGAGCGGCACCAACCGCACTGTCTCTGTGGTAGATCGCTGTTGACTGCACCGCCGCAATGTTGTCTCGTAAGGTACGACGCTGGCGCTGCTCGTGAGTGAGCGTTTCACTCGGTGGATACAGTGGATCTCTCGGTCCAGTCTTGACCCAACCAAAGGCATTGCCAAGCTCCAGGCGCTGCCCCACAATGACCCGCAGCCCTTCGTTAAAGGCACGTCGTTCCCAGTAGCCATCTAAACCAGCATTTGCAACAGTAGAGAGATTATTTGGATCAACGGTGCCACGAACCAGGGTGGTAACATCACTTGTGATTACATCGCCCATTCTATTCGGCGCTGCAACCGCAATTTGGTCGTTGTAACGGGGTTTGGGTCCCCAACGGTTATCGGCTCGGTAAAGGTCATCCACATAAGGCTTTGCCTCTGCCTGGTTGTAGATACGCGGTGTGCCTGTGTTCGGTAAGCCCCTCCAACCTGCCTTACGGTTGGTCCGGTTTGTTCGATCGCTACCACGCGCCTGACTTACATCGTCAGTCAGCAGCCTCACTGGATCTAAAGCAACCGGAATAGCAGCGCCAGTAGCATTCTGTGCTGAACCACCGTCAGCATCATTTTCGAGGGTCGCAATTTGCGACGGTTGAGCAGGGTTAGTCGTTGCGGGCCAGATGTGAATGCTGGAAGAGCCGTTGTAATCGTTGTCACGAATACTCCCTGCAAACGCTAAGCCAACAAAGTCGGGTGGCTTCGACGTATCGTTATTGGAGTTAACAATGTCCGTGACTGTGATCTCTGAGTTAGACGCAGTACTCATCAAGCACGACGCTTGAGAACTCACTAAGAAGGCATTAAAACCGTTTTGCGGCTTGGTCATGAAGCTGCCTTCCGTGTGCATGGCTCCATTCCAGTTAAAGGTAGGACCAGGGAAGATTTCCATGTCGTAGCGGAACCAGGCTCCCCACTTATTCCCCCGATCGAGCTTCCGGTCTTGCTGCATTTCCAGCGTTGTGAAGCTGCCATTAGTGTTAATGGTGTCTGGGATAACGAGCGCATCCACCTGGAAGTTTTTGCGAAGCGTTGAAGAGGTGCTTAAATCCTGGAACCAACCCTGCGCTGCGCTAGACGCTGCACTGTCCTGAGCGATTGCGCAGTTGCCTCGCAGTTGATTACTCAATGGACCCTGCCGCACAAACAAGCTATTTGCTTTAACGGTCTCAGAGGTGTTGACCATACCAGAACCCGCAACGCCATTCTGATCGGGTGGTGTTTGCAGCACAATGGAGTAAACCACCGTCGCATCAAGAGCGCCATCGCCATTCGTATCGGTGCGGAATGCCCAGGCATTGTCTTGAGGGGTCAGTTCGCCCGTCTTCGTTGTAGCGTCTAGATTAATCCGGGTTTCGCCAGGAATAGTGTATTGATCTGGACCTCCCAAGGCACCAACACCGTAGCTCCCATCGTTACGCAGCATCCCTGTCATGTAGTTTTCAGCAGGGACACCACCCGGATAACGGCTGTCTTTAGTCGCATCAAAGAGCGTTTCTAGCTTGGCTCTTGCTCTGTCGATCGCAGGAGTTGCCGCATTGTAGATAACCCGCTGCTGACTCTCACCAATCACCTGAGCGCTACGGCTGTAAGCACGGTAGACTAATGCACCTACAGTTAACGACACAACGAGCAGTAGCAAGATAACGGTCGGCAATACAAAGCCCGCTGCGGGAGACCGAAACCTTCGGTTTAAAATCATTGCTGAACGCAGAAGCCAATTCATTAGCCCTTTAGTTAAGGCTCTGGACATCTTCTGCATCTGGCTAAAAAGAGCCTGAACTGCCTTGGCTAATTTACGGTCTGACATGATAGCTGCTTCCTGCGACGATGGCAAAAGGTTTATGAACTGAACTCACAACATGAGCTAATGGGCACGGCAGAAAACAGAGTGACAATTTTCTGCGGGATGTGCTTTAAATGTCCTGAAGGTACAAATTTCTTGTGTAGATGCCTACTGTGGTAACAGTTTAAATAGCCTGTGATCAACCGGGAAGCCACGAAGATAAACAAGGGACGCTTGCTGAAACATCAGCGAATTAACGGAACGAACAAGAATTTAGCGTTAAGGCTGTGACAACAATCTAAGTAATCTTTCATATTGCGAAGTACTGCTTCACACAAGCTTTATAGCTCAGTAGAAGATATTAATTCGTCATAAAGAGAGATGCCCCAATGTTACCCATGTACCTAGATAAAGCGATCGTCCGACTCAAATTATTTTTGAGCAGGTGCCACTTTTGCTAAATTCTCTTTTTAAAAAGTTTTTATAAAATTGACAATCGGGCAAGCTTTTGTGGTTGCCCGATTACTTCGTTACACATTCATTGCCAGTCGGATCACCAACTGCGCTCAACGCAAAGAAGCCGCTCACACGCTTAGAAGCGATTCAGATCAATGCCTGATTCTTTAGCAAAAACGCTGAGGCTCTTGTGTTCGAGGGTTTTGATTGCTTTTGTAGAAAGCCGCAACTTTACCCAACGGTTGCCCTCAGCCCACCAGATACGCTTCCACTGCAAATTCACTTCTTGCAGTTTCTTTGTCCGACGATGAGAGTGAGACACGGCGTAGGCGTTGTTTGCCTTTTTGCCAGTAAGTTGACATTGACGAGCCATAGCAATCTCCAGGGTGTGCGCTTAGAAAATGGTTAACCGACATCCTATTGTATACAACGACCTGGAAATCAGGAAGCCAAGAGGAAGAAGGTTAGAGAATCGAGCGAACGCTGTACTAGATATACAGCAAAAAAAATCCCTCCATCAGGATGTAGATCACATCTGGGAGGGGAGGGGGTAGAGGGTGAGAGGAGTGAGGAAGTGGAAGGGTGAAGCTAGAGAGTTTTGAGTTGCGCTAGAGCGTTTTGAGTTAATTCTGCCCTCTGCCTGCTGCCCCCTCTCTCCTCACCCCTTACTTCAAGAAGCCGCGCGATCGGTGAGACGAGTTAGCACCGCGTTCGATCGCTCGACGAAGGCTTGCATTCCTTCAGCATCGAAGCCTTTTTGCGCCATGAGTGCCAGATCATAGACGTGGTGACAGATCAGGTTTGCCAGTTCGGCAGAGGGAGACTGTCCTTCATTTTGGATGATGGCTCCCTGACTAAGGCTCACCAGATTTTGAATGAGCGGGTGTGAGGTATTAACCAGAAGAGTATGTTCTTCAGGGAACTGCACAGCTTGCTGTTGCATTAAGGCAGTCATCTCTTGCAGCCGCCGCAAATGCTCTGGCAAGAGCACCATTGCTGGCGGCACACCATTGGCATCGCTAGACTTGAGCGCTTCAGTGCGGATGGTTAATTTGGGCTTGTTGAGCGCTTTTTGGAACAGCTCTTTAATGCGATCGCTACGGGTTTGATTGGTCGTCGGGTCAACGATGTCAGCAGGCTTATCTTTGTCAATCAAGGTGTCATCCAGATCGGCATCAACCCGTGAAAACTTCACATCGGGATGCTCACGCTCTAAGAAGCTAACAAAGTGGCTGTCAATGAACGAGTCCATAAATAAGACTTCTAGCCCTTGCTGCTTGTGAAGCTCTACGTAAGTCGTTTGTGCTACCTCATCGGTGCAATAAAAGACGCGATTGGGATGACGATCTTTATTGCGCTCCAGGTATTCCTTCAGCGTCGTATAGGGGGGGGAGTCGCTGGAAGCAGAAGAGGGGGAGGCGGGGGAAGCATCCTGCCAGGCGTCGCCGTCGGCAGACTGTACCTCGACTTTGGGTACTTCACTCTTCTCACCGCTTACTTCACCCAGCTTTGCTGTTGTGCGATAGATGAGAATATCTTCGACCTGCTTTTTGAACTTGTCGTCGTTGATGGAGCCGAACTTGACGAAGGTGCCGAGGTCTTGCCAGCAACGGACATATTCGTCCCGGTTGTCGCGGTAAAGCTCCTTCAGGCGATCGCCCACTTTCTTCGCAATGTAGTCAGCAATACGACGGACAGTGCGATCGTTCTGCAAGAAGCTGCGGGAGACGTTCAGCGGAATATCCACGCTGTCGATAACCCCACGCAAAGGCAGCAGAAACTTAGGAATGACCTCTTCGCAGTTGTCGCTGACAAAGACCTGATTGCAGAAAAGTTTGATTTGACCTTTGGTCGTATCAACATCAGGCTTGAGCTTGGGGAAGTAGAGAATGCCGTTGACGACGAAGGGATAGTCAGTGTTGAGGTGTACCCACAGCAGCGGCTCTTCCTGAAACGGATAGAGGTAGCGGTAGAACTCCATGTAGTCTTCGGAAGACAACGCACTGGGCGATTCCTTCCAGGGAGCCTTCTGACGGTTGATTTGTTCTGGCGCTTTGATTTCGAGTGCGGCGGATTCAGTCGGAGTTTCTGCCGTGGCTTCGGTCGCAGGTTCTGTAGGAGGCGCAGCGTCTGATGCCGCTTCTTTAACTTCTAGCTTGATAGGTACGGGCAAAAAGTCGCAGTAGGTTTTGATCAACTGCCGAATACGATGCGGCTCCAGATATTCCTGTTCTTCCTCCTGAAGAAAAAGCGTCACAGTGGTACCGCGATCGCTCTTAGTCGAGGCACTAAGTTCAAATTCAGTAGAACCATCACACGACCAATGCACAGGTTCGGCATTCGGCTGATAGGAAAGGGTATCAATATCAACCCGTTGCGCCACCATGAAAGACGAGTAGAAACCTAGCCCAAAGTGACCAATAATTTGCTGGTCACCAGCCGCTTTGTACTTTTCGACAAAGGATTCCGCACTGGAGAAGGCAACCTGGTTGATGTATTGCTTCACTTCATCAGCCGTCATGCCAATGCCCGTATCGGAAACAGCCAGGGTTTTCTGTGCCTTATCGATTGTGATAACCACTTCAGGCTCACCTAAGTCTCCAGCCAATTCGCCCGAATAGGACACCATCTTGAGCTTTTGGATAGCATCAACGGCGTTAGAGACTAGCTCTCTCAGGAAAATTTCGTGGTCTGAGTAGAGCCATTTTTTGATGATGGGGAAAATATTCTCAGTATGAATACTGATATTGCCCTTTTCAAGAACAGTCGTCATGGTAATACTCCAGTCTCAGCAGGTTGTTTGCAGCAGATAAATGACGAAAAGAAGGGAATCCAGTGGTGATACTGGCTAGTTGCCTCTGATTGTACTGAGAGGACGACCTTCCTTGTAGATGCGGATTTCCCTACCTGTAGAGAGAGGTGAAGGGTGGAGAAGTGGAAGGGTGATGGGGCAGAAGAGTGAAGGGTGAGGGGTGATGGATGTTAATGGCAGCTTTTGCCTTCTGCCTTCTGCCTTTTGTCAGGAATGGGCATAAAGCTGCATGACATCGGCGATCGCCATACGCGATTGGGCACCCAGCGTTAGCGGTGAAATATGCCCTCGTTGCAAATGCTCGGCGGCGGCACAGGCAATCATGGCAGCATTATCGGTGCAGAACTGAAGGGGTGGGAAGAGGACGCGCAGATTGTGAGTTTGAGCAGCAGCTTGTAGGTGTTGACGTAAGCCTGTATTTGCTGCTACGCCGCCACCAACTGCGATCGTGTCCAGTCCGTAATCAAGGGCACAGGCGATCGCTCGTTTGGTCAGCGCTTTGGCAACGGTTGCCTGAAAGCTAGCCGCTAAATCCTCGATCGGCAGGGCTGGGTTTTCCTGTTGGAGTTTTTGGGTTAGTCGCAGCATGGCAGTTTTTAAGCCACTAAAGCTAGAGTCGTAACGGTGGAAGCCTCCAGTCGCTAGCGATACTTGCCCTTCTGGTAAGGGAAAAGCTTTGGAGTTACCTTGTGTTGCAAGGCGATCGATGATCGGTCCACCAGGGTAGCCCAGATGCATTAAGCGGGCGACTTTATCAAACGCTTCCCCTGCTGCATCATCGCGGGTTTGTCCCAGCGTTTTGTAATGACCGCAGTCTTTGACATAGATGAGACTCGTATGTCCACCCGAAACCAGGAGGCAGAGAAACGGCGGCTGAAGATCAGCGGCAGCCAGATAGGAGGCGTAGATGTGTCCCTCCAAATGATGCACACCAATGAGTGGTTTTTGATACAGTAGCGCTAGGGTTTTGGCAGTGGTTAAGCCAACTAGCAATGCACCCAGCAATCCAGGTGTACAGGTCGCGGCAATGCCATCAATGCCAGACCAATCCAGCGTCGCTTCTTGAAGCGCTTGAGCGATCGCGCTATTCACAATTTCCACATGTTGACGTGACGCGACTTCGGGCACAATGCCACCGTATGGTTGATGACTAGCAATCTGTGACGAAACAACACTACTTAAAACGTGACGATCTTTAACGATCGCCACGGCTGTTTCGTCACAACTTGTTTCAATTGCCAAAACCGTCGCCATTTGCTGGTACCTTTTTGAGGGTATGAACTTCCTCTTGTAGCTTAGACTGCATCAGAGGTCGCCTTAAACGGTACGATGCTACCTCGTTTAGTGAACCGACCGTTGCAAGACCTCTAAACTGTTTTACTAAGTGGTTTGTGCGAAAATTTTTGCCTTTCTATGTTTTGTCTTGTGCATTTTGTAATTTAAAAAGAAGGGAAACAATTCCATGCAACGGTTGTTTGCTCTAGTGCTCGTCGTCATGCTTTGGTTCGGGTTTGTCTCCATCCCGCCCGCCAATGCCTCTAACTTAACACCTTGTAAAGATTCACCCGCATTTGCTCAGCGAGCCAAAGACTCAGTTAGCGCTACAGCCAAGCAGCGCTTTGAGTTTTACGCCAATTCTGGTGTCTTGTGTGGTGAAGAAGGACTACCTCACCTAGTCGTTGACCCAACAGCGGCTCATGCAGGCGAATTTGCGATCCCCAGTATTCTCTTTCTCTATATTGCGGGTTGGATTGGCTGGGTTGGTCGTTCTTATATTCAGGCTGTCAAGAAAAGCGCGACTCCTGAACAGGATGAGATCGTCATCAACGTGCCTCTAGCACTTAAATTGGCTCTGTCTGGGTTCGCTTGGCCCTTGGCAGCGTTGAAGGAGTTTACCACCGGTGAACTGACCGCTAAAGATGATGAAATCCCCGTCTCCGTCCGTTAATCTTTGCCCACGGTTTAGACTTTAGGCGATTGTTGTTGGGCAACAAACCATAGTGCTATCCGGTTGGATGCGGTACATCCTAAAAGGTAATAAGCCTTTTGACCCCACGGTTGGGTCCGCCAATCACTATCGGAAACTGCTCGCTCTAGCATTGCCTCAAGTCTCGATTGAGTTTTCAGCTCTTTTCAGGAGAACACTTTATGCAGTATTTCCTCAAGTATCTTTCGACGGCTCCTGTTATCCTCACCGCTTGGCTGGTGTTTACAGCAGGAATCTTGATTGAGTTCAATCGCTTTTTTCCAGACCTCCTGTTTCACCCAATGCCATAAAGCAGTGTGAGTGAAGCAGTTGCGGTTCGGACAAAATTCAAGTTTGGTTAAAGCAGAGGGGTGGGATCAAAGCGATCGCACCCCTCTGTTCTATATGGGTTTAAAGGTGGATAGGTTTAGAGCGATCAGTAGATAGTGCCTGCTGTCTCATAAGCGACATCAACAGTGCCATCTCTCCACTTTTTCAGTAGTTTAGCTACCGCATAAGTTGGCTGTAACGACCGTCAGCCAATATTCCTTTAGTCACTAAATAAAAATGTTGGGCACCATATCTAATTGGGAAACTTCAGTTTAGAATTTTACAGAATTAGCGTTTACCCTCGCGCGTTTGCTTAAGGGTATCTATGAGCAAGGGATATAAAGTACAAGAACTATGGCAAGCAGTAAGTCTAACGATCGATCTAGTCATTCTTCTGAGCATTCTGGAGTGCAAGACCAGCCGCAGCGTAAAGCATCGAGTGTAGCCAAGAAGCCCATGCCATCCGTAGCACCATTTGTGTTCGCTGCTGGCGATCCACAAGAAGGCAATTTGGCAACTCCAATCAATAATTCGGCGTTTACTCGTTGGTTTATCAATCAGTTGCCTGCCTATCGTCAAGGAGTTTCGCCGTTTCAGCGAGGGTTGCAGGTTGGTCTTTCACATGGCTTCTGGTTGCTGGGTCCATTTGTAGCATTGGGTCCGTTACGAGACACTAACCTAGCGCTGTTTGCAGGGCTAGGCGCCACGATCGGGTTGGTTGGCATCGCTACGCTAGCAATCGCCGTTTATGCCGAGAGTGCGCCCTTACCACCGATTGCAACACTAACGACACCAAAGCCACCGACTGATTTAGGCGTACCACAGGGCTGGCGATTGCTGGCACGTGGTTTTTGGTTCGGGGGTACGAGTGGAGCCTTTTTTGCAACAGTCCTCTTGCTAATTTTCACCTTTTAGCAGTGGCATTCAACCTGCCAAGCTAAGGCATTCAATGGTCTAGAGGCTGTGCTGTAGACACGTCTTGACGCAACATTCTCTATGCCGACTGTCTTTACGTGCCTAAGCCCGACCAAGACGTTGGGCTAACACGTCGCTGTTGCAAAGAGGGTTGCTTCGATGCGCTCGAGCGCTTTGGCAATGTCATCGTTAACAATGCAAATGTCGAATTCATCGGCAGCAGCAATCTCAGTACGAGCGCTTTGCAGACGACGAACGATCGCTTCTTCGCTATCTTGGGCACGGTGCCGAATGCGATCTTCCAGTTCCAGCAGGGAAGGCGGCAGGATAAAGATTTGGAGAGCAGCGGGAAAGTTTTTGCGAATTTGCCGTGCGCCTTGCAGTTCGATTTCTAAAATCACACGATTGCCTTGACGAATCTGGTCTTCAACCGCTTTGCGGGGCGTACCGTAAAGATTGCCAGCAAAATCTGCCCATTCCAGCAGTTCGCCATTAGCAACCATGCGCTCAAAGGTGCTGCGCGAGACAAAGTAATAGTTTTTACCATCAATCTCACCAGGGCGGGGCGATCGCGTCGTCACTGAGACGGAAAGATACAGTTCTGGATGGCGCTGAATGAGCGATCGTAGCAGCGTACCTTTACCGACCCCGCTTGGTCCTGTCAAAACAATTAATGCGCTCATGCCCGCTTTCGCCCTCAGTAAGAATGGTAGTCAGCAATAATTCGATCGTTAACAATTCTTCATCTTCAACTAATAAGTCCGCTTCTGCAAGACAAACGGCAATTTCGGGTAGTTAAACTGTCTTCTTAGCGGTTTGGATCTGTTAATTACATTGCTTTTCTGACATACACATAACTTAACAAATTAAAAAGGAAGATATTTTACGGCTTACCGCTGTGAAGCGCGACCATAGCTTCAGCCATGCTGATGCATCAAGGATCACCATGTCCGTCTTTACTGACAATCAAGCGATTGGCAACCGTTTCTGGCTGAATGGCTGACAGAATGATATGACCAGAGTCAGTAATGATCACGGCTCGGGTCCGGCGACCATACGTCGCGTCGATTAGCTGCTTACCATCGCGTGCATCAGTAATGATACGCTTGATGGGTGCAGATTCTGGGCTAACGATCGCAATCACCCTATTTGCAGACACGATGTTACCAAAACCAATATTGATGAGCTTAATGTCCATACGGACTCAAGGCGTGGGTGAGTGAGAAGCCTGTCCAAACTTAGATTTCTATCGTAATGCACCGCCAAAGCGAACGGCGCGATCGCGCTCTTTAGTCAGCCTCTTAAGTAAAGCTATGCAGAACTGCTCCCCCCTGTAAGAAGCGACTTGTAATAGCATTCTTAGCCTTTCGATTACCTGAAGCATCACAAGGTCATGTCTGGCAGCATACCGACAAAAAGGATGCCTACACACGACGCTCGGTTTTGGCCTTAGCAGAAGCCTCGTCCCAAACGAATCTTTAAGTGATTCTGAATCCGCCCTTCACCCCTCACTGCCCTTGCAACCTGTTGACGTTACAACGCTTACTGCGATCGCCGCAGAACTACGCACTGAATGGTTACCTGCACGGCTGGAGCAGGTCTATCAGCGCGATCGTCATACACTCTATTTGGGCTTACGTACCCTTAAGCGGCGCGGATGGCTGATGCTCTCCTGGCATCCCCAGGCAGCGCGTCTTTGTATTAGCGATGCTCCGCCCCGCATACCAGATACGTTTACCTTTAGCCAGCAGCTAAAACACCAGTTAGGCAACCTGGCACTGGTCGCCATTGAGCCGATCGCCCCCTGGGAGCGTGCCCTGGATCTCCAGTTTTCCCAGCGTCCTGGCGAACCACCGCTCTGGCATCTGTACATAGAAATCATGGGGAAGTACAGCAACGTCGTGCTTGCCAACCAAGTCAACCTAATTGTTACAGCAGCCCATCAGGTTAGTGCCCAACAGTCGAGTGTGCGTCCCATTCAAACAGGTGACCCATACACACTGCCGCCGCCCTTGACTGATCCAGCACCCAAGCTAGCGGAATCGTTCGATCGCTGGCAGGAGCGGATCAATCTGGTACCAGGTGCGCTACGACGCAACTTACAAAAAAACTATCGTGGACTCAGTTCTGCACTCACGCTCTCTTTGATTGCTGCGGCTGCACTTCGCCCTAACCAATCTACCGATAGCCTAGATGCAAGTGATTGGCACCGCTTATTTCACCGCTGGCAGGAGTGGCTGCAAGCATTAGAAACGGAAAAATTTTGCCCTGGTTGGACGAGCGATGGCTATACCGTTTTAGGTTGGGGTATGACACAGGCGGTCGATCGAGTGCAGCCTATCATCGATCGCTACTACACCAGCCAACTTGAGCAGCAAGAATTTGTCCAGCTACGCCATCAGCTTACCCAAAAGCTCCACACTGTTTTAGAAAAGCTACGCGTAAAGGCAAACGTGTTTCAGGCGCGCTTGCAGCAATCTGAGGTTGCTGACCGTTATCGTGAACAAGCCGATCTATTGATGGCAAATTTACACCACTGGCAGCCAGGGTTAGCAACGATTACACTACCTGACTTCACGACAGAGCAACCCATTAGTATCCCTCTCAATCCTGAAAAAAATGCAGTGCAGAATGCTCAAGCACTTTACAAGCAGCACCAAAAGCTGAGGCGTGCTCGTAACGCGATCGATCCCCTGTTAGCAGAGGTCAATGCCGAGATCCACTATCTGGAGCAAGTCGAAGCGGCGATCGTAGAACTGGAGACTTACCAAACAGCCGAAGACCTCAACACACTCGACGAAATTCGTGATGAACTAATCCAGCAGCACTATTTGAACGATCCAGAATATCGTAACGCCAGCCCGCCTACCAAAGATTCACAAAGCCAGCCCCATCGCTACACTACGCCGAGTGGACTGGAAGTGCTTGTAGGGCGCAACAATCGTCAGAACGATCAGCTGACCTTTCGGACAGCAGGAGACTACGATCTCTGGTTTCATACGCAGGAAATTCCTGGTAGCCATGTTCTGCTGCGCTTGAAGCCAGGAAGTGCGCCTGATGCGATCGATTTGCAATGTGCCGCAAACCTGGCAGCATATTATAGCCGTGCCCGCCAGAGCGAACAGGTGTCTGTAGTCTATACAGAGCCAAAACACGTCTACAAGCCAAAGGGCGCTAAACCAGGGATGACCATTTACAAGCACGAGCGGACGCTTTGGGCACAGCCGAAGCAGGGAGAGCAGCTAGTAGTGAAGCGGCTGAAGAGTGAGTAAAGCAATGCTGGGGTATCTAGCGTATTTCAATAGCGACGAGAGTTGAGCAATTTTTTTGTGTCATCCTATTGGGCAACGCTGAAAGCTGGTTAGCCTAAACTAAAGCACTTTAGAGAAACTACTTTTAGACCAAAGGCAGTTACTTTTAGTATGTAGCATGACATTTTGAAATCACATTCCATTTGAGTTTATCGAAACGATCAAAGCTGTTTTTGTGATTGCAGCCCTAAAGATAGAACGCTCTCACAGCATACATTTTACGTCTCAATATTAGCCCCATAATGAACGATCAATTTTGCAGATGTTTAAGAGCAAAGTCTCTTCGTACGAATGAATGCTGCACAGGTAAGACTTAAGTTGTGTTACTCTAAGGAAGAAGAACTATTTTCGGTTGTGTAATTCGTCATAGCACACGTTTCTCCGAATCTACCATCTCTGCACCTTTTGATTCTGGAGAAAGTCTATGTCGATTTATGTTGGTAATCTGTCTTACGAAGTGACGCAAGAAGATCTAACTCAAGCTTTTACTGAGTACGGTACAGTCAAGCGCGTTCAACTTCCTACTGATCGAGAAACGGGTCGTCTGCGCGGTTTTGCTTTTGTAGAAATGGGCGCTGAAGCAGAGGAAACTGCCGCGATCGAAGCGCTAGACGGTGCTGAATGGATGGGGCGCGACCTGAAAGTGAACAAGGCGAAACCACGTGAAGAAAGAGGTTCGTCTGGCGGTGGCGGCTGGGGAAATAAGGGTGGTGCTTCCAAGCGCTACTAAGCTTTATTTTTGAGCGTTTGAGACGCTGTAAATTTAGCGGTGCAACACTAGCGGCAGCTAGAAACTAATAGTCAGTTGCTTCAACATTAAGGAACCAACTCTAAAGTCTAGAGGGCAGATAACGAGTCTGCCCTTTTTTGATTCTGCTGCTTGTGCAAAAAGTTAGCTAGTTTAGGTAAAGGAGCTTGAATGGCACAAATTATTCCTGGCGAAAACGAAAACATTGAGTCAGCGCTACGTCGGTTTAAGCGCGAAGTTTCAAAAGCGGGAATCTTTCCAGATATGAAAAAGCATCGCCACTTTGAAACACCGATCGAGAAAGAAAAGCGCAAAGCAATTGCCAAGCATAAGCAGCGTCGCCGCAAGTTTCGCTATTAGCTGCAAACTGTATTTATCGTTGACTGCACAGGAAGTGATATTACTCAATCAAGAGCGTAATGGTATATAACCCGTCACTACAAGAAGAGCTACGCAATCAAAGAACAAAGCTGATTCCACCTAATCAGGTAGAACCGCTGCTTCACTGGTTAGATCAGACAGGGCGACTAGCCTCACGTGGTATTGAGGCAGAGCCTGATAGCATCGATGCGAGCGAACTAATTGATGAAATTGTTGATGCAAATGCTTATAACGACGATGATGAGTTGATCGATTCAGAAGATGACTAATATTGTCGCTTGCTTGAGTTTCATACTATGCATTTGAACTGCATTAAATCCAACTCTGCTTGACGAAGTGCCATAATCTTTACTAACAGAACAAACATTCATGATATGTTAATCCTATATACCAACAGAGTTTATATAGCTTGATGGCTGCATAGTTTTATCTCTTTGAGCGAAGGCTATGGGGTATGAGCATTATCAATGAAACTTGGGCTAGTTTTTGACAAATCAGTTTATAGAATTCTGCTAAAGCGATCGCGGCGAATCAGCCGCCAAGTTGAGTCTTAAATGAAAGTTCAAGCGCTAAATATTCAAATGGGCGATCGCATCATTGCTTATTGCAATAATAAGATGCAGGTCTGTACCGTCAGGCAGGTTATTGATCCGGGTCAGACAAATATTACGCTGTCCGTTTCAACGTCAGAACATTCTCGAAGCTCGTTTTCACGGGTTATTCGGTTTCAAAAAGATGCTCTGGTTGATTTAGCAGCTTAAAAGCTGTTTAGCAGATTATGAAACCGTTGCAAGTGTCACACCAGTTTTCTATGAAATACACATTATCGAACTCCTAGCTGTCCCTACTTTCTTTCACAAGAAAAACTGTAGAAAATCCTGCCTCTAGGCGTCTATAAGAAGAATGGGTATTTAGCTAGCTGGTGCATCCTGTAAGCGTTTTTCAATTAGCGAAGTGTCACCAGCAAATATTTTTGTTGGGTTGCCACTGCTGAATCTGGAATCAAGACTACGTTCAAATCCTCTCATTCAGGCTGTAGCCACAACATACCCATGGCAAAAGAACAGAAAGCTAATAAAGAAAACAAGAAGCAGAAAAAAGAATCTGACGGCACCAAGAAGCAGAAAAAAGACCCAAAGCGACATGATGGGTAGTTTCCTACGGTGGATGACTCTGTTTTCTGAGAGATTGTGACTTGCGCTTTACATATCGCTACATATTGTTACAGAACCGTTGCACGAAATGGTAGAACTACACTTGCAGAAATGCTAGTATTGTGAACGAGAATAAGTAATCGGTTGCAGAATTTGTTTCTAGTCTTGACGGGTTTTTCGCGTTTTGTATTGGCAGGCTTCTCTCCGAAATCTCACTCTCTACGAACTTTTGATTTTGGAGCCAATCTATGTCGATTTATGTAGGCAACCTTTCCTATGATGTTGCGGAAGCTGACCTAAGCTCTGTTTTTGCAGAGTATGGTTCAGTAAAAAGAGTTCAGCTTCCCACCGATCGTGAGACAGGTCGTCCACGCGGTTTTGGGTTTGTTGAAATGGGTACAGACGCTGAAGAAGCGGCTGCCATCGAAGCACTTGATGGTGCTGAGTGGATGGGTCGCGATCTTAAGGTCAACAAGGCTAAGCCCCGTGAAGACAGAGGTTCGTCCTTTGGTGGCGGTGGCGGTGGTCGCCGTAACAACAATTTTTCCCGCAGCTAGTTGATTGCTGGAGACTGAGTGTACTTGAGTCAGGTATTTGGATGCAGGTCAGCAAGTAGCACTTAGGTGTAATTGAAGACTTAGAACTGGAAGGGCAATAGTGTCCACATTGAGCGATTCGATCGTACTTCTGGTTCTTGATAGTCTATTTGAAAGGTTCAGGCGATCACGCTTGAACCTTTTTGTTTGAGTTTTTTAGAACCTGCATTTCAGTGCATGATCGATCCATGACTGGTGCAACACTGAGAAGATTGGGTACACCAATCACATTTACACTACTAGGCTATACCACTGATCGAGCCAATGCTATCCGTTGATCGCCTGCCGCCACCGCTATCGCAAGGACTTGCCTTAACGGCACTGGCTCCTATGCAAGATGTAACAGACATACACTTTATGGGTGTGATCGCTCACTATGGCAGCCCCGATTACTTCTTTACGGAGTACTTTCGTGTCCATAACAGTTCGGGGCTGCATAAACACATTCTGCGATCAATTACGGAAAACGCTACTGGTCGCCCAGTCTTTGCTCAACTTATCGGCGAGAGTGTGGACGATCTAGTACGCATTGCCGTTGCCTTAAGCCACTATCCAATTGCGGGCATCGATCTTAATTTGGGCTGTCCTGCGCCAAGGATTTATCGCAAAAACGTAGGGGGCGGACTGTTGCGCGATCCCGACATGATCGATCGTATCCTTGGTGCGTTGCGGGATGCCGTGAAAGGGCGGCTAACCGTTAAGATGCGCCTTGGTTTTGATAACACCGCTCACCTCGATCGCATCCTCGACTTAATCAATCGGCATCACATTAATCTGCTGAGTTTGCATGGTCGTACTGTCAAGGAGATGTACCACAGCGACGTGCATTACGATCTTATTGCCCATGCCGTTCAGCGAGTGCACTGTCCGGTTTTAGCTAACGGTAATGTGACGTCTGCGATCGCAGCTGGTGCAGTTTTAGCCCAAACGGGTGCAGCCGGAGTGATGATTGGTCGTGCAGCGATCCGCAACCCGTGGATTTTTCAGCAAACCCGCCAGTACTTGAGTGGTCAACCCGTGACAACTGTCACCTTAGCGGCAGTGCGCAACTATATTGAACGGCTCCGTCAAGTGGCAACTACAGCAGCTATACCGGAGCGTGCCCGTGTAAGCCACATGAAGATGTATCTCAACTACATTGGGCAAAGTGTCGATGCAGTCGGTGCCTTCCTGAGCGAGATGCGTCGTGCTCATACAGAAACCGAACTCTTTGGTACTTGCGATCGCTACTTGTTGAGCGACCCAGACCAGCCCTTTGCTTTAGAGCCTTATCCTGGGCTTGTGGCTCGTCCGCGTGCTGAAACTGCCCATGCAGCGATCGCCTCATAACCACATCACATAAACCTGGTATGTAACGCTGACTGTAGGCGATCACGTCTTGATGCCAAGCAGACTTACTGTGCTCCACTTGGCTAGCAGTGACTAAGTTGGAACCAGAACCTAAAGGATATGGCTGGATGTAGGAAACACCTTTCTTGCTTGAGCCTACGTCTGTTAATGATTCGCGTTAAAGTGAAGGGACGCTTGTTTTTAGAACTGGCATTCAATTCGCTCTAAAGACGGTTAGCTGCGCCTAAAACAAAGCAGCAGTGATAGGATCTTTCTAGTATTTACGCAATTCCGACTGGCTTACTGGAAAAACAACCAGCGCCAAAAGCTGCATTCTCTTGTCTTTGACTTACTCTTGCCGCCCTCCTGATGGTTAACACTCAAACTCCTGCCACCGTTCGCAAACCCTCTAAAGTTGAAGGTCTTAAAGACCGCAGTAATTTTCTGCGCGAACCTGTTGCGTCTGAACTGCTGCTGGACACGACGCATTTTACTGAGGACGCGATCCAAATTCTGAAATTCCACGGTTCCTATCAGCAAGACAACCGGGATAATCGCCTTAAAGGGCAGGAAAAAGATTACCAGATGATGCTGCGGACACGTAGCCCTGGTGGATACATCCCGCCAGAACTGTATCTGACGCTTGATCGCCTAGCTGATGAGTACGGCAACCATACGCTACGGGCGACAACGCGCCAAGGCTTTCAGTTGCATGGCATCCTTAAGCGGAATTTGAAGGCAACGATCGCTGCGATCGTTAACAGCATGGGATCAACGCTGGGTGCTTGTGGCGACCTGAACCGCAACGTGATGGCTCCTGCTGCACCGTATCGGAACAAGCCAGAGTACGAGTATGCTCGTGAGTATGCCAACAATATTGCCGACCTGTTAACCCCTCAAACAGGAGCCTACTACGAAATTTGGCTGGATGGCGAGAAGGCAATTTCGGCAGAAGAAAATCCAGAAGTGATTGCAGCTCGTCAGCGCAACGGTAACGGCACCATTTTTCATGAGCCAGAAGAACCGCTGTACGGCAAGCACTATATGCCCCGTAAGTTTAAGATCAGCGTCACTGTGCCAGGTGACAACTCAGTTGACCTGTACTCGCAGGATGTCAGCCTAGTGGTGCTGACCAACCAACAAGGCGAACTAGAAGGGTTTAACGTTTTTGTGGGTGGTGGTTTAGGACGTACACACAACAAAGAAGAAACCTTTCCTCGTCTTGCTGATCCGATCGGTTATGTTGCCAAAGCCGACGTGTATGACTTGATGAAGGCAATCTTGGCAACCCAACGGGACTATGGCGATCGTAGCGATCGTCGTCATGCCCGGATGAAGTACCTGATCGAAGACTGGGGAATTGATCGCTTCCGCGAGAAGGTCGAAAGTTACTTTGGGAAGCCGATCGAACCCTTCAAGCCATTGCCTGAGTTTAAATATTTCGACTTTCTCGGCTGGCATGAACAGGGTGATGGCAAGCTCTTTGTTGGCATCTCCATTCAAAATGGGCGCGTGAAGGATGACGAGTCGCTACAGCTTAAAACAGCGCTACGAGAGCTAGTGCAGACTTTCAACTTGCCCATGCTGCTGACACCAAGCCAGGATGCGATTCTTTACGACATCGACCCAGCTCGGAAAGCTCAAATTCAGGCAGTTTTGACCCGTTGTGGCATCAAGGGTGAGACAGAAATTGATCCACTCGTGCGCTACTCGATGGCGTGCCCTGCTCTGCCTACATGCGGACTGGCTACAGCCGAATCAGAACGGGCAATCCCTAGTATTCTCGATCGCATTCGTGCCCTGTTAAACAAAGTTGGACTGGAGCAAGAGCAGTTCATCATTCGAATGACGGGATGCCCCAATGGCTGTGCCCGTCCCTATCTCGCAGAGCTTGGGTTTGTTGGCAACGGTCCCGATACCTACCAGATCTGGCTTGGCGCCGCGCCTAATCAGACGCGGCTGGCGCAGGTGTATCTGGAGAAGCTCCACATCAATGAACTGGAGACGGCGTTTGAACCGATTTTTGTCTACTTCAAGCAGTCTCGCCAGCCAAGCGAAAGCTTCGGGGATTTCTGCGATCGCATTGGTCTTGCCTCCATTCATCAGTATGTTGCTCAGTATCAGCCCGAAAGCGCTATAGCTGCAACTATTGAGCCAGCTACAGCTCAGCAGAGTGAAATGCTAAAAGCTGCAAACAAAGCCCGTCGCCGCGTCACCATTCAAGAAGATGTTTATGCGCGGTTACAAGAAGCTGCGCTGCGAGAAGGGCAACCCGCAAGCCAGTTGGCGAATGCAGCGATCGCGGCTTACTTGAGCACCCTTGAGCAAGGCTAGGTCGCAAAGTAAACAGGAGTTAAGCACAGGATTGCTTGTGGAGTAGCAGATTGAACCCTTTCTATTCAATGATCTAAGTTTGAGTTCTTCCAAAGAGTATGGAAAGAATCATCAGATATTCCAGAAAGGACTGGTCTCATTGCGAGTGTGGCGATAGGGAAGAGCCTTTAAGTACTTTTCTCTATGACTTGCCAATTTTAACTGCTTGCAACGTTTTTCCACCGCTACACATTCTCAATGTTCTTCTTCTTAGAGGATGGGTTGGTGGTAGCATGAGTCCCAGGTTTAGCTGGCAACCGTTTGAAATTTCTGAACAAGAGTATCAAGAGGTCTTGCCCAAACTTCTTTATCCTGATTGGGCAGCACTAAGCAACAAGCTTTGGCGTATCAGAGCACCAATGAAACTTGATTCAGAGTTTGATCGTGTTAGCGATCGTGATACGTGGATGGCCTTGGTTGGCAAAAAACATGCAAGAACCTCAGTCAAATAGTCCACTGTGGCTATTTGCCGATACAAAAACGGCTGAAGATGCGATCGAGGACAGATTCGGTTACATCTTCACCCAGAATTTCGCCAAAGGCTTGAATGGCGCTACGGAGGTCGATCGTCCAAAAATCAAGAGGCAGTTGATCGGCGATTGTCCCCTGTACTTGCTGTAAGGCTGCTTTGGCTCGGGTCAGAGCTGCAGCCTGACGTTGGTTAATCGCAATATCTAAATTCGCAGCCTGAAGTCTGCCAGACTGGACGATCGTTAAAATAGCGGCTTCAAGGTCATCAATACCCTGATTAAGAGCAGCGGCAGTTTTAGCGGAGGGGAGTAGGGAGTGGGGAGTAGGAAGTAGAGGTATAGAGAGGGAGTCAAGCAAATCGATTTTGTTAAATACCAGGATCAAGGGGCGATCCTTTACCTGTTCGTAGATGGCTTGATCGCCATCTGTCCAGCCTGTTTGAGCATCAATGGTCAGCAAAACGAGATCAGCATTCTGAGCAGCCAGACGCGATCGCTCTACGCCAATTTTCTCTACCTTGTCATCCGTGTCGCGAATGCCTGCCGTGTCTAGCACCTGAATGGGAATGCCGCCGACCACAAGCTGTGATTCCACAACATCACGGGTTGTGCCAGGGAGATCGGTGACGATCGCGCGATCACTCCGACTCCAAGCATTCAACAGGCTCGATTTACCCACATTAGGACGACCGACGATCGCCACCTTCAACCCCGATCGCAGTAGTTCACCTTGATCAGCCGTTGCCAAAAGATGGCTCATCTCTACCAGCACTAGCTCCAGGTGTCTTTGAATCTCGGCTTCATGCAGCGGTGGCAGATCTTCTTCAAAGTCAATGCGTGCCTCTACCTCTGCCAAAATGTCGAGACACTTAGCGCGGAGCTGACGGATGGGCTGTGCGAGTTTGCCTTGTAAACCAGCCAAAGCTGTTTGCGCCGCTTGGGGCGATCGTGCCCCCACCAAGTCGGTAATACTCTCTGCCTGTGTCAAGTCTAGTCGCCCATTCAAAAAGGCTCTCAGCGTAAATTCGCCGGGTTGCGCGAGCTGTGCTCCCTGCTCCAGGCAAAGCTGCAAAACCTGCTGCACCGCCATAATGCCACCGTGACAGTGAAACTCTACGACATCTTCACGGGTATAAGAGCGGGGAGCTAGCATGAGCAACAGAAGCGCTTCGTCCACTACTTGATCAGTGCCAGGATGCCGCACGTAGCCGTAGAGAATGCGATGGCTTGCCCAAATTTGATTACCTGGCACATGAAAGAGAGTGCGGGCGATCGCCACCGCTTCTAGTCCAGATAGACGCACAATACCAACGCTACCCTGTGCAGGAACAATAGCAGTGGCAATGGCAGCGATCGTGCCCAATGTGGACATAAAAACCGTGATGAAACGCCTAAAGGAATTGAAAACAACTGAATGGAGACGACTGCCTCTAAAAAGCGTTCACCGCCGATTTCAATCTGACTGTTCAGAGTGAAATCAACGGTGAATGCGGCTAATCAAGATAGCACCGAACCGTTAGCGAACAAAGAGCATTGCTCCAGTTGCTTCAGCAAGAAGAGACGCTGACAGCATTACGCAGCCCACTTCTCGGCAACGAGTTCTGCAAGGTCAACAACACGCTGGCTATAGCCCCACTCGTTGTCATACCACGCAACAACTTTTACCAAGTCACCGCCCATAACCATTGTGAGTGCTGAGTCAATGATAGAAGACTCATCTGTTCCAGCATGATCGCTAGAGACAAGCGGCAAATCGCAATACTTCAAGATGCCTTTGAGCGAGTTTTCAGACGCATCTTTCAACACTTCATTCACTTGCTCGGCAAACGTGGTCTTTTCTACCTGCACAACTAGATCGACGATCGAAACATTAGGTGTAGGTACTCGTAAGGCAATCCCGTTCAACTTGCCCGCTAAGGCTGGTAACACCATTGCGACCGCTTTAGCTGCGCCTGTAGACGTGGGTACGATATTCATGGCAGCAGCTCTTGCCCGACGCAAATCCCGGTGGCTAGCATCCAGCAGACGTTGGTCACCTGTGTAGCTGTGGGTTGTAGTCATCACGCCTTTCACAATGCCAAACTGTTCGTGAAGCACTTTGGCGATCGGTGCCAGACAGTTGGTGGTGCAGCTGGCATTGCTGATCACCCAGTGATTCTCATGAGTGTAGTCTTGATGGTTAACACCAACTACAAACGTGCCATCATCACCCTTACCAGGTGCCGTGATCAGCACCTTTTTCGCGCCAGCTTTAATGTGCTTTGAGGCACCTTCTTTGCTGACAAAGACACCCGTTGATTCAATGATGAGGTCAATGTCCCAGTCTTTCCAGGGCAAGTTTTCAGGATTACGATCGGACGTACATTTGATCGTGTGCCCGTTGACAGTGATCGTATTTTCATCGGCGCTAATGTCAGCATCAAACTTGCCCAACATGGTGTCATATTTCAACAGGTGGGCATTTGTTTTAGGGTCAGAGGTGTCGTTAATAGCAACTACCTCAATCTGACTGTCGGCGCGAGTCAACCAGCACCGCGTAAAATTGCGCCCGATGCGTCCGAATCCGTTAATCGCTACTCTAATCACTGCGTCTTGCCCTCTGTCTATTAAAGAGATTCTTGGTAGTCAAATTGATCATAAGACCCTAAGGATACGAGTGCAATAACTCGCTTTAACGTCATCCTGCTTAGGAACGGTCTGACAAATGGCGATCGCGCCTCTGACAAGAACTTCCGCCCCAACACTTGACTTAAGCCTGTATTACTTTCTGTATCATTCATGCCTTAGCTAGGTATTTTAACTCATTTGGTACAAGAGTTTTTCTGTAATATAGCAACGAACGGACTCCGGTACCAGATACCGGATCGAACGCTTATCGCGACACTGCTGCCGAATGAGGCTAGAAGAAACTGCTACTGAAGGCATTTCTAGCCGGTGCCCGTTGAGATGGAGGTAAGGCATAAGGCGCGAGGAGTTTAGCTTACTGCCACTTTGCGACGAGGTAAAGACATCCAGAGGTATTGCCACCTCTAAAGGTTGATCATTTCCTGCTGCCCTCTCTTCCCCTGCTGCCCTCTCTCCCTCTCCCGCCCTCTGCATCAATCTCGGTGCAACGAGCCAAATGCATTGTGCGGCTAATGTTTGGCTAGCTCTCCAGTGGGGCAGACTTTGAAAGGCATCATTGCCAATAATCCAGTACCAGCAAGCGTTGGGTTCAAGAGTTTGCAGAGCCTTGAAGGTGGCGATCGCGTAGGAGGTGCCTTGCTGTTGGCTGTCCACAGCAGAGACATGGAACGCAGGATGACCAGCGATCGCTAAGCTAACCATTGCTAGACGGTGTTCAAAGCTTACTAAAGGTGGCGCTTTATGTGGTGGTCGAAAGGTAGGTACCCAAATAATTCGATCAAGATGAAACTGATCAAGTGCTGTCTCCGCGATAAGAAGATGCCCCCAGTGAATAGGGTCAAAGGTGCCGCCAAAAATCGCAATATTGGGCATCTTAATCAAAGCGTTTACGTTGTAACGAATAAAGGGCAGCTTCATTCGATCAGTTAATAGCTTCACTTAACGGTTCAAGGTCTTCAACATAGACGACCATCGATCCGGACGTAAGCATTACAGGGTTGTAGTTAACTGTAAAAGCAAGAGCATCTAATCTATGTAATGACTGGTGCGATCGCAACACCTTTACAAACAAGCCTATGCGAGTAAAATTGTCAGCCTTTCAGCCAAAGCTAACCGGAAGATTCCCAAATTGATGGTATAACTTTCGTGACGATTAAACGTTGGTTATTGACAGAGAGCCTCTATTCATCTTAAATCGCAAGATTTTTGAGAGGCTGTATCCCGAGAAGATAATCCTTGATATGATAGCCCGAGATATTGGTGTGGTGTGTGAGGAGTTAAAATGCTGAATTCTGTCGATTTCAGCGGTAGACCATTTCATTTCATTGGCATTGGTGGCATTGGAATGTCAGCCCTTGCTTATGTACTAGCGAAGCGTGGACTACCCGTATCTGGATCGGATCTGCATCTCAGTCGTATTACACAACGGCTGCAAGAGGAAGGCGCTCATATTTTTTGGAGCCAAGATCCAAGCAATTTAGATTTTTTTCAAACGGCTGCAAGTGTAGCAACGGAGTCACTAGCATCTGCTGTGAGCGTTACAAAAACAAACCCTGGGGGTAATCGATCAACTTCTTCGCGATCGCCCATACAACAGCCAACGTTACTGCCGCAGGTTATCTGTTCCACTGCGATTCATCCAGCGAATGCTGAATATCGGGCAGCACGGGAGTCAGGCTATCCGATTTTTCATCGCTCTGATGTATTGTCGGGGTTGATGCAGGAGTACGAAAGCGTTGCAGTGGCAGGCACCCACGGCAAGACAACAACCAGCAGCATGATTGGCTATATGCTGCTGCAAGCAGGGCTTGACCCGACGATCGTTGTTGGTGGTGAAGTGAATGCCTGGGAAGGTAACGCCCGTGTAGGACAAGGTGCCCATTTGGTAGCAGAGGCGGACGAGTCAGATGGTTCGCTGGTGAAAATGGCAGCCAGCATTGGTATTGTCACCAACATCGAACTCGATCATCCCGATCACTACAACACTCTAGATGAAGTCATTGCTATCTTTAAAACCTTTGCTGGGCGCTGTCAAACGCTGATCGGCAGCATTGATTGTGCCACAGTGCGAGATCAGCTCCAGCCGACCATCAGCTATAGCCTTGATGTGGATACAGGTGCTGACTACACAGTTGACTGTATTACCTGCCGAGCAGACGGTACGACAGCACGGGTTTGGGAACGGGGTGTCATTCTGGGGCGGTTAAACGTCAAGCTTTTAGGGAAACATAACCTTAGTAATGCGCTGGCAGCGGTTGCTTTGGGGCGCTTGCTAAAGCTGGAGTTCGCAACGATCGCGCAGGCGATTTCCACCTTTGAAGGTGCGCGGCGACGGTTTGAGCACCGTGGAGCATACAACGGCATCACCTTTATTGATGACTACGCCCATCATCCAAGCGAATTGCGGGCAACGCTGGCTGCTGCACGGCTGCAAAGCGACAACGGCTCAGCCTCCAAGCGTCGAGTGGTAGCAATCTTCCAACCACATCGATACAGTCGCACGCTCACGTTTCTAGAAGACTTTGCCACATCATTTAGCGATGCTGATGTAGTGGTTATTAGTGACATCTACAGTGCTGGTGAAGCAAATCCAGGAAATATCAGTGGTCAGCAGGTTGCTAATTTAATTGGAAAGTATCATCCTCAAGTAAACTACCAACCGTCTCTCCAAGCAATAAGTCAGCACTTGACTAAACTGTTAAGACCCGGAGACATTGCCCTCTTTCTGGGAGCGGGAAATCTCAATCAATTGATTCCCGAAGTCATGGCGTTTCATCAGACGATTGAACAAGGGCGATCGCAAGCTTGGTGCAACCAGGCTTAACGCCACAAACCTGACAGAACCTGAGACGATCGCACCCACTGGCGCTAACCGGTTGGGTCACAAACCTGATTTACTACCATGACGCTCTCGTACGATCCTCCAAAAGTAGCTATTTCCAGCAAAACTCGACCGAGTTTTGAATCACTTAAACGTGGCGCTCCACTCTCTCTTGCGCAACCAATCCGGCTCGCTGGTACTGACTGCCTAATCAAACCTCAAGTGCCGCTTGCATCGTTGACCTCTTTTCGGGTCGGTGGTCCAGCACAGTGGTATGCTGCACCCAAACACTTTGCTGAATTACAGGCAAGCTTTGAATGGGCACAAGCGAATGCTCTACCCCTAACGCTGTTGGGGGCAGGTTCAAATTTGCTGATCAGCGATCGGGGCTTACCGGGCTTAGTCATTAGCACTCGCCGTCTACGCCAATATCAATTTGATGCCGAGTCAGGGCAGGTAACGGTTGGCGCAGGTGACCCTCTCCCCCGCCTGGCATGGTTGGCAGCCGAACGTGGTTGGCAGGGCATGGAGTGGGCAGTGGGCATTCCAGGGACAGTTGGCGGTGCTGTTGTCATGAATGCTGGCGCTCATGGTGGTTGCACAGCAGATGTTCTGGTTAACGCCCACGTGCTGCTACCTGATGGCACTACCCAGATTTTGACTCCACAAGACTTGTGCTATCGCTACCGTACCTCGGCACTGCAAGGAAAGAACTGGCTAGTGACGCAAGCAACGTTTCAACTTCAGCCAGGGTTTGATCCGGTAGCGCTCACTAACTTGACCAGCCAGCACCTTAACCAACGTCGTACGACGCAGCCTTACCATCTGCCCAGTTGTGGTAGCGTTTTCCGCAATCCCAACGAACAACACAAGGCAGGCTGGTTGATTGAGCAAGCTGGACTAAAAGGCTACAAGATTGGCGGTGCCCAGATTGCTGAACGACATGCTAACTTCATCCTTAACTGCGGCAACGCTCTAGCAAGCGATATCTTTCGGTTGATTGATCATGTGCAGCAGCAAGTTGAACAACATTGGTCACTGCATCTGGAGCCAGAAGTTAAGGTTTTAGGTGACTTTCAGGCTTTAGGCGCCTAAGTTAGTTACTCAGTGTTTCAGCTTCCCGACTTCCTAAAGAAGTCGGGAAGCTTGGCTGTAATCTTACCCAAACTGTTTGTTTGACGTAGATTCCAGGTTGAACAAAGTAGTAAGCGTTTGCATTGCCTGCCGTCTAACTTCAATGTCTTGCTGTGCCCGTAGCTGCACCATCGGGTCATGAAGGATTTTGTTGACGATGCCTCGAGTAAGCGCTTCGATCACTTCCTGATGCTTTTCAGCAAACTCAGTGCCTAAACGAGACAGCGCTTTTTCGAGTTCTTGAGCGCGGATAGTTTCGACCTTTTCACGCAAGCTGCTGATAGTGGAGACGGTTTCGAGCGATCGTAACCAGCTATCAAACGTATCCACTTCCTGATCCAGGAGTAGCTCCGCCTCCATTGCCATTTGGCGACGACTTTCCTGGTTTTGCGCTACTACTGCCTTCAGGTCATCGACGTTAAATGCCTGTACATGAGGCAACTCGTTGACATCAGTATGAACATTGCGCGGAACAGCGATATCAAATAGCATTAACGGCTGTGCCGGATCCAAGACCATTTCCAGCTTGGCACGATCGAGCAAGGGTTCTGTAGCCGCTGTACTCGTAAACACGATGTCGGAATTTGCTAATACGGTCGGCAGGTCAGACAGCGGATGCAGGTGCAACTCTGCGTCTGGAAAAAGTTTAGCTAATTCCTGCGCCCGTTCTAAGGAGCGGTTCAGAATCGAAATATTAACTGCGCCTTTAGAGAGTAAGTGTTGCACCAAGAGGCGAGACATCTTGCCCGCACCCAAAATGCCTACACGACAGGCAGCTAAATTTTGCGCTTTAAGCTGTGCCAGCTCTACGGCTGCGGAACTAATTGAAACCGCTCCAGTGCCAATGCTGGTTTCAGTGCGAACGCGCTTACCAGCTGTCAGCGCTTGTTTAAATAGCTGGTTGAGCACACGCCCAATGCCCTCATGCTGCTGCCCTAGCTTATGACAGTGCTTAACTTGAGCCAGAATTTGTCCTTCACCAAGCACAAGGCTATCTAACCCGGAGGCAACACGCATGAGATGCATCACCGCATCCTGATGCAACAGGGTAAAAAGATGAGGACGTAACTGCGGGAGAAAAAGCTTACTATGATCGCTTAAAAATTGGGTTACTTCGCGGATGCCCTGCTCAGTTTCGCTAGTAACCAGATAGATTTCGAGGCGATTGCAGGTGCTTAGAACAGCAACTTCTTCAAGGTGAGGACAGGCACAAAGCTGAGCAATCGCTCTTTCATAAAGGGTTTCGGGAATGCTTAATTTTTCTCGAACGTCAACCGGGGCTGTTTTGTGGCTTAACCCTACAACGGCAATGTTCATTTCAAAATGCGCTCTTTTTATGTGAACCGAATCTCAATGCGTAGCGGTTGGTTGTTAGCTATTAGCCGCCATTGGCCTAAGAACTAACAACCAACTACTAACAAGTTAGTGCAACTGCACGACTTTTGGCTGCCCAGACATATGGATTGTGTCTACAAAGCGAGCCGTACTGGACTGGTTGGAGATGACTAACGACTGCGTTCTAGCGCCACCACCAAAGAACCGTACGCCTTGCATCAGATTGCCCGTTGTGATGCCGCATCCGGCAAACAAGACAGTTTCACCAGAAGCAAGTTCATGGGCATCATACACTTTGTCCGGATCAGTGATATTCATGCTCTTGAGGCGATCGATGTTAGCCTGCTTGCTTTCGCCAATCAGCCCTGTTTGCACAACTTCAGGGTCATAGATGAGTTGCCCTTGGAAGTGCCCACCCATTGCCCGCATTGCTGCTGCAGAGATGACCCCTTCAGGAGCCGCACCAATGCCCATCAGTGCGTGGATGTTTGTGCCAGCAAAACCGCAAGAAATCGCTGCGCCCACATCGCCATCACTAATGAGAGAGACCCTGGCACCAGCATCACGAATTTCTTTAATCAAGCCAGCGTGACGATCGCGTTTCATAACGACAATAACCAGCTCTTCAACCGCCCGATCAAGGCATTCCGCCAGAATCTTGAGGTTCTCCGTCGCAGATTTGTTGATATCAACTTTGCCTTTAGCTGCGGGGGGTGCTGCCAGCTTTTTCATGTAAAAGTCGGGTGCAGCAAACAGCCCGCCTTTTTCAGAGATTGCCAACACTGCCATGGAACCAGGTTGTCCATAAGCAACGAGGTTAGTCCCTTCACACGGATCTACCGCGATGTCGATTTCAACCAGTTCATCAGGGTTACAGAAGGCTTCTGCATTCTCTTGTGTACAAATACCGACTTCTTCACCGATGTAGAGCATGGGTGCGTCATCGCGCTCACCTTCACCAATGACGATACGACCCCGCATGTGGATCTTGTTCATGCGTTCACGCATGGCTTCTACCGCAACCTGATCGGCAATGTTCTTCTCGCCCTTACCCATCCAGCGGGCAGACGCGATTGCCGCCTGTTCCACAACCTCAATAATCTCTAGACCGAGCGTGTTCTCCACGAAGTAAATCCTCCAACTGCTTGAGTTTGCGCGGTTTTGTTAATTCTGATCTCAGTCTTTAAGTCTACCAAAAGGGGGAGACGTGCTTGACAGCAATCTTCTCGCTTCACTATGTTAAGTTTTGCTGCGTTAGCCCAGACATCTGAACTACTTTCTCCCCGTGTTTATGTGTAGAGGCTAGCCAGATTACCGCACGTTAGTTGCTAGTTTTCTCTACTGTCAAACCATAACAACAGCGTTAGATTAGATCTAAGCACTCGATACAAACGTGCGAATCAACGGGTTAACGCTACATAAACCCATAAAGGAGCCTCATACAATGTCTAAATTACTTGAAACGAACAATACTGCCCCTCTTGAACAGCAGTTGCAATCCATGCTTGAGCAAGCACGCTCTGCCTGTAGTAACAATGGCGAACTTTCCAGTGAATGCGCCGTTGCCTGGGATGCTGTAGAAGAAATGCAAGCGGCAAGCTCCGATCGTCGCTTGCACCAAAAGACTAACTTCGATCGCTACTGCGAAGAACGCCCTGACGCTTTAGAATGTCGCATTTACGATGTCTAAGCTAGCTGGCGCATGATTCTAGCAAGTTGTGCTTAACATTACTGACCCCCTGGCTGCAGCCAGGGGGTTTTTGTAGCCTTTCCCAGCCTACAGCGCGGCTGATAAAGTTAAGTAGGTGTCGGATGATCTGATTCAGGTAGTAAGTAGCTGGGTGTAACTAATTGATAAGAAGCCTTTCGACTTCGCGTTCGACTGAAGACCCTTTGGCTTGAGCGCTCAGGTCGAAAGCTCGCGCCGAAGTCTTAATGCTCTCAGTCCTATGTGCCGGCGGGTTGAGCGCAGTCGAAACCCAGTCTCTCAGTGGTGCTTAATTTAGCCCTCCTGCTTACCAATGCCCGTTCTAGATGCTACGAATCAAGCTTCCACCTTATTAAAGAGAATTGAGGATCAAGAGGGGAAATGTGTAACCAGCACTTGTTGAATTGATAGAAGAACTGCTGTGTAACTACGTGCCCGACTCTAGACGGCAGACATCAAACCATCTAAGGTACAAAACTAAATGTCTTGAGACACGCTCCATGTCACAAAGCCTCTGGTTTGCTCTCACCTGGATCGCTGGCACCGCTGCTATTCTCGGCAGCCTCATGGCGTTGGGCAGTGTGCTCCTTTGGTTTGTGCCGTCTGTTCCACCCCGCTCGCGCAAACTAGAAGAACCATCGACTATCCCAGCCTGGCAGAATCGACTCAAACTACTAGTCTTTTCAATCGCGATCGCCCTTGCCGGGCTTGGCATACTAGTAGTAACGCCCTTTCCTTCTCTTTAGACTGTTTTTCAAGCTGTTTATACCTGCGATCATGGAGCGATCAACCGATGCTGAAAACGCTCAATTCCTTGCTCAAACGACATCCTGAGCAAGTCAACGCTAACGTAGAAATCTATACCTGGCAGACGTGTCCCTTCTGCATTCGCGCCAAACTGCTTTTATGGTGGAAAGGAGCTAGCTTTACAGAATACAAAATTGATGGTGATGAAGCAGCCAGAACTAAAATGGCAGAGCGCTCTAACGGAAAACGTTCTGTGCCGCAGATTTTTATCAATCAAAAGCACATTGGTGGCTGTGATGACCTCTACCAGCTTGATCAAGAACAAAAGCTCGACTTGCTGTTAGCAGCTAGCAGTTAGAAGGCAAAAGGCAAAAGGCAGAAGGCAAAAGCCGACACTTAATTCCCCCTTTCCCCCCTTACCCATTCACTCCTTACTCCTCTTCACCCATTCACTCCTCACCCCTTGCCTTCTCCCTTTGATCATCCAGAATACGTGCGACATCGGCAGTGGATGGAACGAGCGATCGCCCTGGCTCGGATGGCTGGCGAAGCAGGAGATGTGCCGGTAGGTGCCGTGATTGTCGATGCGAATGGACGAGCGATCGCAGAGGCAGAAAATCGGCGTGAGCGGGACCATGACCCAACTGCTCATGCGGAGATTCTCGCACTACGAGCAGCAGGACGGGTACTTAATGACTGGCATCTTACCCAATGCACCCTTTACGTCACGTTGGAACCCTGTCCAATGTGTGCAGGGGCGCTAGTGCTGGCACGACTGGGGCAGCTAGTGTATGGAGCCGATGATCCTAAAGCTGGGGCTGTGCGATCGGTGCTAAATATACCTGACAGCGATTGTTCTAACCATCGTCTTCCTGTCATGGGTGGTGTGCTAGAAGTGCCTTGCCGACAGCAGCTACAGGATTGGTTTGCTCAGCGACGTCATCATACTTCATGACACCCTAGAAAGTGTCCTTAGCAATAACAACGACGATCGCGTAGCGCTCTAGGGTAGGTTTACGTGTTGTTTCCGCACCTCGTTCCCCTCGTCACCCTATGAACTCGCTCGATCCAACTAGACCACTCTACGCTTCAGGGCAACTGCCAACCAGCGCCGATTCGTTGGTAAATTCACTTGACCAAGAGCCAGAAAAGTGCCGGGAGTGCTATCACTCTGATCCATCGAAGATTGACTCTGAGCAGCCAGCATCGAAGAATTCGCTTTTTGTGCAACTGCTTAAAGGTGGCATCTCTCAGGGTCAAAGCCAGGGTCAAAGCGCATCGATCGCTGCGTCGTCCCAGTGTTCATCATGGTTAGCATCATTAGTCTATCCGCTTGGTCGCTATCTTCTTGTGCCCGCTTATTTTAGGCAGGTTGAAGTTATTGGGCGCAGCAATCTTCCTCGGACTGGTCCCGTGATTCTTGCCCCCACTCACCGTTCTCGCTGGGATGCCATGATGATTCCCTATGCTGCGGGACACGATATCACAGGACATCACCCGCGCTTCATGGTTTCGGCAGATGAAGTTAGAGGGCTGCAAGGCTGGTTTATTCGACGGTTAGGCGGCTTTCCCATCGATCCCAAACGTCCGGCGATCGCTAGCCTACGTCATGGGGTTGATCTGCTACAAGATGGCGAAACCCTTGTGATCTTCCCGGAAGGCAATATCTTTCGCGATGGTCCAGTACAGCGCCTCAAGCCAGGTCTGGCGCGGTTGGCGCTACAGGCAGAAAGTAGCCGACCCAAGCTTGGTATCCAGATTGTTCCAATTCGTATTCATTACAGCGATCCATCTGTGCCGTGGCGCTGCAAAGTTAAGGTCTGCATTGGTCAGCCAATACAGGTATCTGCATATAATGCAAAGACACCGAAGCAAAGCGCTCAATTGCTGACGGCTGATCTGAAGCAAGCGATCGAAGCACTTTAAGTTGCTTGTCTGACTTTAGAGTGGTGCTTACAATTAAAAAGTTGCCTGCTACAAGCTAGCTTGTTAAAGCATTTTGCTCGTCGCTAGCTGCTGGTTTACGTCGTGCAGCAACCCTTCACAGGCATCAAACAATAAATCAATCACCTGATTAAACCCTTCAGAGCCACCGTAGTAAGGATCAGGTACTTCTTGTAAAGTATGCCGAGTACAGAAATCACACATGAGCTGCACCTTAGACCGATAGTTACCAGCAGGGTCAAGGGCGCAGATATTGTTAAAGTTCTCTCGATCCATTGCCAGAATGCGATCGAATGCCTCAAAATCTGCCGTTGTAAATTGCCGTGCTCTGCCACGCAGTGTAAGACCTTGCCGTTGTGCGGCGACCGCCATCCGACGATCAGGCGGACTACCAACATGGTAGCTAGCAGTGCCTGCTGAATCACATTGAATGCGATCGCTTAAACCGGCTTGAGCAATCAGATGATTCATGATGTTCTCTGCTGAGGGAGAACGGCAAATATTACCAAGACAAACGAACAGCAGCGTATAGGGCATTAGTTGTGCCGTAGGGACAGAAAAACTTTAAACGGAACAGCTACAGCTTTTCGTAGACGAACAGCAGAGCAAATGTAGCGCATATAACTGGAAGCACTTGGAGATTAATAGGTTTGGCACACCACAGCAGAATGCCAAATGCAGAAGCAGGGTCTAGTCACCAGACACACCGTAAAGCAGTGTTATTAACCCTGCCGTCTAACTGCCTCTCAATCTCTACATTCCTGGTAAATTTAGCCCACCGGTTAGCTCTTCCATCCGTTCGCGCATGGTGGCGGTTGAGCGGTTGTAAGCATCTTTCATCGCTGCCGTAACCAAATCTGAAAGCACTTCTGCACCTTCACCGAGAGCATCGGGCGAAATGGTAACGCTAAGAGGTTCCTGGTTGCCACTGAGCACAACCTTCACCAAACCGCCACCCGATTCTCCTTCAATTTCCATTTGTTCCAGTTCTTCTTGAAGCCGTTTGGCTCCCTCTTGAACCTGTTGCGCTTTCGTGAAGGCTTCTTTCAGCTCCTTCATCTTGCCAAGACCGAAGCCAAATCCCTGTCCTTGTGACATAACTAATAGCGGGTTGCGAATGGAACATAAGTAGTCAGTTGCTCCATTATGCCATCGCACACCCAGGCAACATCATTTTTTGCAAAATCGCTGGATTTGGGTGCAAGCCAGATTATTCACACGCTATTGAGCAATTGACCTTAGTGCAGTGCGGCTACTCATACCGAAACATTATTAGCTGAACGCTGGCTGCTTCCCTATACCTTTTGGCTGTTGGTGCTTCGTAGCGAGCACTACTATCAAGCAGGCAAAAGCTATCGATTTCTTAAGAGAAGTGCAAGTGTAGGGATGTTCTGTCAAAACTGTTCGACAATAGCGTTTATTCTGCAGTAGCGATGGGTAATAGGCTATGCCAACGAATCCGCTGTTTCATCCGGTGAGTGATGCTGTAAGAGCACCCAATCTGCATGACCAGATCCAACTGGCGCTGGCGATCGCTGACAGCTACGTACTCAAGTCACTGCTAGAAAACTGCATCCCTGCACTGGCTCAGGGGCATTCCATTCGCACTATTTCGACGCAGGTTGGTGTACCAACAGGCTATCAACAGACGGCTGATGGCATCGTGCATTTTGAAGTGGTTTATTGCAAGCTGGCACCGCCTGGGGAAGTAGAGCGCTTGTTTAAAAGCAATAGCCGCACTCAAGAGAGCCGAGAGTTGGCAAGACTTACTCAGCATGAATCAGAGATGCAGATGCTGGGTAAAAATCTGTCGCTGTCACTGACTGTCTCGCTGCTAGTAGAAGCAGGGTTTCGCCCAGAGCAAATTGAGGAAATCTTGCATTTGCCCTTTGACGCGTGGCACAAATCCTGGTGGTATACCATCGATGAGATGGGCAACTTCACCCTGCCTTTCTTACGGCAGATTCGCACATTGCGCTACCCCGATGGCACGTTTACGCTTCAGTACAAGGATTTGTTTGAGCAAGACAAACCGAATTGCTTCATTAGCCTGACGGAAAAAGTGCTGGTGCTGATTAAACCTGATACTCAGGGGTTTGGAGAAACGCTAAAGCAAATCAACTACCAGCGGGAAGCACTTGGTGTTACCCAGGCACTTCTAATTTGCAGTGTCCTCTCAGATTTGGAAGCGCAGGGCTTTATTAATCAGGGGATCAGCGTCTATCCTGCGATCGAATTAGTGTTGCCAACCCAATCAGACTGCATTCACTGCGGGCGCAAAGAATGTGGGATGAACGGTGTTTTAGATTCACCCGTTGCCCTTTGCTATGGCTTTTTGCCAGAGAGCGAATTTGTTTAAGATTGCTATAGCTCTGTGTGAAAGGTTCTGTTCCAGTCCCTTTAGTGCGAGTTTATAGACGCAATCTTACAGATTAAACCTGTTACAGATTAAAGCTTGTTGTGGGCTAAGACGCTAGTTCAGATAGCTCTAGCCAGCGATCAGTTGCAGTATCAATCGCAGCATTCAACTCGGCTAGCCGAGAAGACAGTGTTTGCACTTCAGTGAAACCTGACGGCGGGTTTTTATACAACGTTTGCTCAATCTGCTCTTTCTCCGCTTCCATAGCGGGGATCTGTGCTTCTAACTGCTCGAACTCGCGCTTTTCTTTGTAGGAAAGCTTGCGAGCTTTAGAGGGTGAGGGGGAAGGGGCAAGGGGCAAGGGTTGCTCCGGTTGAACGTCTTTCTCCGCTCTCCGCTCTTCTTTTTCCTCCCTCTCCTCTTTCGCCTCTCTCTCTCTCCTTTCTCCTTTCTCCTCACCTTCCTCTGCCTGCTTATAGTCCAAATACACCGAGTAATTTCCAGGGTATTGACGCAGAGTACCGTCAGACTCAAAGGCAAAGATGGTATCAACCACGCGATCGAGGAAGTAGCGATCGTGAGAAACAACAATTACGCAACCGTTGAAGTCTTCTAAATAATCTTCCAGGACGGCAAGGGTTTGCACATCTAAGTCGTTAGTCGGCTCGTCCAAGATGAGGACGTTTGGAGCACTCATAAGCACGCGCAACAGGAAAAGACGGCGCTTTTCACCACCAGAGAGTTTGCTAATCGGGGCATACTGCTGGTTACCAGGAAATAGAAAGCGTTCCAGCATTTGAGAGGCAGTGATGACGGAACCATCCGCAATTTTCACCAGTTCAGCGACATCTTTGAGATAGTCGATCACACGCTGTTCAGGCTTAAGCGTAAGGTCATCGGAATGCTGGTCAAAGTAGCCGATGTGAATAGTCGTGCCGATTTCGACCGTGCCAGAGTCGGGCTGCAGGCGCCCGGTGATCATGTCCATCAAGGTAGACTTGCCAACACCATTGCCACCGATGATCCCCACGCGATCTTCGGGGCTGAACTCGTAGGTGAAGTTTTTGATTAATGTACGATCGCCGTAGCCTTTCGAGACATTCACCAGCTCAATGACTTTCTTGCCAATGCGCCGCCCTGCCGTCGCCAGATCAACTTTGCCATGCCCTTGCTTGAATTCGGTTGCCTGCATGGCACGGATGCGATCGATGCGTGCCTTTTGTTTCGTACTGCGCGCTTTCGGACCGCGTTTCAGCCATTCCAGCTCGCGTCGCAGCAGTCCTGCATGCTTGCGCTCGGTGCTGGCGGCAGAGTCTTCTGATAGTGCCTTTTTCTCCAAGTAGTAGGAGTAGTTGCCGCTGTAGGTGTAAAGGTCGCCGCGATCGATCTCCAGAATGCGATTGGTCACGCGATCGAGAAAGTAGCGATCGTGAGTAATCAACAGCAGTGCGCCTCGAAAGCGGTTGAGATAACTTTGCAACCACTCGACTGAGAGCGCATCTAAATGGTTAGTTGGCTCATCCATCAGCAGCACATCTGGTTCCGACAGTAACGCTGCTGCCAGGGCAATACGTTTGCGATAGCCACCTGAAAGGCTGCCAATTTTGGCATCAAAGTCCTCGATGCCAAGCCGAGTCAGAATAATTTTGGCATTGGTTTCTAAGTCCCAGGCTCCGGTTGCATCTAGGCGATGCGTCAGACTAGAAAGTCGCGCCATCAGTTGGTCTGGATCACCATGCCCGTGCGCCAGCTTATCAGAAACCTCCTCAAACTCCCGCACCAATGCCATCTGGTCGCCACTGTCTGCAAAGACCTGTTCTAGGACGGTGCGATCGTCGTCTAGCTCTGGCTGCTGCGGTAGATAGACAATGCGAACACCAGAGTTAACGAGAATTTCGCCACTGTCGATCGACTCTTGCCCCGCAATCATTTTGAGCAGCGTGGATTTACCAGAGCCGTTGGTGCCAATTAACCCCACCTTGTCGCCATCATCCAGGCTAAAGTTGGCACCATGCAAAATCTCTTTGATGCCAAAGTCTTTGTGGAGCGATCGCAGCGTAAAAATACTCATCTAACGATTTTGGCTTTTGAATTAAAGAATAATGGCTGCAAAACTCTTTCAGCACCGTTCTACGGTAGCACTCACAAGGAGGCAAGGGAGTAAGGGGGAGGAGAAGCTAGGGAAGCTAGGGAGCAGAGGTGCAGGAGGGAAGGGGGGCTAGGGGAGCCATTAGTAAATGTCACCTTCTGCCTTTTGCCCTCTGCCTTCTACCTTTTGCCTTTCGCCTTCTACCTTTTGCCTTTTGCCTTCTGCCAACCGTCACCTAATGGGCAGAAATCCGCACCTTATGCAGACCAGAATGTGGGCTACACCTGAGGTAGATAGTTTTATGCGAGTGGCTGCATACAGTAGTGGCAGGACTAGCCTGATTAACGCGACTATCACTATTACCAGAGGAAAGAAGACATGAATGCGTGGCGCGATCGCCTTAATCAATTCACTGGCAAAACTCGGTTTGTTGTTTGTCGGATCTTTATCCATCTAGTAGGTGATGAAGTCGCTCCGCTGCTAGGCATCCTTAATAGTGCTGCGCGTGACGCTGTAGATACAGAAGGCGACATGCAAGAGCTAGGAGAAGGCTTAGTCGAAATTTGCCAGGGCTTACTTCAGCACGACATCTACTGGCAAGCTGCTGGTAACGAAGGGGAGGTCTTTTGGGATGAAGGCGAGGCAGGCGATTTTGTTACAGAATTGTTTACCGATTCGGCACAGCGTTATCTCAGTACCCCAGCGCTGGAGTCAGTTGGGACTGCTGGTGACCCGCTAACCCTACCTGCCACCCGTAACCTTGTTGTAATGCTAACGATTGCTTCTGAGGGCGAAGTACCAGAGCTGGAAACTGATCTTGCCAACATGAGTGCTTTGAGAATAGGGCTAAAGGCAATGATCAATCTGCATTACCAGGAAAGGCTACGGGCCGTTCAGGTGCACTTTTCGCCCGCACGGTTAGGCGATGAGTTGACACCTGATCAGGTGCTTAGCAACTTCCCAGAGCTTATTCCACTTTAAATTGACTCTTCCTTGGCTGCCCCTTTACTCACTGACACCTTTAATCACCTTTAGACGTATGCTTCGCAAATTTTTAGTTCTCTCAATGACTTTGACGCTCATCTGGACTTCGGTCGGGTGCGGCAGTCCTCTTGCAAACAACTCAAATACTGAAACGCGATCGCAGCCAACTCAATCAACTCGCCCAGTTGCCCAAAGCCGCCTTTCGGATGGTGAGTACCCTGTACAGCAGGCAACTTACAACGATGATGGTGGCGAATACAACGTAGCTGTACTCAATACAAAACCGGGTGAATCATCTGCGTTTCGCGCCACCAACCTACAGATGGCTCGTTTAACTGAAGAAGAAATTGCGGCTGGTAAGAAGAGTTACCTCAAGGTTGAGAAGGGTCAACCGTCTCTTCATCTCACCGAGGACTTTAAAATTGAGTACGTTCATAACGTGACGGAAACTCAAAACAATCCAGAGACAGGTCGCCCAGAAACCGTTGTAGTACGTCAAGAGTCTAATTTCTGGACACCGTTTGCAGGCGCATTGGCAGGGCAAGCGATCGGCAGCTTACTCTTTAGACCGCAGTACTATATGCCACCCATGTATCAACCAGGTGTGCCTATGACTGGATACGGCGGCTATGGCTCCTCTTACAATCAAGCCGTAAACCGATACCAATCGCGGTATCAGGCTCCTCCGGCAGCAGTGCGTAACAACCAGTTGCGGACAACCGGACAGTTGCGATCACCGTCCTCCAGTACTGCCAGAACGCGCAACACCGGACAAGCGAATCGTTCCACTGGCACTGGCTATGGCAACAGCACACTGCGACGCTCCGATCGTCCCAACCGCACCTATCGTAGCCCTAGCCGAGGTTTTGGTAGTTCCCGATCACGTAGCTTTGGTCGGCGACGTTAGCCTTACATTTTAGTAGAACCTGCTGGGCACTGTGCGTCCTTGCCAATTAATTGGGGCGGGGGCGGCGGTGTCCTTCCAAACGGGGTAGTGAAACAAACGGCAGCCACTGGCGTTGCGTTGTTTTTGTCATCCTTAGCGAACAGGATCGCGCCTGTGTAGCTGGGTATACCGTCTTGCTTCGCTGTCGCTGTAGCAATAACTTGCTTGGCTTGCTTCACACCAGTGCTGTAGCTATAGTTTGGTGTGCTTGCAGGAATGCTAGTACCTAACTCTGTGAGGCTAGAAGCAAAACGCTTCTGTTTAACAAAAAACTGCTGCTGCTGCTGCAATAAAGCACTGATAGTAATGGCAGCCTCCATCGTTTTCACAGCATCTTTTGATACGTCAGGGCTAGCACCAGATTGGTCGCCCGCTATCAGCGGAACACCGCCCTCTGCACTACCTTGGGCAACACTCGATGATGGTAGGGTGCCACCGCGTTTTGCTTGTTGTTGAGTACGTATCAGGGCTTGCTGATAGCTCGGTAGCAGTTTCTGCGACGCCTTGTAGTTAGGGCTTGATGGCGGCACTGCTTTCATAAAGGCGATCGCTCGCTCCCATTGGCTAACGACCAGTCTCCAATCGTCTGTAGTTTGAGCAGACTGCGTTAACTGAGTGGCACTCGCTGCTTTGTCCACACCTTTCACAAACGGATTGGCAATCGCCGTTGATTGCGGTGAAGGGCTAGCAATTATGGGACTGGCGGGCAGTGCATCCGGCTGTGGCGAAGAGGTGACAGGTGGTCGAGAAGGATTACACGCAACGAGTGTCATTGCGATCGCCAACTGAGCGCAAGTATTAGTTAAAAGGGTCTTCATGTCTAGCAATCTTACCTTTACCAGAACCGGTCAGGAGGAAGGAGGGAAAGTTTTGAGCTTTGAATTGTTCCTCTGCTTCTCCTTTCGCATTAAAACGGTCTTATAACGATCGAGAAATACAGCCCGTTCTCCTGCAATGTGTTTTTTGCACCACTGATGTCAGTAAGTGGTATGCCCCAGTCCAGGCGAGCCGTCAGGCGATCGCTATATTGCAACCGCAGCCCCAAACCAACCGCTAAGAGCGTTCTTGGGTCGGGATTGGGTGCGTTTCCCAGGTTCCAGGCGGTGCCGAGATCAATAAAGGGGGTCAGTTGCAACAGGCTATTTAATTTAGGTAGGCGCAGAATGGGAAAGCGCACTTCTGCTGAAGTAAACAGACCGTTATCAGTCAGCAGTGCATCTTGACGATAGCCACGCACACTGTCTTGACCACCCAAACCAAACTGTTCCAGTGGTAGCATCGGTCGGTCTGCCAGTTGTAAGTCGCCGCGCACCAACAGCAAGGTATCGGGAGCTAGCAGCCGCACCCACTGCCCTTGTCCACGCCATGCAAAGAAGCGGCTATCGGGGGAGTCAGGGTTAATAGTGGCGCTGAGAGCGTTTAGCCCGACGGTGAACTGGGAGCGGAGTGCAATCACTTCTGTACCACTGCGCCAGGTTGCTTCCTGAAAAAAACGCAGGGCAGTAAGGCGTGTTTTGCCATCGGGATCAGCTCCCAACGCTGGAAAGGGAATGAGTCCATCCAACAGCGTGGCTTCACTTTGGCGATGGGTGGCGGTAATGCCAACTGCCAGTTCGCGGGTAGGCGTTTGGACGAGCGGCTGGCGAAACGCGAGTTCATAATAGCGGGCTTTGGACTCAATCTCGAGCACATCAAAGGGTGGCTCAATAATCGAGCTGGCAGCGCTGCCATAATTGAGACTCAGAGTGCCATTGCGCGGATTGAGCGGCAGTACATAGCCCAAATCGATCGCGTTACTGCCATTTGTGTTGGTGTAGGAAGCACTCAGCCGATCGCCCAAACCTATAGTGTTTCCCTGACTAATCTGAATTTGGCGACGATTAGTTCCTACGCTAGGCGCACGTGCATTATCAAAAGTAAGCTGCGAGTTCAAAGAACGAGCTTCTGTTACTTGTACCGACAGCACACTCTCGCCGGGACGGGTGCCAGCAGAGAGTTCTGCCGAAAGGGATTGCAGCAGTGGATCAAGCTGGAGCAGCTGTAAGGCTGTTAGTAGTCGATCACGGTTCAGCGGTGCGCCTGTTGCGATTGCCAGCCGCGATCGCACGTAGTTTGGGCTGAGTCGGCGGGTACCTGAAACGGTGATGGTCTCCAACTTACCTTCAATGACCCGAATGGTCACGACTCCACGCTGAAGCGTTTGTGGTGGCACATAGGCTCCAGACGTAATGTAGCCCTTGTCAAGATAAAGCTGCGTAATGGCAGACCGAAGCTGAAACAATTCGACGATCGCGAGTGGACGCTTAGTAAACGGTTCCGTAATTTTGGCAAACTCTGCTGCACTAAACACGGTGCTGCCAACAACCTCAAAGCGCTCGACCGTAATGGTCTCAAGCGTGTTTTCAAATGGCGCTGCTGGCTGTGAACCGGGTCGCGGCAGCAGCTGATCAGGGGGCGGTAAGGGTGCAGGGGTAGAAGCTGGAGGCGGTTGCGTAGACGGTGGCGACGGTTCTCGTGGTAGTTGTTGTGGCGCAGCGTTAGCAGGGATGCCTTGAGCGATTGTAAGCTGGCTCACTGGGGCAACCGTAGTTGACAGCACCGTTGGCGGATGAGGCTGTTTTGCAACCGTGGGTACAGTCAGCAAAAGCTGGGGCGATCGCTCTGGTTCCACATCCTGACCCTTCACAGGTTTTGCGGTAACAAGACTAACCGCAATTAGTACACTGCACCCAAGCTGGAACGTTGTAGAAGCACTCTGCATAGAACCAGTAAGCCACGACATCTATATACCCAGGAGTGACAAGACTTAGAACTTTTTGAAGGGCAAAACGTCTTAAATTTTTCTACAAAAAATATCTCCTTCATCATCTCATGTGAGGTGAATGGCAGAATGCTGTGTTTCAGGATACTGTGCTTCGATCGTCCCTTCGGCTTCGTTAGCGATCGCTTTTAAGCGGTCTAGCATTTTAGGATCAGGCTGTGACCATAAGCCGCGCTGGTTCGCCTCTAGCAGTCGTTCTGCCATGTCGCGCAGTGCCCAGGGGTTACTTTTTTGGATGAAGTTCTGCACGGCTGGGTCAAAGACGTACGCCGCTGCAACGCCTTCGTACATGAAGTCTTCAACGCAGTGAGTGGTGGCATCATAGGCAAACAAATAATCAAGTGTCGCTGCCATTTCAAACGCACCTTTATAGCCATGACGCATTGCACCCTCAATCCATTTAGGATTGACCACTCTAGAACGGTAAACACGGGCAATTTCTTCACTCAGTTTACGGACTTTAGGCTGTGCGGTACGGGAATGATCGCCAAAGTAGATTTCTGGAGAAGTTTTTGATACAGAGCGTACTGCCGCTGTTAAGCCACCTTGAAACTGATAGTAATCGTCTGAATCGAGTAAATCATGTTCACGGTTGTCCTGGTTTTGCAACACAATTTGCATGGTGCCGAGTCTTTGAGTAAAGGCTTCAGGGGCTGATTTCCCTTCGGCGTTGCGGGTGTAAGCGTAAGCACTCCAGTTAATGTAGGCGCGGGCTAAATCATCGTCGCTTTCCCAGTTTTGCGCTTCAATTAAGCCTTGTAGTCCGGCTCCGTAAGCACTGGGTTTGGAGCCGAAAATGCGGTAGCGCGATCGTGTGGCTGCCTGTTCTGCCATCAGTCCTTCAACTTCCCAGCGCAAGGTTTCCTGCTGCACTTGAGCGGCAAGGGGATTTTGGTCAGCAGGTTCGTTGAGATTTGCTACAGCGTTCACGGCGCTATCAAAAAGGTCGATCAAATTAGGAAATGCATCGCGGAAGAAGCCAGAAATCCGCAGGGTTACGTCTACTCGTGGACGACCCAAAAAGGATAGGGGCAGAATCTCGAAATCAATGACCCGTCGTGAGACGCCATCCCAGACAGGCTGTACGCCTAGCAAGGCGAGTGCTTCTGCCAGATCATCGCCACCGGTTCGCATGGTTGAGGTTCCCCAGATGGATAGTCCTAAGGTTTTGGGGTATTCGCCGTGTTCCTGAGTATATCGTTCTATCAGGGTTTCGGCAGCTTTGCGTCCGATGTCCCAAGCGGTTTCAGTGGGGATGGCGCGAATGTCTACAGAGTAAAAGTTGCGTCCGGTAGGCAATACTTCTGGTCGCCCACGAGTGGGAGCACCGGAGGCACCACTGGGGATGTAGTGTCCGTTTAAGCCGCGTAGGAGGTTGATGATTTCTTGATCGGTTTGGCGGAGGGCGGGGAGGAGGCGATCGCGCACCCAAAGCAATTCTTGTTGCGTTTGCTGCCCAATGGTGTGTTGCGGACAGAGATCGTATGCAGGCACTGTTAGTTCGGTTTCAGGCTCTCTCCGGGGGACTTCCCCTCGGTCCCCCGCCATGTGGGGGACCGAGGGGAAGTCCCCTGAATAGGAAGTCTTAGGTAGAGAGACAGGAGCGATCGAAGGGGGTTTAGCGTTTGTAACTAAAGCTATTGGATGAGTAAGAAGTGCTTCGACAAGGGTGGCAGCATGGGTTTCAATGACTTCGACAGCATCGCCAATGATGCGGCAAGTTTGGAGAGCGGGATGCTGAGTGGGTTCTAAAACATCGCCTAATGTAGCGGTGAGTGGATCAAAGTCGAGTTGCCAATCTTGGGCGATCGCGCGGGTTAAACCAAGACGATTGGCGTTGGGATTACGAGCGATCGCAACGATTAAGTCGCGCAGTTGTCGCCCATCAGGACATTGCCCAAAAATATGCAGACCATCGCGAATTTGAGCTTCTTTAAGTTCACATAAGTAGCCATCAGCAGCAGTTAAAACCTTAGTAATAGCCTCATCAGACAACTCAGTTTCAATGCCCAAATCCTTGTGAAGATTTTCCTGCTGGATGAGTTGCATGAGGCGATCGCGAATCAAACTAACTCGTGCTGGATCAAGCGTTTGGGCTTCATAATACTCATCAATCAAGCCTTCTAACTGATGCAAACTACCGTATAACTCAGCGCGGGTCATCGGTGGCGTCAGATGATCCAGAATGACTGCTTGCGATCGACGTTTTGCCTGAGAACCTTCACCCGGATCGTTCACGATGAAGGGATAGAAATGTGGCATGGCACCAAAAACCGCTTCGGGATAGCAATTTTCTGATAGCGCCACGCTTTTCCCTGGTAGCCATTCTAAATTGCCATGTTTACCTACATGAACAACAGCATTGGCACCAAAGTGAGCGTTTACCCAGTGATAAAACACCAGATACGAATGGGTCGGTTCTAAGTCAGGCGCATGATAGTTAAGAGTGGGATCACGATCGTATCCACGCGCTGGTTGAATGCCAACAAACACATTGCCAAATTGCATACCTGCAATCGGAAAGGCATCTGTTTCAGGAGGCTTACCCCAACGATTTTGAATGCCTGTTTGCACTGGCAGCGGCAGTGTTTGAAAGTGAGCTTGATAATCCTTCAATGGTAAGGCTTGGCTGACCGATCGTAGATCTAAGCTTTCTGGATCATTTGTGATTCCAGCCGCAAGCAGTTGCATCAGATCATCACTGGTTTCAGGCAACTCCGGCACGGTATAACCAGCATTCTGAAGCGCTTTCAAGATTTCTAAGCAGCTTGCTGGCGTATCTAAACCCACTCCATTGGCTAACCGTCCATCACGGTTGGGATAGTTCGCGAGAATAAGCGCAATTTTTCGTTTTGCGATCGGAGTTTGACACAATTTCACCCAATTAGAAGCCAATGCTGCGACAAATTCAATACGCGATCGCTCTGGTTCATAAACCACTACATCCGTTTGCAAAAGTGCATTTTGAGTCTGCACTGTTTTGAAAGAAACGGCTCGCGTAATGATTCTGCCATCCACTTCTGGCAAGGCAACATTCATTGCCATATCTCGAGGCGTTAATCCTTGTACACCTGCTTCCCAAGCCTCACGAGTACCACCACTAAAAATGACCTGAAAAACAGGCACATTCAACGTCTGCCATAAATCAACTTTAGGCGTATCAGTTTCTAAACTCGCCAACGAAAAGCTAGTCGTGTTCAGCAAAACGTCAACATTCTGGCTGCAATAGCACTTAAGTTCTGCCTGTACGTCCGGCTCTTTAAGTGACGAAACAAAAATGGGTACAGGCGTTAAATCCCGCCTAATTAATGCCTCACAAAGAGCATCGATCGCTGCTGTATTACCTGCCAAATAATGCGCCCGATAAAAGACGATCGCCACGCCCCGCGTTTTTTTTCCATCTTTTTCATGACTCAACACTGCAACAGGCTTTTCTAACGCCGTCTCCCCAGAAACTTCAGCATTTAATAGATCACCCTCAAGCCATACCTGCTTTTCACCACAACCCTCCTGTTCGGGGGGTTTGGGGGAGTTAGGACCCCAAGCGGCGGGGGACCGGGGGGAAGTCCCCCGGAGAGGGCTTTCATTGAAGCCACAACAATCTGTATGAACAGTAGCCTCCGCCAAAGACGTGCCAGAGGGTCTATAAAGCCCAACACGCGGTACTGATTGCGGCGGCTTGTAGTCGATCGCCTGCTGCAAAAACTCCGCCGCAACAAACCTCAGTAGATTCTGATAATTCTCACTGCTCGCCTCAATAAAGTACTGCCACACCTGATTGACCAGCGCCAGCGAAACAGAAGAATGACTGGTCAGCGTTGGATCAGGACGTTCATCACCAGGAATAAAAATGAGCGCGGCACCCGTTTCTTTCGCCGTTTGCTCAACTACATCTAACCCATAGCTCCAGTAAGACTGCCCGCCAATCAAGCGCACAATAATGACTGTTGCGTTGGCTAAAACATCTTCCGCATATGTGTCGATCGTCAACTGCTGCTGAAGTTGCAGCAAATTCACTACACGTAACGACGGAAAGCCTGCGGGTAGTTGGGCAACAGCAACAGCAAGCGTTTGAATATCAGTATCCGCAGCGGTAATCACGACGATCGGCGCGGGCTGTTGTTCAACAAAAATCACGCCATCTGAGGATGGATTCCAGCCTCCCGGCAAAGTAGCAAGACGATGCATTAGCGTTTAACAAGTAACGATAGCGGACAGTGGCTACCATTATTGCAGTTGAACTACGCGTTTACCGTCGCGATGTGTTACTCCACAGCAACCTACATCTGCAAAGAGAAGGTATAATATAGAGATGTATGGGGCTGTAACGGTTTCGACGTTTTGGCGAACAATACAGTGTGATTCAGGCTGAGAGCGAGCTAACTCTCATAAATCAATGGCTCAAACAACGTACATGCGAACAACATTGTACCCTTTGCTCGTAAGCAAGCACTAGTTGCTGCCTAACAACCTCTAACCGGTTCGAGCGTTTGTCATACAGACTCCGTTAAGTATGACAGACAACCCCCAACGGATGCTCTAGGAAGCTTTCTCTGGTAGGCTTTCTAGCTAAGAAATTATCAGAGAATCCCACCGTCCGGGATAATGGATGGTTCCCGCTTTGAGGATTAGAGAAGCTAAGCCTGTGAACGAACGGTGTACCAATACCCAGGGCGGACACGGGTTCGACTCCCGTCAGCTCCACTTAAAACCGATCAAGTAAAAGTAATCTTCTACTCGGTTCAGCTTTTTTCCTAGCTTCGCGCTTCAATACTATTACAAGTTGCCTGGATTGCTTTTTGGCAGCAAGGTTGCTGTGCAAGCTCGCTCAACCAGATGTGCCCTGACTAGATATACCCCTGATTCAGCCAATCATTTAAGCCTAAGTTCTAACTTGAGAGACAATAAGGCTGCGCGCTCGACGAAGCAGGCAGCTTGTTTGGTGTCAACTTAGTCGATCAAGCCTACTGAAAGACCAACTAAGGCGCTTACTTTACCTTGGGCAAACCCCTTCAGCTAAATGATTGCAGCGAAGCGATCAGTAGTCTGCGATCGCTCTTGATTGCTGGCTCCGGACGGTGACAGGCAAATTACTATACCTTTCGAACCATAGTTAGTACAATTGTTCGAACACGATTGTCTTCAATTCTCACTGCTAACTGAACGCATTCATCATGGAAATTCTCTCGGTTAGCCTTAAGAACTTCAAGTCGCACAGCGATCGCCACTTTACTTTTCAGCCAGGAACCAACGCTATCTGTGGCGAAAATGGTGCGGGGAAGACAAGCATTCTAGAAGCGATCGCCTGGGCACTGTTCGACTATGCTGGCGACTACAACAAAGAGGATTTAGTGCGGAATGGGGCTGCGAGTGCTCAAGTGCGAGTTGCCTTTATCTCTAGCCGCGACGGACGTACTTACGAAGTCCAGCGTTGCACCAGCAAAAGCTATACACTTTACGATCCCCAGCTTGATGAGCGCCTCCCTTACAGCCGCATCAAAGAAGAAGTCATACCCTGGCTGCGCGAACATTTGGGCGTAGCCCCAGGAACCGATTTGAGCCAGCTCTTTTCCAGCACGATCGGCGTACCACAAGGAACCTTTGCCGTTGACTTTCTGCTGACGAAGGAGAAGCGCAAGCCGATTTTTGACAAGATCTTAAAGGTTGAAGAATATCAGCAAAGCTGGAAAAAGCTAGGTGATCTAGAAAAGTACGCGAAGGGTCAGGTAGAAGGCCTAGAACAGGAAATTGCTCACTATGACGACGACTTAACAGCATTGACACCGCTACTGCAAAAGCGCCAGGAGCAAAGCGAAGACGTTAAACGAGTCCAAACAGAGCTTGAGCAAGTACAAGTAGCATTGGCGCAATGGCAGCACGAGCAGTCACAACTCAGCACACAGGCAACTCAGCTCCAACAGTTTGATAGCCAATTAGAAAAGCTTGTCGCTCGCATCCAGACTGAAACAGCATTAGTTGAACGATTGCGCCTTGATTTGCAAGAAGCGGAAAAAGCGGTGGCAATCTGCACAGCTAATCGCGAGGCGTTTCAGGCGTATGGACTCGCAGAAAAAGCGCTTAATGAATTAGAACAGCAGCAGCGATCGGAACGCCAACTTCAGCAAAAGCGACAACAGAATCAAGAGCAGTTGCGCGATCGTCAAACGAAGCTGGCAACCCTGAACCATCAACTCGATCGTCTTCAGCAAGCAAGAGCCGAAATAATCCAACTGGAGCCATTAATTGGACAACAGCAGCAGCTAGAACAATCCTTACAAAGTCTTAATCAGCAGCTTCAGGAGTGTGTCAATTGGCAGCGAAGCCTGAAAGACCAGGAAAAACGGCTTGCTCAGGTACAAACCCGCGTGACTCAAATTGATCAAAATATTAGCCGGATTCAGGCACTAAAAGCCCAGGTGCAGCAGATTCCACACCTGGAGCAACAGCAGCAACGCTACCAGCAACAACTGAGTCGCATTGCCGCCGCCGCTCAGTTTGAAGCAGACTTACGGCAACTGCTGGAGCAGTCAGCAGCAAAAGGCGATCGTTACCTCACTCAAGTTGCTCAAGCCAAAGCAACGCTAAAAGATCTACAGCAAACCGTGCCACTGTGGAGCGAGCCGCTGGAACTCGCACTCACAACGCTTCAAAGTAGCGTGCATTGGCAAGAGCACCTGATGACAGCGCTGCAAGACATTCTCAAAGATTTAGCAGAGCAAACATCGGAAACCCGCCTGGAGCAGCAATTACAGAAATTACAAGCAGATTTAAAGATTGCTCGTCAGCAACAGGTTGAATTTTCCAGCCTGGACCGTCTGCTGAACGATCGAGAGCAGTTAATCGAAGAGGCGATCGCGCTCCAAGCCAGCTTGACCGAACTGCACACTCAACTGGCAGGCGAACCGCTTTTGAAGAAGCAACACATACGGCTAGGTCAAGAGCTTGACGTTCTAGGCGATCCCCGCGGTCGTTGTCGTCTTCAGCAACAGGAACTTCAGCAAGAGCCTGACTTGCAAGTAAAAATTCAGGCATTGCAGAACTCTTTGACAATCGATCAGCGGGCGATCACTACGCTTGATCAACAGCTCGCCGCGTTTGCTGACCTAGCAGAAACGCTACAAAAGCAGCAAGCCTTACGAGAGCAACACCGCGCTGCACATCAGGAATACTTAGAGCATCAAAAACTGGCAAACAGCCGACGTGAGCGCGATCAGCTCTTACAGACTGCGATCGTGCAACTGCAAACCTTAGAGCAAGACGCAAAAGCTATGAGTGCTGAACGCGATCGCCTGAATGAAACCTTTGATGCAGCGCGTTTTCAAACTGTACAAACGGCTTACCAGGAGACGAAAGAACAGAGTATTGCGCTGAATGCCAGTCTGCCAGACAAACTCAAGTATCTAACCGATCTAGACCAACAGCTAATACGCCTAGAAACGATCCAGACTAAGCGATCACAGGCTCAAGGGTTAGTAGAACAAAAGCGAAAGACCCAGCGCTTTGTTAAGTTTGCCCGTGATGCCTACAAGAAAGCAGGACCCCGTATCACAGAACGCTATGTGCAAAACATTTCCCGCGAAGCCGATCGCCTGTTTCGTGAATTGCTCAATCGTCCTAATGTAGGGCTAGAGTGGACTCGGGAGTACGAGATCCTGGTACAAGAAGGTGCTCACACTCGCCGCTTTATCAACCTTTCTGGTGGTGAACAGATGTGTGCAGCGTTAGCAGTGCGATTAGCGCTACTCAAAGTGTTGGCAGATATTGATATCGCCTTCTTTGATGAACCAACAACGAATATGGACAAACCTCGACGTGATCATTTAGCAGAGGCGATCGCCAACATCAAAACCTTCCGTCAACTCTTTGTGATCAGCCACGACGACACCTTCGAGAAGGTGACTGAAAACATCATCTTAGTGGAGCGGGAAGCTTAGGAGCTTTCCAAGCAAAAATATACCGTTAGGTAGAAGCAGCTTCACCAGAGAGCCAATCTTTAACTGCCAATCTGGTTATTAAAGCTGCCCTTACGGCTCAGTTAGCTTAATCAAAATCTTTTTGGCGGAGCATTGGTGCAAAAGCTATCCACTGTCTCAAAAACCAGTTACTTGCTGCTTGAGAGTTAACCATGTAATCTCGATACTAAGACAGTGAGCAAAGTCATGCCAATTAGAACCATGCTCACCACTTAGCTTCCTTTTTACTTAGCTTTCGTCTGCTTTTGAAAATCGGCTTTGCAGACGTCTAAAATGCGTTGATCATTCTCACTAACATTGCTGATGCGCTCAAATCCTTGTAGACCAAGGTTAGAAAAAGCTGGGTTGCCTTGTGAAGCCACATTTGAGTTACGCTCTAAGGCAATTTCAAAGGGATTGGTCGTGCGATCGTAGCTATTAACTACAGTTAACGCCAGTTGGTCGTTCTGAAACTTGCCAGACGCACAGTCGAACGACGAGCGTGGCATATACAGCGCCCCAACTACATTTCCTTGCTTCGACTCAAAAACAAAGTATCCCTGACCAACCTGATCGGGCTGCGTCGATTGCCCATACAGGTAAACACCATCAGGTAGAGCTTGCTTGGCAGCAGCTTGGGGCTTGTTGGATGCTTCAGTATTCGCAATTGCAGGTAGCAATCCAGCACCAAGAAGACCAACAGTTAACGATAAACCTGCTAGAATACGACGGGCGCGACAAGCCTGAGAGAACCACGGCGAGATAACGGTAGTAATTGGGTTTCGCATCGTATTTCTCCTCTGGAACTAAACGAAAAGCTGCCTTGTAAAGTGCCGTCCCGGCACCAGGGATGTTTCACTGGGGTGATGAAGATGGATACAAACCCGCTAGCGCTGATTCCGAAACATATAAACAGGTTATAGAGAATTCATCTTTTTAACCTCATCCCTCTGACTCACCTAAGTGGATGAATTTGCGCCACTTTTGGTAGAGATGTAAGACAGGTGTCAATTACCTTAGATCATGCGTTTCGGGTAGCTGTCTTTGCCTCTTAAACGTTGCTCAAACTGCCGACGGCGGAAACAAGCAACAGATAAAAACAAAGCTCCATGAACAAGCAGAACACTCCTGCTCAGTGTTAACGGCTCAAAACCGCGCAGCGCGCAAAACAGCTTTGAAGCTATTGTCTTCTCTCCAATCCCGATATAACCATCAAATCATTATTCGCAGGCTGAAACAATTACGTTAAGTGACAGTTCCACAACTGTTTAGTGTTGGGCTGCGTTGGGTACTATGCAGATGGTTGGTCGTGATCATCTACTCATACAAAGCGATCTATCTGAGCGATCGTAGCCGCCGCGATCGACAGTACCATTTTTGTAAGTCTCTGCCTGCTGTAAGGGTGATTACAACGGTCACAGCTTTGTTGTGCCTGCGGATAACTTGGCTTAAAGCTCTACCGTTTCTTCACTTGCCCTCCTCCAGATTTGGCAGCTCACATGACGGATTTTCCCTTTAACTTCAAAGGCATGATCAGAAACGGTCGCCGCCTGTTGACGCTGACCCTCAAACATCCTGCGCTGCTGACTAGCATTATTGTGACAGGCTTAGTTTTTGGCGTGCGTGAAGTGAGCGGACTCCAGTCACTAGAGTTATTGGCGTTCGACCAGATGATTCGACTACGCCCTAGCGCTGGTGCTGATCCCAGGTTGCTGGTAGTGAATATTACTGAAGATGACATTCGATCGCAAAACCGTTGGCCCATCTCAGATCAAGTCATTGCCCAACTGCTAGCAAAGCTGGATCAATACAAGCCAAAAGTGATTGGGTTAGATCTGTATCGTGATGTGCCTCAGCAGCCAGGGCACGCAACCTTGCTGAAACAGTTGCAGTCTAGCAACGTTACAACAGTGATGCTGCTGGGCGATGAAGATACTGGCAGTGTGCCACCGCCACCTGGAGTCGCACGCGATCGCGTTGGTTTCAGTGATTTTGTTATTGACCCCGATGCAGTCATACGGCGCAATCTACTTTTTGTCACTGCGAAAAACGAAAAATATTACTCGTTTGCCCTCCGATCAAGCCTTCAGTATCTGGCAGACAAACAGCTACCGTTTCGCTTTGACGCAAAGGCATTGCACATTGGCACAGCCATTTTTCCAGCGCTCGACAAACGTGCTGGCAACTATCAGGCGCTCGACGATCGTGGCTATCAGGTGTTGCTGAATTACCGCGGCAATACTGTGGCACAACAGGTCACGTTGACGCAGGTGCTGAAAGACGAACTACAGCCAGAGTGGGTGAAAGACAAACTCGTGCTGATTGGCACAACAGCCCCTAGCGGCAAAGATTTATTCTTAACGCCTTACAACTTAACGGCAACGCAACAAAACCCCAAAACGCCTGGAGTCTTGATTCATGCACAAATGGTGAGTCAAATCCTGGGTCAAGTCTTAGATGGCAGAGCCTTGCTATGGTACTGGTCGGAACCAGGCGAAATTGCTTGGGTATGGGTTTGGTCAATGGTGGGCGGCATCCTGGCATGGCGGTTTCGGCATCCTGGTGCGTTGGCATTTGCTATAGCAGTAGCTAGCGGCGGTTTATACTGCCTTTGTTTTGGTATTTTGTTGCAGTCAGGCTGGGTGCCAGTGGTGCCAGCCGCGATCGCCCTTGGGCTGGCAACGCTGGGTATTGTAGCGTATCGGCTGCTGCACGATGCGTTTCATGATGCACTGACAGGCTTACCAAACCGCGCTCTGTTTATCAAACAACTTCAGTGGGTCATTCAACACCATCACCCCTTTAGTCGAAGGTTTGGGTCATCAGACGCGCCCTCGATCGCCGTTTTGTTTGTGGGCTTAGACGGCTTCAAAGCCATTAACGACAGCTTTGGGCATCGCCTAGGTGATCAGCTTCTAGTGACCACCACCGATCGACTTAAAGCCTGCCTGCATCCTACCGATCAGTTTGCACGGGTCGGCGGCGACGAATTTGCAATCTTACGACGCAACGTGCAAGATCCAGCCGAAGTAACGCACCTAGCAGATCAACTGCAACGGCAAATGACACTGCCCATCCAGCTTGATGGGCAAGACGTATTCAGCACCGCCAGCATTGGGATTGTGCTCGGACGCTCCAACTCAAACTATGCGCCTGAAGACATCCTGCGTGATGCCCACACTGCCATGCACCGCGCGAAAGCATCAGGCAAGGCTCGCCATGAGGTTTTTGTGGCCGGAATGCGCGTGCAGGTAATGACGCGCCTCCAGCTTGAAACCGATCTGCGACGTGCGATCGAGCGACAGGAATTCCGCCTGCACTACCAACCGCTCATTTCCCTACAAACAGGCAAAATTGCTGGCTTTGAGGCGTTAGTTCGCTGGCAACATCCCGATCGTGGATTGGTACCGCCTAACGATTTCATCCCAGTAGCAGAAGAAACTGAGCTAATCATTCCAATGGGGAAATGGATTACTCATGAAGCCTGCCGTCAGCTAAAAATCTGGCAAGAACAATTTCCGCAAGAGCAACCGTTGCTCGTCAGTGTTAACCTGTCAGGCAAGCAGTTCTCACAGCTAAATCTAGTGGAGCAAATTGAACAAACGTTGCAAGAGACGGGACTAAGTGGTCATAGCCTGAAGCTCGAAATTACCGAAAGCATTGCTATGACTGATGTGGAGTCTACGATCGCCCTCCTCCAACGGCTCAAAGCACTCCATCTACAACTCAGCATTGATGACTTTGGTACAGGCTATTCATCATTGAGCTATTTGCATCGCTTCCCGACCAACACCATCAAGGTTGATCGTTCCTTTGTGAGCCGCATGGGCGATGAAAGTGAGGACTCTCAAATTGTCCAGACCATCATTCTTTTGGGGCACAACCTGAGTATGGATATTGTGGCAGAAGGCGTGGAAACAGCCGAACAGCTTGCCAGCTTACGCACACTGAAATGTGAGTACGGTCAGGGCTTTTTCTTCTCTAAACCGCTTGTGGTAGAAGCCGCAACCGCTCTATTAAAAAGCGATCCGCAATGGTGAGTGTGCAGCATGAGAAACATCACGGTGAAACAACTGCTTGCAACTGTGTAGAGAGTAGCGATCGAGCCACACGTTCTGAGAGGTCAAGATGGTTGAACAAGCTTCTGAACGTCAACTTATTTTAGTGACGGGTCCAGCACGATCAGGCAAGAGTGAGTGGGCAGAGACTCTGGCAGTTCGCTCTGGCAGGTCTGTACTCTATATTGCCACGTCTCAACGAGATCCATCTGATCGCGAATGGCAAGACCGTATTGACCAGCATTGCCAACGCCGCCCGCCTACCTGGACAACAGTCGAAACTCCGATCGCCTTGGCAGAAACCATTCACATGGCTCCCTTAAACAGTTGCCTGCTCGTTGATTCCTTAGGCACATGGCTAGCAAATTTACTTGATCAAGACGACGCCACTTGGAGCAAAACGTTGGCTAGCTTACTAGACAGTTTGCACCATACAACCAGTAGCATCATCTTTGTAGCAGAAGAAACTGGCTGGGGAGTTGTGCCTGTCTACCCAATGGGTCGCTTGTTTCGCGATCGCCTCGGCATTCTTACCCGTCAACTAGGCGCGATCGCTCATCCTGTTTACCTCGTGACAGGTGGACATGTCCTGAACCTTAGCAGCCTCGGCACGCCGCTGCATCAAGCCCTAGAGCTGACGCAGTGAAGAAGCTTAACCTGAGCTACAGCTTTAAACTAATGAGATGCGAGTTCAGACAAAGTAGCATAGAGCTATTAGGCTAGCTACCCTGGTGATACACACCCTGAGCGAAAGCAATTCGCGGCTTCTGAATGTAGGAAGACTAAGGCTTCAGTGAACTAATACAAAACTTTTTAGCCCTCTAAATTTGATCTTTTAATTTGACACTATGGCATCCGAACAACACGTCAGGCAGTATCTTGCTTACTGGTTTCAGTTAGGCAAGCCAGTTCTAATCAACGGTGGTAGGTTGCGCGTCTTGCCTCGTCCAATCATTCAGGGCGATCGCTATAGCCCAGAATTTGAAGCGTGTTGGCAGCAGGTCTGTTCGCCAGCGTCGGGGGATTGTTACCTGGAAGGCACGGAGCAGACGATCGCCGAACTCCTGAGTCCTGCCTGGGATGTTGATCCCTGTTCACGTTGTGCCATGCCGGTGCCGGTAAAAGTTCAAGGCGTTGCTGCGTTGGAATGCCCCTGTGTCGATCTTCCAGGATGGCCCAACACCGAACTGCCATCTCCACGTGCGCCTATCCAAAGCCAGACAAGGATGGGGCAACTGCGCGATCGCCTCCGCCAGTCTCACGGCGAATAAGGCCGTTCCACCCAGTACAGAATACTCAGTACAGACTAAACGGTTGCCATTGCGGCGGCGTTTCGCCGAGGAATCTCGTACGTCCAGAAATCAGAAGCCATCTCTGTGTTGGGAAAAATAGAGCGGGCTTCTGCAAGTAGATCTTTGAGTTCGATCGCATTACCAGGTGCATAACGTGGGCTGAAATGGGTCATAATCAGCCGCTTTACTTGTGCTGCCAGAGCGACTTGGGCTGCCATTGTCGAGGTTGAATGCAACCGTTGATATGCCAAGTCAGCATCCTGATGGGCAAATGTGGCTTCATGAATCAACACATCTGCATCCTGTGCTAACTCGATCGAAGTTTCGCAAAAAACTGTATCTGTACAATACGCCAGCTTGCGTCCCTGTTCTGTCTGCCCGCACAAGTCTGCCCCGTTCACCGATCTCCCGTCAGGTAACGTGATGACTTCGCCGCGCTTCAGCTTGCCATAGAGCGGTCCCGACGGAATGCCCAATGCAGCAGCTTGCTTAACATCGAAATGCCCAGGACGATCTTTTTCAGTAATCCGATAGCCAAACGCAGGCACGCGATGCTTGAGTAACCCACAGCTCACCGTAAACTCGCTGTCTTCATAAACAACACCGGGACGTACAGTATGGACCTTCACCGGATAGGAGAAATGCGTTTGCGAATACCGCCGACAGGCTTTGAGATACTCATCCAGGTCAGGTGGCCCATAAATATCGACACGCTGAACGTTGCCTGCCAAACCACAACTTGCTAGTAACCCCATCAACCCATAAATATGATCCCCATGCATATGAGTCACAAAAATACGGGTTAACTGACTGCTCTTAATCTCGCTGCGCAAAAGCTGATGTTGCGTGCCTTCACCACAATCAAACAACCAAAACTCTGCCCGTTGAGGTAAGCGAACCGCTACGCTAGAAACATTGCGCGATCGCGTCGGCACACCAGAACTGGTTCCAAGGAATGTAATCTGCAAAACGTAGCGTTCCAAACGGGTTTCCTTCCTGAACCTATACTGACACAGGCGAAGGAAATAAGGGCTTGACAACAGCGCTTGAGCGACAAATCTGATTTAATAAACGTTACAAAGCATCGAAAACACAAGATACAAGGTGAGGCACGAAAGTTGCGCGTTCAACTACAGCATATCTGGCATAAGTAGGGAACATCAAAGCTCAAAAAACTGACTCCATACAAAGCAATTTGACGTATATTAAGCGTCGTTGCCCCATACTTCAGACAGCGTGTAACGAGCCTGACGTAGGATATAGCCTATATTTTGCTGTCTGCGATCGTATTGCCACGACTACCTAGCCCCTTAACGCCTGAACCTGTAAGGATTCTGAAAATGTCATCGAAACGCTTCCCCTTTTCACTCTCTCAAATGAGAATGTTGACACAATTAAATGGACGTAGTTGGTGGTTAGGCATTCTTGTCTGGATGGCAGCGTTTTCTTTAGTTGAAAGCGCCAGCAGTCGTGCCGCTCAAGCCGCATTAGAGCTACGAGTAGCGATCGCCGATGGTGTGAGCCAAATTGCTGTTGGCAGTTCAACAAAAGCGATCGTGCGTGACAGCAATGGGCGTCCACTGGGTGAGATTGCACCAATGAATGCTTTCATTGCCCAACCCAAACAAGGCAGCGTCAGTCTTGATCGCTGGCAGTCTAGTCAACTGTGGGTCGAGCCTACAGGCGGCGGCTATGTGTATATTGGCGATCGTTGGTATCGCGGTCGTACAGCCGTTGTGCCTAGCAAAAGTGGACTTACGGCTGTTAACTATGTAGACCTAGAACACTATCTCTACAGCGTCTTGGGTGGCGAAATGAACGGCAATTGGCCCCAAGAAGCACTGAAAGCGCAGGCAGTTGCAGCCCGCTCCTATGCGCTATATCATCGCCAAAAATCAAATAACGGCATTTACGATGTAGTAGACACAACGGCTTCGCAAGTCTACCGAGGTATCCGAGATGAATCAACGGGTACTCAAGCAGCGGTTAATGCTACAGCCGAACAAGTGCTCATTTCGGGTGGTCAGATTGTTGAAGCAGTTTTTCATTCGTCAGCAGGCGGCTGCACCGAAAATTCTGAAAATGTTTGGCTAAATCCGGTCCCTTACTTGAAATCGGTAAAAGAAAACTTTACCGAGGTTTCGCCCGTTGCTCAGTGGTCACTTGACGTTTCCCGCAGTGAATTGAGCAAGCGCATTTCTGGAGTCGGTAACGTCGTCTCATTTCAGCCTGTTGATATGACTCCCTGCGGACGCATCAAGACAATGCAAGTTGTGGGCGATCGCGGTAGCAAAAAACTAAGTGGTGAAGCACTACAACGTGCCCTTAACCTAAGAAGTACCCTCTTTAGCATCGTGCCTCAGCCTGCGCTAGAAGCAAGTAAGGGTAAAGCGCAGGCTTCCCCTACAACCTTTCAAGTGATTGGTCGCGGGTTTGGTCATGGGATCGGCTTAAGTCAGTGGGGTGCCTACAACTTGGCTCAAGGTGGCAACAACTATCAGCAAATCTTGAAACTTTATTACCAGAACACAGAGCTGGCAAAAATTCAGGTCAAGTAGGGTCGTATTTCCAACCGATTGTTTTCTTTCGTAGAACCTTCACTGCGAGGGTTCTATGTTCTGCTCTGACATTTAGCTTGTACACTGTGGACGCTCAACGACCGGACTTGGAATTGATTGTGCAACAGATTGGCGAAGCCGTCCTGGCGACGATCGAAACTGTCGATCGCCTCTCGCAACGGATGGATACATTGACCAATCAGGTACAGCAGCAGGGCTATCAACTGTTTGCGCTTAGTGATGCCGTACAAACCCTAACCGAAACCCAGCAGGAATCGCTCAAACGGCTCGATCGCTTAACCGACGCGTTAGAGCACCTAGTCACTGCTGTCGATCCCGCCGATCTGCCTCCATCCTAAGAGAGTTACCATCGCCTGTAGGAGCGCCAGTGCGATCGCCCTTTCCAAAAAACACCCACTGCAATAAGCGCTAATACCGTCATGCTAAATCCGGGCGCTCCCAAAATGATCCCTTTCTCTAACAAGAGCAGCAGGAAGACACACAGCACCAAGCCCCACAAACTGCCTGTACTGATGCTGGAACGGTCAATTCGCTCCAAAACGTAAACTGCTAAGGCTCCTAAACCAATTGGCAACCCAAGACTAATGATTAGAGAGAGCAGGGGCGACAGAAGCAGGCTAAGAAGACTCTCTAACGCAGGAGATTGAGCGGCATAGCGGCTTGCAAGTAGCAACAAAACATCGACTGGCAGTGCCAACAGCACGACAGCCACAAATGCTGCTTGAAACAGCGATCGCCAAGGCAATAATTTCAGCCGATCCAGCGGTTTTCTCATAAAACGGATACGACTGGAAAGCTCCCAGCCTGCGCTCAATAGTGTGATTCTAGCCTCAGTTCAGCGCAGCAGCAAAAAGAGCCAATCAACTCAAGTCATGCTCAACTCTTCTCGTCCACCATCATGCGTCTCTAGTCCCCATCTAGAGACGCATCCTTCAAGTCATACCGCATTCCCTGTAGGGTTTGTTGCTGAACACGGCGCGAGGGGCGGCGATATTTTTTTGTTTCGAGCTTAGGTTCATACTGTTCGCCAGCCCGATCGCTTTTACGCTTCAGGGTTGATTCGCTATTACTAAGCTTATTTAACGCTTCCTGACGAACGATCGACTCCTCCAGAAAATGCAAATAATGCTCATAGCGTTCCCAATCGCCACGCACGGCACAGTTTGGCTCATCCTTGTGCAGGCAATTACTGAACTGGCAGCTTGCCATAGCTAAACGTGCCCGTGCTTCAGGGAAGTAGTTCGCTAAGTCTTCAGGCGCACAGTCTAAATCTGGTTGGTTAAATCCTGGTGTATCTGCCAGCAGCCCACCAGTGGGCAATTCAAACAGCTCAACATGGCGGGTAGTATGCCGTCCACGACCCAACTTCCCAGAAACGGACGCAACGCGCAGATCAGAACTAGGTACCAGCCGATTGATTAAGCTTGACTTGCCAACGCCGGAAGGACCCGACACAATGGTGATGCGATCGCCAAGCTGTGCTCCTAAATCAATCAGCCCCAATGTCTGATGCACACTAATCAAAAACGGCGTATAGCCCCATTGCTGCAAACGCTTTTGCCAATGCTCACGCTCATCAGCACTTGCAAGGTCACTCTTATTTAAGCAAAGACAAACCTGCAGCTGTGTCGTCTCCGCTTTAACCAGAAAGTGGCTTAGTTGATGCGGGTCTAGCGTCGGCTCAACCATTGCAAAGACCAGCAAAAGTTGATCAGCATTAGCGACCGGCGGACGATCCAACTCTGATCGCCGAGGCAACACCTGCGCGATCGCTCCTCGCCCTCCATCCCAGTCGGGTTCTACGACTTCTACACGATCGCCCACCATCACACGTTGCCCAATCTTTTTGAGGCGCGATCGACGAGTGCAAAGCAGCATCTGTGGCACGGGCAGTTTGCAAGTCGCCGCTGGCAAATCATCATTATCTGCTGACCGCTGAGCAGCATCAAGCTGCACATGATAGTAATTTGCCTGCACTGCCAGAACGATGCCCCAAAGTTGCATAGTGGGGTTCTTAGCTTCAGCCTTACTGTCAATGTTGAGATGGTCGTTCAAGTGAGAACTCATAACTCAACACTCATAACTCGTGTGAGAAAATTGCGTTACGACAAGTACCTTAACCTTAATCAAGGCTCTCCACGTTCTAGAACAGGTTGGCGAATCCGGATTGCAAAAAAGCCTAAACGTTCTTCAATCTGCTCAATGCTATACCCTTCCATAGTTAAGCTGTCGGGTACCTGCTCGATCGGCTCACCCGGATCAAGCCACACCTCTAAAAGTGTACCTGGCTGCATCTGATCAAGCTTTAACTTGGTGCGAACAAAGTTGATAGGGCAGGGTGTGCCGCGCAAATCGAGTTGGGCATCGGGAGTCGCAGAAAAGGATTGTGCTGGATTCATGCGCCAAACACCTTACCAAAGAACCCCTCAATGCCGCTTTTGCCAATGCGATCGCCCCGTAGTTTCGCTAGCTTTTCCAGCAACTCCCGCTCTTCCAAAGAAATTTTCGTCGGAATGTCGATCGAAATAGTGATGAGATGATCACCACGACTCACTGGATTGCCAAGCTTCGGTACGCCTTTACCTTCCAATGTCAGCACCTTACCAGACTGAGTTCCTGGCGGAATCAACAGTTCCTGAGGTTCATTATCGACCGTATTCACTTCTACACGAGAGCCAAGAATTGCTTGCACGTAACTGATTTTTAGCTCTGAGAGAATGTTGATACCCTCACGCTGAAACTCTGGATCTTCGTTGACAAATAGATAAACATAGAGATCACCAGATGGTCCGCTACGCTGTCCAGCATCGCCCTCGTTAGAGACGCGCAACCGAGTACCATTATCGACCCCAGCAGGAATATTGATCTTCAGCTTCTTTGTTTCCTGCCGCTGACCATTACCACCACAAACCTCGCACTTCTCTTCTACAACCTGCCCATTGCCAGAACAGGTTGGGCAGACAGATACTTGCGTGAAACTGCCAAAAGGTGTGCGGGTAGCACGACGCACTTGCCCCGCACCGCTACAGGTCGAACAAGTACGAGGACGTGTACCGGGTTTAGCACCCGAACCGCTACAAGTTGTGCAGGTTTCAAGGTGATTGATGCGGATTTCGCGCTCACCACCAAAAATTGCCTCACGGAATTCTAGCTTCAGGTCAAGCCGCAGGTCATCTCCCCGCATCGGACCACTGCGCCGCCGACTAGCCTGACCAGGTACACCACCACCAGAAAACCCGCTGAAGAAACTCTCGAAAATATCGGCAAACCCGCCCATATCGCCAAAGTCCTGGAAGCCTCCTCCAGCGGCTGAGCCAACACCTGCCTCACCAAACTGGTTGTAGCGGGCACGGGTTTCTGGTTCTGAGAGCACTTCGTAAGCACGATTAATCTCTTTAAAGCGCTCTTCAGCTCCGTCTTCTTTATTCACATCAGGATGATACCGACGTGCTAAACGACGATACGCCTGCTTAATATCCTCCTTGTCGGCGTCGCGCGAAACGCCAAGGATTTCGTAATAGTCACGAGCCATAGAATGCTGCTGCGAGGGGTAAAGAGTTTTTTAGAGCGGGGGGCTAAGTTCTGGGTCTAGAAGGTTGGCTTTAGACAGATTTTTCTACCATCACCTTCGATCAACCACTCCTATACCTTAACTAATCTACAGCCTCATAATCGGCTGTAACAGTAGCATCGTTTTCAAAGCTGTAATCATCCTCTGGATCAATTGCCTCGTTCGGGGAGCTAACGTGGGTAGCATCATCGTCCTCAGTGGCTTCAGTGCGCTGGTAAACCGAGGCACCAAGCGCAAATAGAGTTTCTTGCAGAGCATCCAGGCGTTGCTTGAAATCTTCTGGCGAAATCGTGGGATTAGCAACAGCGGCTCTCAAGTCCGTCACTTTTTCCAATGCCCGCGCTTTAAGGTCATCTGCAATGAATTCACCAGCATCGCGCAGTGTATCTTCATAGCTGTAGAACAAGCTGTCTGCTTGATTCTTAAACGCAACGAGTTTCTTGCGACGCTCATCTTCATCAGCGAAGAGTTCTGCCTCAAGACGAAGTCGCTCAATCTCACTGGAGCTTAAACCACCCGTGTTAGTGGTTGAAATGCTCTGCTCTCTACCTGTACCTTTATCAAGCGCAGCTACTTTAAGAATGCCGTTTGCGTCGATATCAAACGAAACTTCGATTTGAGGCACACCGCGCGGGGCTGGAGGAATGCCATTAAGTTGGAATTTACCCAGGCTCTTGTTGTCTTTTGCCATTGCTCGTTCGCCTTGAAGAGCATGGATTTCAACAGACGTTTGTCCATCCGTTGCTGTTGAGAACACTTGGGTCTTACTGGTAGGAATAGTCGTGTTGCGTTCAATAATTTTGGTAAAGACCTCACCCAGCGTTTCGATCCCCAAAGACAAAGGCGTTACATCAAGCAGCAGCAAATCTTTAACTTCGCCGCCTAAAACACCGCCTTGAATAGCAGCACCCAATGCGACCGCTTCATCCGGATTTACTGAACGATCCGGTGCTTTGTTGTTAAAGTGTTTGCGAATGGCATCTTGCACCGCTGGAATGCGAGTAGAGCCACCTACTAGCAAGATCCGATCGATGGCATCAATGGTTAAATCAGCATCTTTAAGTGCCTGCTCCGTTGGTTTAATGGTACCTTCTACCAAATGGCTGACCAATTCTTCAAACGTCGAGCGATTCAGCTCCATTTCTAGATGCTTGGGTCCTGTTTCATCAGCTGTAATAAACGGTAGATTGATCGAGGTTGTGAGTGTACCTGAGAGTTCGATCTTTGCTTTCTCAGCCGCCTCACGCAACCGTTGAAGCGCCATTTTGTCGATCGATAGATCAATGCCTTCCTGATCTTTAAAGCTAGTAATCATCCAGCGGACAATGCAATCGTCGAAGTCATCGCCACCCAGATGGTTGTTGCCTGATGTAGCTTTAACTTCAAAAACGCCATCGCCCATTTGGAGGATCGATACGTCGAAGGTGCCGCCGCCCAAGTCAAAGACCAAAATGCATTGATCTTGATCTTGCTTTTCCATACCGTAGGCAAGTGCAGCTGCCGTTGGCTCGTTGATAATCCGTAAGACTTCCAGCCCTGCGATCGTGCCAGCATCTTTAGTTGCCTGGCGTTGAGCATCGCTAAAGTAAGCAGGTACAGTGATTACAGCTTGCTGAACGGGTTCGCCCAAGTAATTCTCAGCGTCTTGCTTGAGCTTTTGCAGCACCATTGCTGAGACTTCTTGGGGAGTAAAGTTGCGCCCACGAATCTGGACATCGACCGTATCATCCTTGCCCTTAACGCAATTGTAAGGAACGCGCGATCGCTCCATTTCAGTGTCTTCCCAACGACGACCGATGAAGCGTTTGATGCTAAAAACGGTATTTTCAGCGTTAGTAACAGCTTGCCGCTTAGCAAGTTGACCAACGAGTCGATCGCCAGCTTTGCCAAAGCCAACCATGCTTGGTGTGGTTCGTCCGCCTTCTGAGTTGGAGATGACAATCGGTTGACCGCCTTCTAAAACAGCAACGCAGCTATTTGTCGTGCCCAGGTCGATACCAATGACTTTTCCCATAACAAGTGGCGGTAAGAATACGTGGGGTGGACGTGAGTGCTTGAAACTAGCACAGACAAAGAGTCAAGCTGATGTTCTTCAACGAAAACGGCATTCGCCTGTGCTGGTTTCAAGCATTCCCAAATTTAATTTGAAATTAAACGTATCAAGCAAAATTAGGTTTCTGCACCGCTCTGATCAGTCTCCTCAGAGGTTATCACGGGCTCTGGGGCAGCAGCAACTTTCACCAGCGCGTGGCGCAGCACACGTTCACCTAAGACATAGCCACGGACTAGTTCTTCCATCACTGTGCCTTCAGGGTGCTGATCGGTCGGCTCGCGCATGACAGCTTCATGAAGAGCTGGGTCAAACTCTTTGCCCTCAGAGCGCATTGGTGCCACCCCAATCCGTTTGAGGCAATCGACTAGTTGCTTGTAAACACTTTGATAACTTTTGTGAATTGTTGTTTCTTGCTCCGTTTGAGGCTTAATGTGCGATCGAGCGCGCTCAAAGTTATCAACTACTGGCAACAATTCATTAATCGTTGAGCATTTTACTTGTAGCTCCAGATCCTCTTTTTCTCGCTGAGTACGTTTGCGATAGTTATCAAAATCGGCAGCAATACGTACGTATTGACCAGTGCGCTCTTCTAGCTGCGCTCTCAAAAGATTGATTTCATTGTCCTTCTCTGCTGATGCAGCCGAACCACCTTGACTCGGAAGCGGTTCTTCATTCACGACGGTAGCCTGTGCGTTCTCGACAGGAATATCCGTCACGTCGCTATCGGTTAGGGTAGAGTCAATTGCAGGCTCTCCACCAAAGCCATCTGGAAGCGGGGCATCAACGGCATTCACCGAGGACTCTGACGTGCCAGATGTTGAACTTTGTGCACTCTCATGCTGATTCTCTTCATCAATCATTGCTGTTTCATCCCAATCCTCAAGACTGCTTGGTCGGCTACCAGACTTAATCCTATACGCTTTGAGAATGAAGCGATGGCAGAAATTCGTCTGAACGCCTCTAAATCTGCGTAGCGACACAAATGCTAGATGCCGCTTTGTGCCTCACATCGATACAAAGTATTGTATCGAGTCTAAAGTGAGTCAGATGCATTATGCAGCCTAATTACTCCGCGATCGCATGCGAACTCAAATGAAACACCTTGCAAACGTCTGACGAACTAGGCTGTAGGGGCTATGATTTTTACAAGTTAAAATTTGACATGGATCAGCCAGGTTAGGTAGCCGAGCCTAATGGTTTCATTTATATATGTTACGGCTAACTCACTTATGGCTTAGTCGATCGCGGTTTCCTCCCGGACTCTCACACAGCGACTTTAGTTATGCCATGTAGCTATAGGCGATGCGCGTAGACGGGTGGTAGTAGTTTTTCTACTTAGTAATTTTTCGATTCAGCAGTTAGTAAGCATAATTTAGCAATCAGTTTTGGTACCTCGATCGTTGCTTAGTCTTAGCGTCACAGTTGGTAAGAAGCAGATCTGTAGGGCGATCGCCGAAAAACGTAGACAGTGCTTTAGAGATTCTTTGTAAGTTTTGTGGGCATATTCTAGTAAACCAGGAGACCTTCTTCAACTCGCTATGACTAACTCTTCTTCTCCACGTCGTGCGCTCGTCGTTCAAAATAATTTTTCTCCCTTTGGTAACAAGCTCGTCCAGTCTGGCTACGTCAACAACGCCCAGATGCAACAGGCGCTGATCGAAAGCCGCAAGTCTGGCAAAGCGCTGCTCGACGTGCTGGAGTCAATCACAGGACAGCAACTGCCGCCTGATCTACTCCGTCAGTATAAGAAGCAGCAGCTCTTTGAGTTGAAGATTCTTTATGGTGTAGAGTCACTTGACCCTGAAGTCAGCGAGATTACTAGCACTCAAGTGAGCGAGTTGATCGATACGCTAATCCCGATCGATCTATGCCGTCGTTATAACCTTGTACCGCTCTCCAAAAGTGACAATCAGCCACCATTTGTGCTGGTGGCAATGGTTGACCCAGATAACCTGCAAGCTCAGGATGACCTGAATCGTCGCTTGCGCCCTCAAGGATTGGCGTTACAGCGGCTCGTCATCACGGTAGAAGATTACCGCCGCCTTATTAATCAATATCTAGACGAGAAAGAGAAGCGCGATAAGCAACTAGAAGATCAGTCCAAAGTTGATGTCAACAAGGATCTTGAAGGGTTGGGCTACCTGGATTTGCAGGATGCCCCTGATGAAGATGATGCCAACCTGGATGTTTCAGATGCCGAAGCTGCACCTGTCATCGCCCTAGTTAACAAGATCATGATCAAGGCGCTCCAGGAAGGTGTTTCAGACATCCATATTGAGCCGCAGGAAGAAACTTTGCGTGTGCGGTTTCGCAAAGACGGTGTGTTGAGAGAACCATTTGCCGAACCCTTCCCTAAAAAGATTATTCCCGCTGTTACGGCTCGTTTCAAGATTATTGCCCAACTCGATATTGCTGAACGTCGCGCACCTCAGGATGGTCGAATTCGCCGTATTTATGACGGTCGCAAAGTGGATTTCCGGGTTAACACACTGCCAAGTCGCTACGGTGAGAAAGTTGTGTTGCGGATTCTTGACAACTCTGCTACGCAGCTAGGGTTGGATAAATTAATTACTGACCCGGAATCGCTGCAAATTGTGCAGGAGATGGTGCGGCGACCCTTTGGCTTGATTCTGGTGACCGGTCCAACGGGGTCTGGAAAGACGACTACACTCTATTCGGCGTTAGCAGAACGTAACGATCCCGGTGTCAATATCAGCACAGCCGAAGACCCGATTGAATATTCCTTACCTGGTTTGACACAGGTACAGGTTATTCGAGAGAAGGGGATGGACTTTGCTGCCATTCTGAGAGCTTTTCTGCGTCAAGATCCAGATGTAATTCTGGTGGGTGAAACTCGTGACCGAGAGACAGCCAAGACAGCGATCGAAGCGGCTTTGACCGGACACTTAGTGTTAACGACACTGCATACTAATGATGCAGCGGGCGCGATCGCCCGTCTAGATGAAATGGGCGTTGAACCCTTTATGGTTTCTGGTGCTCTACTGGGAGTAGTGGCACAACGTCTAATGCGCCGCGTTTGTAGTGATTGCCGTATTCCTTACACGCCTACCAGGGAAGAGTTAGCCCGCTTCGGTTTATCTGCTTCTAGTGAAGGTGAGCTGACGCTTTATAAAGCTAACTTTTTACAACCAAACGAAATTCAGGAAGCGCGAGCGCGCAACCAACTCTGCGCCAAATGCGGTGGGGCTGGCTATAAAGGACGTTCTGGTGTCTATGAAGTTATGCGGATCACTGAACGGCTGCAAAACCTTATCACTGATGGTGCTCCGACTGAAGCGATCAAAGAGGTTGCCGTCGAAGAGGGGATGCAAACGCTATTAGCGTATAGCTTGAATCTTGTTCGCACTGGTCAAACAACGCTTGAGGAGGTTGAACGAGTTACCTTTACTGATACTGGCTTGGAAGCTGAACTACGCGCCAAGCGTAAGTCTGCCTTGACTTGCCGCGTTTGCAGCGCCGACCTCAAACAGGAGTGGATCGATTGTCCGTACTGTATGACCCAACGCTTTCAGGATTAAGAATTGAACTTAGGAAATAGTTGGTTCTTTATCGTTAGCTTTTGGTTGGCAAGCACGCTCATTAAAGCAAAAAAGTCATTTCAACTCTGAGGGTTCAGGCATGATGAATGGGTAGACTATATGCCTAGCTGTTCACATTCTTTGAACCCGTGATCATTTTCTAGATCAGGCGATCGTTCCCTTAATGGCAGACGATCGACAATGCACTAAACCATTTCCCAAAGGAGCAAGCTCTATGGAGTTGATGATTGAAGACCTGATGGAGCAGTTGATCGAGATGGGTGGCTCCGACTTGCACCTGACGGCTGGTCTACCACCGTACTTTCGCATCAGCGGTCACTTGCAGCCGATCGGCGACCAGTCACTTACGGCTGAAGAATGTCAACGGCTGATTTTCAGTATGCTCAACAACACGCAGCGAAAAAATTTGGAGCAAAACTGGGAGCTAGACTGTTCCTATGGGGTACGCGGTTTAGCACGGTTCCGGGTCAACGTCTATAAAGATCGAGGCACCTACGCCGCTTGCTTAAGAGCGCTCAGCTCAAAGATCCCTAACTTTGAGAAACTTGGTCTTCCAGATGTTGTCCGCGACATGACTGAAAAACCCAGAGGCTTGATCTTGGTAACTGGACCCACTGGTTCTGGTAAGACGACCACTCTGGCTGCCATGATCGACCTGATCAACCGTACCCGTGCTGAACATATTCTGACGATCGAAGACCCGATCGAATTTGTCTACGAACCTATTAAAAGCCTGGTACACCAGCGCCAGTTAGGCGAAGATACCAAGAGTTTTGCCAACGCCCTCAAAGCCGCTCTGCGTGAAGATCCTGACATTGTGCTCGTTGGTGAGATGCGTGACCTAGAAACTATCTCTCTTGCCATCTCTGCCGCTGAAACAGGGCACCTTGTTTTCGGCACCCTACATACTAGTTCAGCCTCGCAAACCGTTGACCGGATGATTGACGTTTTCCCCTCCGAGCGGCAGACACAGGTAAGAGTTCAGTTGTCTAACTCGCTTGTAGCGGTCTTTAGCCAAACTCTAGTACCAAAGAAAAACCCTAAACCAGGTGAATATGGTCGGATTATGGCGCAGGAAATCATGATTATTACACCTGCAATCTCTAACCTGATCCGAGAAGGCAAAACGGCTCAGATCTACTCTGCGATTCAAACGGGGGGCAAGATCGGGATGCAAACCCTAGAGAAGGTACTTGCTGACCAGTACAAAGCGGGTCTAATTTCTTTTGAAGCTGCGATGTCAAAAACATCACGTCCTGATGAAATTCAGCGGCTTATCGGTGGAGCGCCTGCGGGTGCAGCGCCTGCTGGAGCCGCTAGACGCTAGTAGTTTATCCTCTGTGTTTTGACAGCTAAAGTTAATTGAGCGATCGCTTTCAAGGTTTGTCATTCTTTAGAGGCATTCTTAACTGGACGCTAGCCGCTTTGGCTCCTTGTTCGTTGAGCGATCGCTTTTTTGCAGCAGTACAATCTGTTATCAACGTCTCAAAGTACGCTTACCTCGGTACCATTCTCAGCAGTGCCTGAAGTACTAAAAGTCGATTAAGAGCGTGCGGGTTTATCGGTTTAATCATTTTGCTATTTTGGTATCCACTATGCCTACTTTCGTTGCTCGTGTTCAGGACGTTAAAGGAAACGCTAAGAAAGAAAAAATCGTTGCCGACACCATTAGTGATGCCCGTACGGCTCTGCGAGAAAGGGGTCTGTTCATTCAAGACTTGAAACAAGATGAAGGGTTATCTTTCAACCTCGACATGAAGAAGTTCCAAGCTTCAATGGCGAAGGTGACAGTCAAAGACAAAGCCGTGTTCTCCCGACAGTTTGCTGTGCTGGTTAATGCGGGCGTAGCAATGGTGAGAGGGCTGGGCGTTTTATCTGAACAATGCACAAACCCTAAGTTCAAATCAGCTCTACTAGATATCAGTGCTGATGTACAACAAGGGATGAACCTCTCAGATGCAATGCGAAAGCATCCTGGCTGCTTCGACAACCTCTATGTCGCAATGATTCAAGCTGGTGAAGTCGGTGGTGTGTTGGATGAGGTGCTAAACCGTTTAGCAAAACTGCTGGAGGACGTAGCGCGACTACAAAACCAGATCAAGGCGGCGCTTTCTTATCCCGTAGTGGTAGGAGTCTTGGCAACGATCATCTTCGTGGCAATGACGGTGTTTCTGCTGCCTGTCTTTGCAAATATCTTTGCAGATATTGGGGTCGAGCTACCACTGTTTACGCGGGTAATGATGTCAATTAGTGAATTTTTACGTAGCCCCAGAGTTTTGATCCTAATCGTTATCATTCCCGTCTGTATGTTTGCTTACAAGCAATACTACAAAACGCGAGTGGGACGTGAAACGATCGATCGTCTCTCCTTAAAAATGCCTTTGTTTGGCGATTTAATCGAAAAGACCGCTACTGCTCGCTTCTGCCGTACGTTTGGTGCATTAACACGATCAGGCGTACCGATTCTGACCTGTTTAGAAATTGTACGTGACACAGCGGGTAATCAGATTATTGCTAACGCGGTGGATGAAGCACGACGAGAAATTCAAACAGGCGGCATGATTAGTATTGCGCTTCAGAGAGAGCAGGTTTTTCCACTGATGGCAATTCAGATGATCAGCATTGGGGAAGAAACAGGAGAAATCGATCAAATGCTGATGAAAGTGGCAGATTTTTATGAGGATGAGGTGGAGCAAGCAGTGAAAGCGTTGACCAGCATTATGGAGCCGATTATGATCCTCTTTTTGGGAGGCATGGTTGGTTCGATTTTGCTCTCAATGTACTTGCCAATGTTTGCAGTCTTTGAAAAGCTGGGCTAGGTCTGATCGTCAGCGAAAGTATGTCTATTAACCGAACTCACTACGAAGCAGTTTTGGCTGAGTGTTGCGATGCACTAGGGGCGATCGCCCTGCTTAAGCAGTATCGCCCTTATCTCGAAATGCTGCCTAGTATGCGTCGTCCTGATGAGAGCCTAATTACGATCCCGTTGCCGATCGTCAGGTTTCGTCACGGTAATGCTGCTAGTAGTCCAGGGGGTACAGGCACGGAAGCCCTCTGTCTGCCGTGCGATCTGGCGATTCTTATGTGCGATCCAGAGTGGAAGATTAAAACTGGAGTAGAGATTTTTGTTTTTATCCATCGATCACAGGAGGATTTCTCTGATTTACTTAGCCGATGGCGACAAACGCAGGTAGTGTTGAGCCGTGGCTATGAGTGGGAACTGCCATTGCGCTATAAGCACATTTTGAGTGAAGGGGCAGACAACACCTATCCCCTCTTTGTCGTTTTTGAAGAAACGCCTGAACGCATCAAACGAGGCTTGAAAGGTGCTTTTTTACCGTTCGTGATTCAACCCACGCTTACTGCTGATGGGGAGAAACTGTCCGAGCCTGTAGCGACGGAAGTTATAGCAGGCGACAATGCTGAGACTGAACCCTAATTTCTAGCGGTAGGATGCATATCAACTTAAGTTGGTGTCGTTTTCAGCCGCCGCTTCTGTCGTTGGTACATAAGAATTGGCATCCCCAAAAGTTGCGGGCCAAGGCTGAGTAGAAGCCGAGATCGGTGCATCAGGTGTATCAGTCTCCGCTTCCCATTGGAGTGGCAACGGATCAGGTTGTGGTAAAGGATTAGCTAGTGGGGTGGATGGCTTTAACACGTTGTCGCCTAGACTATTCAGTGCTTGGAGTGCTTCTGTCGCGGACTGATAGCGGTCTCTAAAGTCGTAACGCACCATTTTATTGAGCACTCCCGCAAGGGCGTAGCTGACCTGCGCTCGGTGTTTCCAGGGTATCTCGCCTGTGCTTTTATCTTGCATTAACTGGCTAGGTAATAAGCCAGTCAAGGCTTGAATGCCGATCATGCCCACAGCGTAAAGATCACTATTGAATCGAGGGTTGCCTGCACATTGCTCATTGGGCATATAGCCTTGAGTGCCAATACTAACTGTCATGCCCGTGTGCCCCTCGTCTGCGGCTAACTGACTAACTTCTTTAACGGCTCCAAAGTCGATCAGGACGAGTTTGCCATCAGATTGCCGACGAATAATGTTATTCGGTTTAATGTCGCGATGAATGACATGATGGCTATGGACAAATGTAAGAATTGTCAGCAGCTCTTGCAAAATCGTTACCACCCTAAATTCTGGCATCTGTCTGCCAAGTGAAAGTTCACTGCTGAGGGGTTGCCCTGGTATAAATTCCTGGACGAGGTAAAACTCTTGCTCTTCCTCAAAATATGCCAAAAGCTGTGGAATTTGCTCATGCTTACCAAGTTTCTCAAGCGTTTCTGCTTCTTGCTTAAACAGCCGTCGTGCCAATTGAAAAAGTTTAGGATTGTTACTGTTAGGGCGAAGTTGTTTAACAACACAAGCTGGATTACCGGGTCGTTGGGTATCATCAGCAATATAAGTTTCGCCAAAACCACCAGAACCAAGTACTTTTCGGATCGTGTAGCGCCCTGCAAGTTTTTTCCCAAACATCTCTTGCTCACGATATTCGGGCAGTAAATCTTTCAAATCATCCTGCTCACTTTTGCTGATGATTTCTTGAATCAGCGGTGAGCCTGCATAGTCTTTCATAGTGCGGCGAAGTTTTACTTTTTCGCTCACAATGCCGATAAAAAGATAAGTAGTGCCGGTGAGGGCGATGGCACTCATAGGCACTGCAGCTGGTAAAACTAACCGACCTTGGGTAAACACAATATAGGTAAAGCTACCCCATAGGAGAACAATGCCCATTGCTGCCGCAAAGCGTCGTAAGGCTCGCTTCGCTCGGCTTTGAACATAGCCCGCGGCTATAACGATCACAAAGACAAAAGCGCCTTGAAGTGGAGCATTAGCGATCGCATCGGCGATCGATTTATTCTCTAGCAATGTGGCGATCGCATTCGCGTTAATTTCTACCCCAGATATAGGCTGACGATACAGAGGAGTGTCTGAGAAGGGTGCAGCATGGAAGTCTTGGGACAAGCTAAAGGTAGGTCCAATAAGCACAATCTTGTCTTTAAACGCGCCACGTTGTACTAACGTTTCCCATGTAGCAGGATCAAGTACTTGCCAAAAAGATATCTGCTTGAAGGTGCCAGCAGGACCATAGAAAAACATATTCTCACCCTGCGGTGCTGGATACAGAAGCTGAGACGTTCGCATCGTGGCTTCTGCCAATGATGGCATCACAGACTGCGAACCAATCAACCACTCCTGAGGTGGTTTAGAGGGGTTCGTTTGCGCCATCTGTCGTGCAAATTGACTACCTAGTTGATGAATGCGGCTATTCGGCTCAAGAGAATAATTAATCAGACCGACTGACATTGGTTTGGTCTGAAACATATCATGCGGTCCCAAGAGCTGCGTTAGCATACCTTGCGACGTATTAGTCTCTTCGTATTGGGCTGCCAGTGTTACTCGTCCTGCGTGCCGCTGTAACGCTTGTAAAAAGGCACGATCACCAGCAGCACTGCTACTGGGAGAATCAAAAATTAAATCGATCGCCACTGAGCGCACACCTGCTGCCATTAAACGGTCGATCGCACGGGCATAAGCTAGCCGATTCCAGGGCCATCTCTGCAATGGCTCTAAAAACGCATATTTTTTGGGGTCATTGGTATAAACGCTTGTCCCCTGGGCAATTGACTCTTCGTCAATTGTCAGAATAACCACATCCCCCGGCGGCGCAACTGGACCACGTAATTCAAAGAACAGCGTTTGTACCTGCCGCTCTAGGAGTTGGTTTAGATTGGACTGGCTAGCAGTTAGGAGAGCAGCGGCGATCGCCAATGCACCCACTGCAAAATGCCCAAAGCCACCTGGCTCTGGCGCATGCAGTCGAGACTTCAGTGTGTTGGTTAAACGCTTAGTTGTTGAAGGAGTCTTAATAGTCAGCGATTCTGTTTTGGGTAGCGGCAGTTTTCTAGCCATCTTCAGGTTTACATGAGGGACTTTCAAGCAACACACCCAATTGACCAATGTAGCTGAACAGGCAATAGAGGGCACTACTACAATTTAGATCAGTCTTAACTCATTAATGGCAATCACCTGTTGATTTAAGCAACTGGCAAGCAGGTGAAATCTAGCGCTAAAAGGATGTCTTAAAAGTTTTGGGGGTCGAATTTTATGCAGTCACTTGACATGAGCCAGATTATAGCAAGGTAGATCAAGGTCACTGATGTTTCTGGCTTAGCAGTTCAAGTCAGTCAGTGCCCATAGCAATCAGTTTTGGTTGAGCGCATGTTGAATAGAGGGCATTGTCTCTTCCTATCACTGCCTTCTATTCTCCCTTCTACCAATTCTTCAAGGCTAAGCTACAGATGGTATAAAGTAGCAGTTGGGTTCAATTAGCAGACATGGCAGGCGTTTGCAAGCTCGAGGTCACTGAAACGGAAATAGACTTGAAACAATGGCTTCGCAGCCAAAAGACTGCCTCTGAGAATAGAACGCATCCAACTGCTGTATCTGCTCAAGACTGGGCAGACAACTACAGTTTAGTCTACCGACCCTACTTAGTTACCATCGCGTCATCGTGCAAGAGTGGCTCCGCGTATATTGCACTGGTGGTCTCGCCGCTATGCTCACCCATTCACCCTAAACGGGACGCAAAGCATTCCTCAGTGGGCATAAGAGGCACTTAACCAACGGTTGGCACCAAAGTGAGGACTTCAACCCAGCTACGGTGAGATTTGTCAGTGGTTAGAGACGCAACTTAACCTAAGTGCTCTCTACAAAACGGTGCATCAACTGGTGCATTACAGTTTCAAAACCTTACTGAAAATGGCGCGTCGGTGAGCGTAGCGAATACCGATGCCTCCATCGGGAGGCATCTAAACAAGCTCGCTTAGAACCTCACGTTGCTAGCTTAGTATGCCGTAGTTATGCCGGGACTAAGTGAGCAGGCGCGCTGTTTTTACCAAGATGAGACGAGACTCGGTTTCAAGACCGTTAGTGGGCGTAGGATCATCACCAAGAGTGTCAAGCTTAAAGGCAAAGTGCAATGGCAGTTCAAGGCGACTTACTCTTTATGGTATGGTGAAACCCGCTACAGGCAAACACTTCTTCTATGAATTCACCTATCTCAATAGCAATTGCTTCCAGGTGTTCTTGGGCTTAGGCAGTGAGCGCTATAAGGGCTACATTTTTATCATGCAACTGGATCAAGCTGGTGTTCATAGAGCAAAACGATTACAGATTCCGACCAACATGATCTTTATGTTTCAACCCTGCCATACATTAGGAATTAACCCGTACGCCTTGAGCAGGGCAAAGCCTTATGAGCGAGTATGGCAGCATTTCAAGTTAGGCTTGCGTTGGAAGTTGCCCAAAGACATAGACACATTACGATTATTAATGCGGATAAAATTAGAGGCAATGACCTAAACGGTTATTGCTTCAGCTACGGGTTAGCACTCCATTTTCCAAGGGCTATCTGTAGCTGATAGGTATTTAAGAAATTAGTACGACTTTCTGCGCCACATGATGGAGTCAGTTCTCAAAGATGCTGTGTCTTAATACTTACAGCGATGGTTATAAGAAGGATTTAAGCAGGAGGTTACTCAACAGAACGGTGGAATAGCCGCATTGGACTACCCCACCATTTGCCTAAGAATCAACCTGGCACCGAGCTATTTTTGCAGGGAGCTAC
>NZ_JACJOZ010000048.1:0-5226 GCF_014695795.1 Phormidium sp. FACHB-592
CCTGAAAATCATGAAGGCATGGTTTATGTGGTCATGATTCGGTTGATGCTGAGGCGGTTAACAAACAACCGACGAACGAGGAACTTGAAACCTGCTTAACCAGCATTTACAAACACTTTCTTAAATTCTTGGTGGGGACAACAAGCAAGATCGTTTGTCTGAGACCGGTATAGTTATTAAGAAGGCTACTCTTACGGGATATTTGGAAGTTATTCGTAAAACGATTGAGATCATTAGCAATTGCTGATTGATTTAGTCTTATGTTGGGGGCATTCAGTCTAAGCTTGTAAACCGTATCAGTTCTAAGTTTGAAGAGTTGAAAATCGTAAAGGATCTACTTGATTTAGCAAAAAGTCTTCTGGGTCTGAAGGCTGATCTCGACAAATCTGTCCTTGAACGTCGTTAGCGTGTAGCAACTTATCTTAATAATATTTCAGATTGCTTGAATCAGTCTGTTAAAAAGTTTCGTGAGGGCGAAGTCCCATCTAGTATGTGTTCAGAAGTTAATGAATATTCATACAGCATGTTTGACGTAGTTGGGGAGGAGGTTGGTGAAGAAAAGCTAGAGCGCTATAAGCAAATACTTGCCAACGCATTAGTCTTTAAAGGACGAACAATAAGTGCTTTCCTTCAAGATACATCTCTTGAGTCCGTTGCAGATTCATATTCGCTAGATGTCATACCAAAGTCCAAACTAAAAACTCTTGAAGCTGATTTGCAAGTGCTTGAAGATGCTGCCGGACGGTTTAAAGCTTTAGCAAACTCAATGCAGGTGTAACTTAGTTTTTTGGGATAACTACCGCCTAACAACCGCGCTGCACCGGAACGTCGCAGTATTGTCGGCTGGGTGCAAAGGTATCTGCGTTCGGTGAGCGCGACCGTCAGGCTGAAATTTGTTCTAAGGACAGCTAAGGTTCATAGAAAAGCCTTGAGGGATCACAAAATGCAAAGCCAGAATATAGATTTAATCCGAACCCTCTTCCAAAGCCGCTTAGCAACTCTTAAGCACCTCTTAGAGTCAGCTCAGACTCATTTTTGTGATGACGAGTCGTTCCTTCAAAAGCGCCTTGCGGCTGATATGTTGCCGTTCGGTACCCAGATTGCTTTCACCTGCAATCAACCACGCAACTTTGCTCTTTGGTGTGATGGCAAACCTGCGAATAATCTCGATCCAGACGTCACAGCTCTCGCACAGGCATACGAGCACATAGCAAACACGAAGGAACTTCTTTTCGGTGCTCACGTTGAAGAGGCAAAGCTAGCTGAGATAACACGCATTGACTTGGGCCAGAGCCTCTACATCGAGTTGTCTGGTCATGCCTATGTCAATGAATTTCTCATGCCAAACTTTTACTTCCATATGGTTACGGCTTACGACATTCTTCGCATGGCTGGGGTGCCAATTGGCAAACGAGATTACATGCTGCACTTGGTGCCATTAATCAGAAAAGAATGAAGCCTAACAATCCGCTTGCACACCGACCGTATAAAGGCTGTCTGTTGGAAATGAGAGGTATTTGTGGCGGGTGAAGCGAGTCGTTAATGCTTAGAAACACTGCCGAAAATGCTTTTAAGTCGGCAATGTTTTTTCCATCTACCCCCTTACCAGCAGAGTTTTGAACCGTACTACAAGCAAGGGCTCAACCACTTTTTTCGGCAATGTTGCAGCCTTGCTTCAAAAGGGCAGAACATCCTGCCACAACTCCGCTTTCCGGCTAATGCGATGAGCTGAATGTTGGTTACTCATTGGGTTCAGTGCATCAGCCGTTAAAGACAGCACCAGTGGATAGTGGTCACCAGCAAAACAGAAATCAGCGCTGGTCAGTTCGATCGCGGTTCTGAGCGCCAGCGTGTCATGGATCGACGGCAGCGTAATCATGGTGAAGCCGTCGTACTTGCATTGCAGCATGAAAGCAACCTCGCGAGCTGCCTCTGGGGTTTCAAAGAGTAATCGCATGCCACAATGCTAGCTCAAGAACAAGTCAGTCTTGACCATGGTGTGATCGCCGCGGGGTGTCAAAAAACGGGTATAAAATGCCGTGACCTGAAACCCTCCTGTAGCAGCACTTACTATTGAACTAGAAGGGGTATCAAAAAACGGCCCTTTGTTGCCGTGGGCAACTAGCCAAGCACTAGAGTGTTAGACAACGATCCCAAGGCGAGTTTCAAGAGTATGAGGGAGAAGGATAGCACTAAGGGTGTTTCACAGCCAGAGTTCAAATTAACCCGATAAGCTCAACTATTGCCAGCCTGAAATTCTCTCAAACTCCGTTTGGTATATTTGTAGCGTCTTTTCATCGCTACAGACTAACAGAACTTGTCCAATGGCAGTCGACTGAAACAAAAAACGTCCAATCGTCTCGAAGGCAGTGCGAGCAGCCAGCTCGACTGGAAAGCCTAAAGTGCTTGTGCCAATTGTAGGGAAAGCGATCGAGCGGATGCCTTCTAGCAGTGCCATCTTCAAACAACTTTCATAGCATTGAGCTAACACTTGAATTTCTGCCTGCTTTCCGCCCTGCCACATGGGACAAACGGTATGAATAATCCATTGGGCTGGCAGATTAAAGCCAGGTGTGCTTTTTGCATCCCCTGCCGCACACCCGTTCAGCTGCTGACACGCGACTTCTAATGCGGGTCCAGCCACTCGATGAATGGCACACGAAATGGCACCTCGATCCGATAGGGATTGATCGGTTGAATTGACGATCCCCTCTACTTGTTGTTGGGTAATGTCGCCCAATATCGGACCTCTACCAAAGGCATAGCGGAGGTTAGTGTGCCCGCTACTACGCCTGCTGCTCCGGGAATACGCTTGCTGCCCAGACATCTTGCGATAGCTGGCAACTCGACGCTGCTTTAATGCTTGCTCCAGGTCGTCCAGTGCGGCGGCTTCTGGGGCTGACATCGGCAAATTAAAGCTTAATATGTCTGCTTTCGCCTGCTGTAACACTTGACTAGCAGCACCCATCTCGCCGCGATCAACTAATTGCACTGCTTCTTTCTTCGCCCGTGCTGTCATCATTAACGCAACCTGTTGCTGCACCTCCTGATTGAGGCGAAACGACTCCAATTGATGGAAAGGCACTACGGGCAATTGGAAAGAACCTCCTACCGCTTGAAGTTGCTTGGCTTTGTCCTGCCAACTCAGACGCACCCTTAATAGCTCACTCGCTTGCGCCATTGCTGGCACCTTAAGCCGCAGCACAATTTCTTGCGGACTTCCTGCCACCAAATTCGGTAACTGAAATCGTCCCTGACTATCTACAGTCAAGTCATTCAAAACGTCTGCAACCACAACGTCTCCCTGAGGCTCCAGGCTTAAGCAAACGCTCGTGCCGAGGGTCGCTGCCAATCCCTGTAACTCTTGTTCAAAAATGATGGGCAACTGTTCGGGGGAGGCAATGTAGTAGTAGTTGCCATCGCCACTGGTTGCCATCGCAGTGAGAAGATCTTCGTCGTAGTCATCCCCTACACCCATTGTCGATGTGCTCACTCCACGTTTTGCCAAACCATGCACATCACTAGCGATGGTGTCTGGATTCGTTTCTCCCACATTGGCTAAACCATCCGAGAGCAGAATGACTCGATTCAGTTGAGCGCTCAAATTGTGACTGGTTTGGATGCTGCCCTGTACCCACCCCCCGTGTAACGCCGTACTCCCTCCTGGCTGTACCTGTTGTACCATCCGCAGTAGGCTGGCTTTGTTATTGGCGGTCGTGTTGGCAACCAGGGGCTGCACCTGGTCATCAAAGATCGTGATGCTGATGTGATCGCTCGCCAAGAGTTGCTCAATGGCATAGCACACCGCCTGTCGAGCATAGTCAATCTTTTTGCCTGCCATTGAACCCGAGCGATCAATGACAAAGCCAAGATTCAGGCTGGGGCGTGTTTGCTTCACCTCAAGTTGGGGTGGCGTGATCCGCAGCAGCACATCCAGGGTGGTTGCCCGATCCGAACAAACTACAGGACGCAGGGGCAGAAATTCAATCTGGGGTAAGGTCATTTTGAGGCTCTCCGTTTGGGGCCGAAGGTAAACAGAATTTGGCGAATCAGTTGCAACAGGCTTTGTTGCTCTTGCCCACTGCTGGGGTAAACAAAATTGTGTCGAATATGAAGTTCTAAGCCAGGTAACACTTCCACTCTTGTCCACTGGGTAGAGGAGGGTGGTGCCAGCGCTGAGGGCGGAACAGGGACGGGCGCAACGGGAGGGGGGGGTGTAGAGGGGAGGGAGGGCAGCGACTGCATAGGTAGGGTCTGCCGTTGCTGCACTTGTTGCAAGAAAGCCAGGGCCAGATTGGCTGGGGTGATCGTTAATTGCACTCCGCCCTGCAGTAATTCCTCCAGTTCTTGATTGGTTTTAGAGATTGCCAGTTTGTCGATCGCGCTGGCTCCATAACCTTCAGCCAGCAAACGCCGCACCAGCAGTAGTTGTAGAAGATGACGATAGAGATAACGCGCTTCTCGTCCTGCTTTCAGTGGCTCATCCAGCATCCTCTGACTGACATAGTGCCGAATCAAGCGGGGAGTCACATCCTCACGCACACGGGTATGGGCTTTCTCCTCTGGTAGAAACTGGGGCAGTTGCTCGTTTGCCACTTGTACCAGTTCCTCTAAAGACCAATGAGGGTCTTCTAGAGCAAGCGCTTGTAAGGGTTTCATCTTCAGATACTAACTCTGACAAGTTTGATTGTCAATGACAATGAGAAATGAAATTGTTTTGGATGAATTTGAGGTGGACAACTAGGGCTTGAGATGCAGTCAAGTAGGACATCAACTTGCAAAGCGGCATCAAGCTCGTCAGTCATGCCAAAGGTGCCGGGTTGCTTACCCCCATTAAAGCACTAGCTTTTTTGCTTGGAGGGGTAGCTGGGAAAACCTTAATTCATGTATGGCAATGATTGAATCGTTGCCATACATTATCTTGAAAGCTGCGGTGCGATCGCCTGGAGGGGTGTCAAGAAAGGTCCATTTTTCATCATGTCAGTGCAGCAACCTTACGAGCGCACGTTCCAAAAGTTTCCCTCCTTCCACTCATTAACTTCTTCTCAATAGTTAATGAGTAGGAGGAGGAGGATCGGAAACTCACACCCTAGAGTTCGCTGCACTGCGTGTTAAAAACAACCGTTTTTTATACCTTTGTAGGGAACCGCAGCCATTTCCCTAAGCATTGCTTTGGGTTAAGGGCGATTGCAGTAACCTTCAGCTAAATTTCCCACCTTCTCGACC
>NZ_JACJOZ010000049.1:0-68853 GCF_014695795.1 Phormidium sp. FACHB-592
CTGGCAGGCTTAATTGCGTATACCTATCAGGAGAAAAAACCCTCCTTGAACTTGGAGTGCAAAGGCTTGCCTGCACTGCCTCCGGTTGTCTTCTAACCCCGTCGAACTCACGTTTCTTTACGACAAGCAATGGAGTCGGTTCTGAAGCAAGCTGCGTCCTAACAGTCTTGTCTATAGCTATAAAATCTATTAATGCTTCTACGTTCCAAGCGGTGGCACAGTGCGATCGCGGCACTTTGGGCAGGAAAGGAGATGTTAAAGCTGCCATGGCTAAATTTCGCTAAGCGCTTACTTGGATCCTGACTTGAACTTAGAGCCAGAAACAAGGGCGCAAGCGCTAGCCCAGCAGGGAGAAGCTGAACGCCTTGGGAATGGAGGCAAGGAGTTGGGACAACAGGGTAAGTTTGAAGAGCCCCTGACTCGGTTTCAGCAAGCATCAAGGTTAGATCCGAGTTTGAAACTTGATCCTCAATCAGAGGTCAAGAAACTGACACCTATAGGGTTACTTAGCCAGATGGAAAGTTTTTCAGCGGAGCATCAGTTTCAGGAGGCAATGGCCGCTTATACAAAAGCCATCACTCTTGATCCCAACGTGGAACTTTCTTCAGATACTCTAAGTAGCCTTTGCTGGGACGGCAGTCTAAACGACTTTTCACAAGCAGTACTACCTGCTTGTGAAAAAGCAGTATTGCTTTCACCTAAAGCTGCTGAAACTCGAGACAACCGTAGTCTTGCCAGAGCGCCTACAGGTAATACTAAAGGTGCCATTGAGGACTTTCAAGTGTTCATGGCTCAAACGGAGGACAGGAAGGCGCAGTTACAGCGGCAACGCTGGCTCAAAACTCTCAGGGCTGGTAAAAATCCATTCACTCTTGAAGAACTCAAGTCTCTAAGGGGTTGAGTTAGTCTAAGGAGTCTAGAAGAAATAAGTTGGACATCTTTTGTGTGAAGGCGTTAACGCGTGACAGTTTCGGCAAAAAATGTTCAAGTTATTCCTTCTAGCCTCCTAAGCCGAGCGATCGCTCGCCTATGAGGAAGAGTGAAAAAACGTTAGGGAAAGCTTGGAAACACATGCAGTAGCAGTGAGGGAGAAATGAGCATGTCAAAGTGGCCAGAGCTTTCCATCTTCTTCATTCATGCAACAAAACTTCTATTGCCTAACTTATCTGCAACACATCATTAACTTTCTTCTTTAAAGGAAAGGTTGGAAAATGAGTTGAGCCAGTCAGAGTAATCTTCTGGATTGCATAGCTTCCTTTGATTTGAGGACGCGCTGAATCTTGCCATTTGAATACAGCCCGACGACGCACCACTTGAGTCTTTAGATCTTCAGAGGATACAAGTTCAATGCGGCTTGCAGCGGGGCTCCATGCAAACCGAACACATTCAACCTGAACCGAACTCTTCTCCGTTTGGCGTAGAAGAGCATAAGCTGCTTGCGGTACAGGAATGACGGGGTTCGCGACGATCGTGATCTGAAGAATGACGGGACTCTCTAAAGCAATCTGCGGAATGAGTCGCAACTCTAGCACATCACCGTCTTGCAGTTGTACTTTGCTGTTCGTTTGAATGTCTTTTAGCGAGAGCGATTTCAGTTCACCTGGATTGATTACCTCACCTCCATTAGTTCCACTATTGAGCTTTAAGGGTTCTGCAATTCCTTTCACGAAACGGAACAATTTCAGCGTGGCTTTACGATCGGCATCATCCCAATCAAAGCGCAGGAAAATGCTACTGTCGATATTATATTCCCGCCGATCGCAAGCGAGGGTAAGTGTTCGCACAACCGGGTTTGAATTTTTCGGATCAGGATTCGGAAGTTGAACCATGCGGCTAGCGGTGGCAGTAGATGAAGCAAGCCGACGGTTATACTCTGGGTCTTCAAACAGAATGAAATGGGGTTCGAGCGGCAGAGGTAAGTTATTGTTACTGACTACTCGTAACGAAAAGGTCAGCGTTTGGAAGAACCCGTCGCTACCAGAAGCAGGGGTGACCTCAACTTTTGCAGTGACGATAGAGCCAGAAATCAGGGTGCTAATCTGCCTAAGCAAATTCTCTGCGGTTTTAGGTTTGAATTCCCATTCTTCGGGCGGTTTCAGAGCTTGATTTGGCCCGGGTTGATCTGGAACTGGTTGAGTCAGCTTCTGGTCTTTCGGCGGCCGAGGGACTAGAGTTGGAGGCTCGAAAGGAAAGACAGTTCCGTTGACTTCCAAGGAAAGCTGCATCTTCCACTCGATTGCATGATCGGGCTCTGTTTCGGGAAGTTTCAATTCAGATTTCACTGCAAATATTAGCGTTCCGTCCCAGTTGGTCGGAATTTCACCCCGAACCAAGTTAGCGATCGTCATTCGCAAACGACGAGCCGGAATGGTTCCAGCAGCCCCGAAGAAAGCCTCATCCGCTGGAGTTAGACTGTGCAGATAATTTTCAGTTGGCTCAAAGTAACTTGCCCAGGTTTGAAGGGCTGCTTCTAGCTGGTTGGGCTGATTGGGCAGCAGGGGAACCGGACGGGGAATGCGGTGCTGCACGGGGATACTGCCAGAAACCAATCCTTTCCCAGAATCAGTCTGATTCGGATCAAGTCCACTCTGCCGCAACAGTTGATTTCGAATTGCAAACATCGTACCTGATCTCGCCCCTAACAGCAGATAGCGCAAGGAAGCAGGCAAAACAGGTTGCCAATAGTTGGACAGGAGAGTTTGGCCGTTTAGGGATAGAGGCGGCTGATCTAGTGTGCCTGCGGGAATGTGGGGCAATGGTAGATTGGGCAATACGGGCAGTAAACTTTGGATTGCAGTAGCTCGAAAGTGAGCAGGTAAACCCGCTTTTGCCCGGTCGTCCTGAGGTGAATCTGCTTTTGCTTGATCGTCCTGATGCGATCGAAACTGGACTTGATGCTGCGGAGCTTGCCACCAAAGTGTAATTGCCTGAGTCGTTGCAGATCCATTTGTTTCTTCAGGGAGCTTGCCAATTGCAGATTGCTCACCATATTGCACACTTAACCGCAGCGCACTTAAACCCCAATCCCAGGTCTGTGAAGTTTGAGCCTTAGGACGTTGTGTCAGATGAAGGGGCTGTAAGCCTTTCACCTGTGGCGGAGCCAGTTCAAAGGGTTGGATATCACTGGGCATTGTCAAAGGACCGAGCTGTCCTTCCCGAAAGCGCAGTTGAGCCACGGTCGATCGCAATTGAACGACATGTTTTACTAAACGCAGAGGCTGTTCCAGATTAGTCACTAAAGCAAAGGCATAGGTGGTGAGTAAGGGACTATTTGCTTGAGTATTGGTAGAGTCAATTTCTCGCAGTTCACGAAAGCGCAGGATAGCGATTGGGGAATCGGGACAAAGGCTACGATGGGTCTCCCGTGCCCAAGTTTGGCTGCTACTATAGTATTCTGCTACAGCTTGAGTTTCCTTAATAGCCCACACGTGACTGGCAGCAGGTAACAGGGTTCCTGTGTTGCGATCGAGGCAGAGGAGTTCGGCGGTGAGTAACCGAAGTTTGGCTCGCTGAAGGACAGGAGCAGGACGGAATGCTAAGCCAAGATAGGGGCTAACCGTCAGACTGAGCGGCAGAGGATTTGCTTGAGTGCCGACTTGCAAACGGGCAGGTAATTCGGTTGCCGCAGCATGATGGGCTACTCGAACTGTCTGGTTAGTTTGAGATAGCCCGCTGGTAAAGACCTGTAGCCCAATCGCTGACCAGGGGTAGGCCGCTCGCTGTTGACCACGTGAGACTGAACTTACACCTCGATCAAACCGTTGTTTGACTTCAGCAGCAGGCAAAGCGCGATTAAAAAGAGCAACCTGCCGGTAGTCCCCTAGCCAAGGACGATCCCCTGTCAGTTCATTGCCTAGAATAAAGCGGAAGATCTGATCGGTGTTTTGGTTCGGGTAAACTGGGAACAATTTGTTCGGTACGGTGTTGCTGGCCTGCTCCTGCCCATTGATATAGAATTTCATCTCACCATCAGCACGTCGCGTCAATACTACGTGAGTAAGTCCAGCTTTCACAGAGCCAGGATTTGTCTCAATCGGTGGTAAGCCGTTGTTCAAAATCCCATTGGAACTCGTCATGTTCTCAATTCGGAGGCGCGCAACGAACTGGTTACCGGGCTTTCCATCATCCTTACCCTGGCCCAGGGTGAAATAGCGGTTGTTCGTATCATTGGATAGGGTGACGATACGGGCAGGCCCTTGCTGCACAGATTGGTTGGGCTGAAGCTGAATCCACGCTTCAATTGTCAGTTCGTTCGTGCTGCGACAGGCTTGAATAATTTTGAGCGCAGGCTGGTCTGCCTTAATTTGAGTTGCCTGTTTGATTCGCAGTCCACCCCCACTCAGCCACTCAACTTTTGATGAATCCGCGATTGTCAGATCAAGCGGTGTGCCAACGCCAGAAACATCTCGTACCGTTTTGCCATCTCCCTCCTTCTGGAAAAGATACAGCGCTTGTAAACCTTCGGCGGCAGCCACTCCAGTTGTGGCCATCAGGCTATCTGGTCGCCAAACAAGCAAAGGATTGTCAAGAGCGGTGGAATTTGGAACTGATGTGTTGTCCTCTTCGGGTGGATAGGCCGATCGCAGCACCGTAAAGGCTTGATTTAAAGCAGTGGCACGACTGAGACGGGCAGGCGTATCAGGTAGAGAGGCTAGAATACTTTGCAGTCCGTCTAATTGTCCAGATTGCTCTAACTTAGGATGCTGCAAGCGGAACCAGCTTTCCTCCAGAGACAGGGCGTTGAGCCTTGCCCAGCTTCGCCCGATCGCACTATCAAAACCGGAGATTCGTACTGTTATAGATAGGTCGTCGCTCCAGTTTGCCAGCATCCGTGGCAGGTCGGATAAGGGTTGTCTCGGCTGGGCGGTGCGCTGTCGTTGAATCGCGAGGATCGGATCAATCTGGAGTCCGGTCACGGTTGCGTTGGAATTGGTGAGGACTTGGTGATCGATTTGCGGATTTTGCAGTCGCCCGAAGAAAGGAGTGGTTAGTAGTAGCCAATCGGGCTTATGTGGGTCGGAAGCACTGTAGTCGCTCGGGTTGCTGAGAATGCCCAGTTGCGCACCGTTGGGCAAGAATTGTAGTGTGGTGGGACTGGCAGCTTTAACAGGGGTTTTGCGAATCCAATGAGGCGCACTGGCATCCACCAGCAGCGTATCCTTCGGAAGGCGATCAAGTTCGCCGTTATTGTCTGTGAGTGCCTGACGGAACTGCCGATTCCAGTAGCCAAAACTAGAGCGATTCAACTCAGCAATGTTACCTGTCGGGTCAAGAACTTGGGCAGCAGCAAGGTTATTCAGGGCTTGCTTAAACTGGCTGGGCGTGAAAAGCCGCACTTCCTGAACGGCTGTCCAGCGATCGTCTGACTTTAGCTCAATCTGGCTGAGATCAGCATTCGGCAGAATTCGGGTGAGCTGATGCTCTACAACTGCCAGAAATTGCCAGGGTTGCTTCAGCGCAAACAGCAGTTGACTTTGACCGGGAATGAGCCGATCAGCAGTCAAGCTAGTCTGGTTGAACAAGATTCGAGCGGTATGCCGTAAATGCTTTAGTGCTGGAGGATTAGCAGTTCGAGCCGCAGGCAGCGTAATTTGAGAGGCAGCTGTATCGATCGCAGTATCCAGTGCCCAGGAAATCAGGCTCTTCACTTCCAAAAAGCCATTCAGCAGCAAAGACTGTTTCCATTTCGAGGTTGGAGCATCATAGCGATCGGTGTAGCCAATCACCAAATCGCCGGCAGAGGAGCCGAATACCTGATCGAGACTTGGTTGACTGGTGACTGTAGCCGATTGAAGAAACTCGCTCCATTGACAGGACAGCATTGCCTCCGTAAAAGCGGTCTGCAATTTCAGCGTCGGAATCTTCGTGTCTCCAAGCTCGATCCCAAAGGTGAGAGCAACGTAGCCGGGAGACTGATGAGCACGAAGCGGCATTCCGGGCAGCAGTTGTAAGGGCGAAGCATCTGCCGTATCCAGCTCATAACTCTGCCACTGAAACTTCAGCGCATTGCGATTAAACAACACGGTCGGTTGACGGTTAGGTGGCGTCAGCTTCAAGTTGCCAAATAAAGTAACTGATTCTGCGGAGATGAGAGATGTATCTGGTAACAGAGGAAAGTGAATTTGGGCAGCAAAGGTCAATCTAGGCAAACTGAGATCGCCAAGCCGAACTTGCAGGAAGAAATCAAGATCATGATTGCCCTCATCGAGATCCAGTTTCAGCGTTGTGCGATCAGGCAACAGTGCCGATGGACTGGGATTCGAGAAAGTGTAGGTCTGCTCAAGGGTAGTATCTCCTTGACAGAACGTGAGTGGACTGAGAGCGATCGTCCAACTCGTTTCAAATAACGTAAACGTCAAGTCCAGATCGCGAACGACAATGCCATCTTTTGCTGGGGTCGCTTCCACTATGCTCCACTGCAAGAGCGGAGACTCTGAAGACTCATTCCCCTCCAGTGCTAGGAACCACTCGCTGATCGGGGAAACTCGCTCAATTTGGTCAAATTGAAGTTGGCCAGTGGCATCGCGCTTAAACGTTACCTGCACTGCATTATTGAATTGTTCCAGTTCCTTACGACCAGGCAACGGTAGCTGTAATCGACCAACGATCCTTACTTCATCGATTTGATCATTGGCAAAGACAACCTTCTGTAACGTTAGGGGAAAGAAATCGAGCGAAAACAGGGAATTACCGACTAGCCGCCATTCGTAGCCTTCTAGATAGTTGAACTTGCGCGATAGAGCATCAGGATCATTTACATCTTGCGCCACTTTAGAACGAACGCTGTCGAAGCTGCTGGCTTTTACAGGCAAATCGCGGAACCAGAATTGCCAGTTTGCATTGCCAGAGAAGTTAAGGGAAACGGTTGTTAGGAGCGAAGTCAGTTCATAGTTAGTACTGTCTTCCTCCAAGCGAACGGGGGTTTTCAGTAAGTTGGAGTTTGCGGTTGACAAATGGGTAGCACTGCGAAGCAAACCTCGCTGATCGCGGAATGTACCATCTTTATCGATATGGGCTGCCATGCTTCCCGCTTCAAGATGGAAGGGATTGCTGACAGTATGGTCATCTGGGAGGCGATCGATCCGGTTCTGCGTGACGGCGAAATCTCCAGAAACGCCCTTTAGGGCCGTGTCTGCGGTGAGCAGTAAAGCAGCACTGTTATCTGAATTTGCGAGATTGAGTGAACCCGGATAAGTATCGAGATCAGTTGTCAGCTTCACCTGCCAATCAAATGGCTCCACCAGATGACGAATCAGGGTTTGACCGCCTTGAAGTGCGATCGCCTTAGTTGCATCAGCACTTGCCAAAGATGCCCGTTCACTGAGCTGTTGCCAGTGGGCTGCCAAAGTTTCGCGGATCAGAGGCTTGGGCGGTTGCGGCTGTGGGTCATCTGGTAGGGGCGAGACTTGCTTCGGGTCACGTGGAATTTTAGGTAGTTGGGCGAGCGCATTAATCTCATCGCTGTAGGGCAAATCGAAGCGATATTGTAGTGGCAGTTGGGTGCTGTCATCAGTAGGAAGTCTCTTGCCTGACCGATTTGGATCAAGCACGACTCCCGGAAGTGACAGAGCCACTAACGGTAAATCTGCCAGGGTTTGCCAATCTGCGGCAGGTGCAATTGCTGTCTCAGCCGAAACTGTACACCACGATGCGGCACCGTTCTCCAGAGCCACGCCAAACTTCCAGTTGTTCGGCAACCCAATCGCCGGATTAGTGCTGTCTTTTGCAACGGCAAGCTGAAAGGGAACGAGCTGACGGTTTGGGCTAGGATAATTTGGCGGAGACTGGCTTTGCGTTAAGGGAAGTGCCTGCACCATCGGCAGTGATTTGTGCCTGCGCCAGACAATCGGCGGATATTGGCTGAAGGTATCAGTGGGCAATACGCCTTTGGTCACCATTTGGTTTAACAGTGTCGCGTTCGCACCATAAATCATTGACCAATCTTGCAACTGAGGCGCAGTCGATCGAGATTTAATCTCTAGCTTTTCAAAGCGGGTAGTCATTAACGGTGGAAACAGATCAGCCTGTGGTTCGATCGACTTAAGCGGAACAGATTGCAAGCTAGAAATCCAGTTCTCTACTGAGGGCAGCGCATCCGCCGCAGTCGGAGCTTGAGTGCTGAGCCAGAGGAAGCCGTTTAAGACAACCTCTGGTGCAATCGCATCGAGATTGATCGTTTGCAGTTGGAATGTCTCACCTGTTTTCTGCAATTGCCAAGTTCCGGTGAGATAGCTGGCATCTGTCCAAGTGATGCTCCAGGGTTGCTCGTTGCGATATTGCTTCAGTTGGTCTTCACGGCTATTCCCTAATGACACTGCTCCCTGTGCGAAGATGCCTGGATCAGGCTTGCGCTCGCCTTCTAGGACCAGATTAGCATCGAGATAAATCTGCTCAGTCAGGTTAGGAATTGGCAGTTGTGCCCAACCATCTTCCAGGGGCATAAAACCCCAGAGTAAGGAGGGCTCGATCGGACTCGGTTTCTCACTTCCTTGAGGCACGATCCATTCTGGAATCGATTGTTTTTGAACATCGCGCAGCAGTTGCGCTGTTTGCACGGAGCTAAAGGCAAGCTGAAGCTGTTGCAGTTCTAGCGATTCATCCCAATTGGATTGATTCAGCCTTGCCGTATATTTCAAAGTTTCAGTCGAAGTGATCGATTTGCCAGATTCTAGAGCCACCGTGAGCCGATCGCCTTCGCGCTGAATGCTGAGTTTGTCTGGAACAATTTGCGCCAGAGAAGTTGGGCGCTGTTCTGTGTCATAGGGCTGCTGATCGCTCAACAGCAAGTTAATTTCGCCTCGCTCAAACAAGATGGGCAACGGCTTATCACGATCGACGGCGGCGGGTTCCTGCCAATTAGCAATCTCCCAATAAAGGCGCGGCAACCGAAGCGGATTAGCAATCTCCAACGTTACCCAATTAGGCACAGACACGGTCCGGCTCTTACGGTTTTGAGGATTGCGCGAGTTGAGATAACTGCTGAGATTATTCCAGCGATTGATTAAAGTATCGTTTTCCTCTGCGGTAAGGCGATCTGCTTCAAGGGTCAGGCGAAACTTTAAATTGCCTCCACTAGGGTCAGGTAAGGTACGGGCAAGCTGAAACACTGCTGTAATCAGTTCCGTTGCCCAAGGCAGACGCACCTTTGCGGCGATCGATAGTCCACTCCCATGAACTGAAATCGCTCCTAGCAGACGAGCGGCATCCTCACGCTTCGAAAAATCATCCGCTTTCCTCAGACGCAGTGCGGCATAGAAGCGATCGACATCCTGAGCGGGAGTTAGCACATCTAGATTAATATCTCCAGCAAGGCAAACCAGTTCAGGGAAAGCATCCTGATTTTGCCTGCGCCATTTGGTTGGATCTGGATCAGCTTCCACCAACAGCAACACCAACTGTCCTGACTTCAGCAAGGTTTCGATCTGCGCCAGCGTCGGATTTTTCGGACTCGTTTCTCCGGCTTTGCGCTGCCAAAGATAGCTTTGTTGCGGCGTATTTGCAGTGGTGACGCGCACTTGTTTCACCCAACAGAGCACAAGCAGCGTTCCAGGCAACAGCAGGTTTTGTGCCCCCAGCGCATTTTTTGGGTTGATGTCGAGAAACAGCGATCGAAATGCCCAGTTTTGCTGCGGGTCTGCCAGTTGAATCACTTCGGCCTCTGCTGACCAGAAGGGACCTTTGAGGGAGAGATGGGGAAGGTTGGGAAACATAGTCAGGAGTGGGGGATGTTTGCGTTAGGGTTAGAGGAGGGAGAGGGCTACTGTATAGACAAAGTTTTTTTGCTTGAAGTTGCACTGTTGTCTTGCCCCCTAAATCACTCAACTCTGGGGGACTTTGAGTGCTGGCTCAGATTGTTTAGCTCAACGGTTTCACAGTGAGTTCAGTGTCACGGGGAGCTGCACTGCCGCGCCTGGTGCCGATGTTGAGTTGTCTGCCTTGTAAGCCTCGATTTAGGGACGCATTGTAGAGTCTGGAGATGGATAGGCGATCAGGTTTGAGTTCGCTTAGGTTCTGTAGTGCCTGACCTTCGGCAAGGGTCATTAGTCCGTGGTAGCGCATCAGCGATCGCCCGATAAGAAGCTTGTCGCGCAGGTTTTCCGGCAAGTCTTCGGGTTGCGGACGAACGGGTAGATCAAAGGCGATCAAGGTAGGCTGGGTTCGTAGGGTATCAAGGATTTCTTGCATTGCAGTCTGGAAGGGTGGATCACCCTGGGTTGCCAAAGACTTCAGCAGTTGCCATTGAGCAGGCGTGTGGACTCTGCCTGTCCAGGTGATTTGAGTTGGCTGTGCGGCTGGTGTCAGTTGCAGTTGCGCTTTCAACACATCGGGAAGATCCTTCTGGCGGGGGCGACGCAGTTGAGGATTCATGGGTACGGTTTGGACCGCGTCAATTTCGTTGAGCAGACGTTGCAGGGCATCTGTAAAACCCGGATCGCCACTCAGCCCAGTTAAAATCGGACGTTGGGCATCGGTAGGAGTAGGAGCCAGCCAGCGTAATTGACCTGGCTCAATCCGAAGCTGATTACGAATTGCGGCGGGTAAATCTGCCTGACTTGGACGGCCAAGTGGAGCTGTTCCTAATGGGACGTCATAGGCACCGGGAAGCAGGTCCAGCGGATTGGGAGGAATGATTGTCAGAAGTTGATTAATAGCACTCTCGAAGGCATCATCTCCTCGGAGTTGCTGCATTGCCTGACGCTGCTGTGCTGTTGGTAGAGGCGTATTCCAGATCAAACGGCTGCTCTCAATCTGAAGCTGGTTCCGAATACTGTCGGGCAAGTTTGACTGCTGAGGACGTTTGCGCTCTGGGACCATTGGTACAGCTCGATCGCGGTTGATTGCACTTACTAGATCATTCCGGGCATTCAGGAACTCAGTATCTCCGGTCAGTCGAGTCAGGGCATCCCATTGAGCATCGGTGGGAGCAGGACTAATCCAGCGCAGTCGATCGTCGCCAATCTGAAGCTGATTCTGCAAAATATTGGGCAGTTCTTCCTGTAAAGGACGGGGTACAGGTAAGGTCTTGCTAATCGATCTGCTATCGAATTCGGCAATCAGAGCATTAATGGCAGTAGTGAAGACAGGAATTTGAGCCCAGCGTTGCAATGCCTCTACGTCGCTGTCGTATAGTAGCCCTGTCCAAGTCAACCCGGTATAGCGTTTAGTCGCATCAATGCTGAACTGAATTCGATCGCTTACGTTCTGCGGCACTTGATCCAAGCCTAGCACTGCATTTTCCCGAATTACTGCATTAGGATCAGCCAGCACTGCTCGATCGGACAATCGTTTCAGAGCCGCCTTAAAGCTTTCATCTGCCTTGATCGCCCGCAATGCAGCTTGTTCTTCTGTTGTTATGGTTCCCTGCCAGACGAAAGTACAGTTTTCTGATTCGGGGAAGTCGAGCGTTTGCTTCAGGGCAGGTAATTCTTCAGGCAACTCGCGCGGACGAGAGATTGGCTCCTGACTGAACCAGCCTTGATAGATGCGATCAAGTACCTGGAAGTCGTGCAGGAAGGTTTGACGATCTTGAGGATTAGCGAAGAACTGTTGCAAATTGGCATCAGTGGGTACGGTTCCCGTCAAAGGCTGTTCCGCATCCTTCGTCAAAAGCTTTTTCAAATCCTTCCGAGTCTTATCATCGACATTGACACTGCTGAGTAAGATGTCGTCGCGATCGGCTCTGGTCAGAATTCCGGTGATAGTCAGTTTGGGCGTGTCAAAAGTGGCTTTTTCAGGAATGATCACGGCAGGATACGATCGCTGCACTATTTCTTCAGTCACCTGCTTCAGGATGACGCTCAAGATATAACGTGCTTGTGGGGTTTGAGCATCTGGGGGAACCAAATTTACCAACTCTGCCAGGAAACGCCGCCCCAACTGTTTTCGCACAAATTTACCGGTGAGGACATTTTTCTCTTCTTTTCGCTCTAGCCCAATTTCTGCTTGTACTTCAACATTGCCGCTGTAGGTTTCGATAATTTGATACACGACTCCTAAATCTGGCAAGGAAGATAATTTGCGAGGACGATCGGTACTGGTTTCAGCATCAGGCTGTTCGGCCGCCCATTGCGCTTGAGCAGAAGCAGGCAAGCTGTCCCACAGTTGCCGCAACGGAATTTGAATCTGCCGGAGTCGCATTGCAGGCGCTTCTGAAGTAGAAGGTGACCAATCGCTTGCTTCAACGATCGCATAAGGCGGTGGTGCAACATACTCAAAGTCTCGTTGAGTAATTTGATTGATTGCAGATACTTGTGAACTCGTTTGGGCGATTAACAGCAATTGATGTTCGTAGAAGAACGGAAGCGCTTGCCATTGCAGCACCAGTGCCCCTTGCTGGAAGTTCTTGAGTCGTTGCGGTAAATCCAGCGTGATTGCATCGCTCTCTTCTAATTTCCCTGATAGCTTCAGGTGATCGGGTTGGGCAGGGGTAGTAGGAAGAGCGGGATACTGATCTTCTACAGATTTCAGCTCTAGATTGTGAGGTTTATTGTGAATTTTTTGGAACTCGTTCACAGCTTGATCTTTTTGGAACTCGTTCACAGCTTGATCCAGTAGCAAAATCTGATCAGGGTCGGCAAAGCGGCGCAGCAGGGTAAAGGCAATCTGACGGAAAGAAAGCTGTCTTGCTAAGGTTTGATTGCGTTCCATCAAACTCTGCTCTGGGTGCTGAGCAACAATCACTTCCCAGGTTGCCCCCGGTGGTAGTTGGGGATTGTCCACCTGAGGATTGTCTACATTCGGCTCAAGCGCTTCTGATGATTCTGGTTGCTTTGGTACTTTTGGTGCATCCAGACGACTCGAACTAAGCACGACAGGCATCTCTACAGGTTGAGTGCGATCGAGCACGATGTCCAGTCCAGCTTGCTTAGGATCGGGCATCACAGTTGGTAACGTTTCGGCTGCAATTCCAGCAACTTTAGGAATCAGATTCGGTGATTGTTGCAAACTCGACCACAGCAGGTCATAGCGTCCGATCGGCTGGATATAGAACCGATAGTTGTGCGCCCACTTGTCTTCCAGCAAATGATCATAGGTGAGGCGACCGTTGGCATCAGGAGTGGCGTAGGCAGGTGATCCGGCTCTAGGGTAGGCAGTTGCTAACCAAATACCGTCCTGGGTTTGTGCGAAAACGCCGTGCTGCTGCTGTTCAAGAGAAGTTGCGGTGACATCGCCCCCAATGTCGAAGAATCGCTGTGACCAGAGCTGGAAGTCAGGCAGAATTGCCTCAATTCGCTCTTTGTCAATGGGAATGGTAATTTTTGGATCATCTGCGTCATTGCTGTTGAGTGACTCAACATACCGCTTCAGCTTGAGCCATTCTCGACCCACAGGATTGCTGGCATTACTGAAATCAATGGCTAATGTGTCAGGAGACTGGAAATAAGTAGAGCGATCATCTGTCACTGCAAATGGCTGCACAGTGGTCAGCTTTACTCCTGTCGGAGATTGTCGCCCCTCACCTTCTGCCACTTCTACCTTGGGTAAGATTGATCCTGTGCGAATCAGCAGCGTTGTGCTTCCGGTGAGTGGTAGAGTAACGCGATACCGAACAGCACCCTTTTCCGTATTCAAATCTGTTTGTCCACTTGCCGAATCTGATTGATTAATGACGGTACAATTTGCGCCGCTAAACAATAGTTCGACCGTCGATTTTGCAGTTCCTGTAACTGTGACCTGAGCGTACTGCAAATACTGCTCGATCGTCGGACGCAAACTAACTTGCACCAGTGCCAACAATCCTTGAGCTTCTGCATCCTCATTGCTGAGCCGCACACTTTGACTGGGTTGGAACAAGAGTTCGACATGCAGATGAGGCTTGAGTAACTGCCACTGACTGGCTAACAACAAAGGATCCAACACACTATGAACTGCATTCAGCAAAGCTTCTCCCTGCACCAGTTTGCCTTGCGGTACAGCCTTATCATTCGACTGGATATAGAGCGAGAAGGTAGTCGATAAGCCGAGCCGTTGCAACACATTCCAGCCATAGGGGTCAGTCTTAGTGGCAGTGTTGGTGAGGAAGGCAGTTAGATCGCTCGCTTTGAACGGCGGCAGAATTTGCACATCAGGTTTGTAGGTAGCATTAGAATCCTCTACCTTTGGTTTAGCCAAGTCATCGAGCATTGCTTGCAGGAGCGGATGCAGAGACGTTGTGCGTTGTCCGTTGGTCCCAGCCGTCAAGCCCTCCCACTCTGGGAATACGAGTCGCGATTCACGCCAGGAATACCAGGACGAGTAAGGCAATTCTGAGCCAGTCACCTTAAATGAAGATGGATTGGGTGAATCAGAAGATTTTGCTGCTGATCGCACTTGCTTGCGTCGCATGGTACTGGGATACCAGGCTTCCCACTGGCTTGCCGTTAGCGTGTGGTTGGGAGCCAGCGACAGGTCTTCGGCCGGAAGCATCTGAATGTCTTGCAGCAGCCGAATTGCCCGACCTAACTTGACCGGATGGTCAAATGTTTCGGTGGTATGCGCATCAATATCAAGTTGATGCAGGTGATAGATCGAAACCAGATCGATCGGATAGTTGGCATTATGACTCGCGCCTTGATTCCAGCGGAACCGCAAACAGCGAATGCCTGTAGGATGCGTCTGGTACGAAATGCCGTTTAGCGTGCCATCAAACCGTGGAACTTCCCTGCTCAAATTGGGCATCGGGAAGTGAGCTTGGCCCGCAATTCCCAGTAGATCTTCTGGTGGCAGCAGTGGCAGCTTTGTGGGATAGGGAAGCCATTCCAGTTCTGCTAAGCGACGTTCTTCCCGTCGATCGTCTTTCTTCTGCGTAAATATGACACTAGGATTGGGTTCCACACGCAAGAGCAACTGTACCGGAGCTAACGCCGATCGCACCTTGCCTTGAGAAACCGTTTGGAAGAAGACGCGCCAAGCTTCGGGTCGCCATTGCGGATTGTTTCCGGGTGGAATAATGCCTTTTGCCTGAAGCGTTGCCACATCGATCTCGGCAAATTTTGCGTTGCGTGATCCTTTGGCATCAAGCTTAATTTCAATATCAGTCGGTAGCTGTCGTGCATTTGAGGTGGGCAAATGATGGCTGCGCGGACGATTAGTTGTACTGTCTAAGCCATAACTACCAATCGGCAACGTTTCTTCTTTGCGAAAGATCAGCAGATATTGATCGATCGCCACGGCAGGTCCGACTTTTGGCTGCATCGGTTCTGACCACTCGACATGCACGGCAAGGCAATCAGGCTGTTCCGCATTGAGAATAACTTCGGGTTGCTCTTTGATCGTGAAATCATTGGGCTTGAGATGATAGTTAAGAATCAGTTCACCATCTACAGGAACAGAAGGTGGTTCATTAGGAAAGCGTGTTGCGACTAGCGTTAATGGACGGCCTAGATTGCCTGAATGATCGCTCGGCGTAATAGTGTAAAGATAGCTGCGTCCTTCAGGTGGAAGAGTTGCCTGTGCTTGCAGCGTTTCCTGATTGAAATTGTCGTTGATCTGCACCCGAGAGCGAATTCGCCGAATTCGATTGGTTTTGTCTCGGTGCAGGGCATCCGCAGGAGTGCGCGTGTAAACAATCTCTCGTTCATTGGTGTCGAGGGCACGGCGACGCACTTCGTAATGGTGCAGATGATGTTCCGGATCGGTTTGACAAGCTGTGCAGTTTGCAGGGGCCGGCTGATCCCATACCAGATCCCAAGCGAGCGCAATGGTATTTGCATCCGTAAACTGCTTTACATGACGGAACTGCGGCGGATTTTCTGAATAATCGGTGGAGAAGGTAGTCTGATCGTTGGTGGCACGAGCAATATTAAATGTGCGAACCGTCTTTTCTTCCGAATCAGGCTTAGTGGAACCTGCATTTTGCCGCTGTTGAATCCTGACTTGTGCTGTATCTCCGTTATCTTGTAACCATCTGGGTGGATTGCCCTTAAAGCGAAATACTAAACCCATTTGAAATGGAATCGATTGAGCAATGTCCAACGGCTCTGTTGCCGTCTCTGAAACTCCAGCATACTGACGCACATCCGCTACAATATCGTGAATCACCATGCCACGAACTTGATACGCCTGCTGCGTTTCCTGCATTTTGCGCCACTCTAAATCATCTCGGTTGATTACAGGTGGTTTATCAGGATCATTTGGATCAACTCCAGGAACTTGACCTGAATCTCTGTAGAGCGTTGTATTCTGCTCGAATGCTGCACTCAAAATTTGCTCGTACTCAACTGTTTCATCTTGCTTGAAGTAAGGTGAACTGCGGAACTGTTTTGCCGCACCTCTTACCGCTGCCTCAAAAGCATTCTCAGAAGAGTTTTGTACTCGCTCATCAACCAAGTTCTCCAAACCGGGCAAAGGTTGCGGATCAACTAACCCAGTACCATCATCACTTTTAACAAAGGCATAACTGATGTATTCACCCAGAGTTAATGCTGGAGGTTCGTCCTTCTTCGGCTTTAGTTTATTGTTTTCGTCGAGTTCGTATGATTCAGCATTACTTTGATACATTACATTCCAGTTCGCTTTCAGAGGAATCTTGATTTCGCTAACAGCAGCATCTTCCTCGTTCGCTGAGTTCTCATTCAACTCAATTGGATCCCAATCTCCTTTCTTAGGGTTGAACCAATCGAGCTTAAATGTATTTTCTGTTGATTCAGGTGATTCACCTTCAGGTGATTCGTTATTTGTCACCTTAGGAATAATCAAACAGAAATCGGCTGTGACAGTGATAGATTTGTCAGGGGGAACAGGCAGAAATCCTGATTCAATCTCACCTTGCGGCAATAAGACAAAGAATTTTTCGTCTTGAGCATTCGGTTTTCGGATGACAAAGATACTGTAGTTGGGCACACTCAACGTCGATGTGGACTTCGATGCATCACTGTCCAGCTTACCTATCCCATTTCTGAGTTCTGTTTCATCCGACAATTCTGGATTACTCAGTGAGCGAAGTGATTGCGCAGGTGTCACGGCTCCAGGAGTAACGCCAGGAACTTCATTGGAAGCCATTGAGCGATCGGGCGATCGAAGTGATCGTGCAGTTGTCACGGCTCTAGGAGTAACGCCAGGAACAGGCTCAACATCCGTGGCTTCCAGCCCAACCTTGAGGAATTTGTCAGTCAAGGCTCTGGCAGCTTTAACTTGTTCTTCGTTAACTCCTAGTTTGATATTGAGCTGAAGTGTGTGTCCCATGCAAGAGACAGCGATTGTCCCTGAGCCGCGCAATCCGGGGACATTCTTCCCGACCAATCCCACTTCTAAGCCTACAGTAAAGCCAATTGTGAGGCTGAATCGGAAGGATAGCGTAATCTTTTTAATCAGCAACTTAATACGCAGCCAGAACTCGATCGAGAACTGAATTTGCACTTCTAAGCCAATCGCTCCATACAAACCAGACGAGCTGTTTGGAGCGAGTCCTATAACGCCAATCAACCTTGCTCCATAGGCGATCTGGGCAAAGGCCCGTACTCGACAACCAATAAAGCCAAAATCAAAATCTGCTTTAATATCCAGAGTGGCACGTGCCAGGTAGCTGACCCCTAGCACTAGCTCTTTTTTAGATACCCGGAAAATAAATCCACCTCGCGCTTCTGCCTTCAGCGGACCAAGAGGCATGCCCCAACGCAACATATTGGGCCAGCCTAGCTCATAGTGCATTAGCCCTGGTTCAATCAGCACAGTGGCAGCAAATTGACTGTTGCGAATGGCTTCTTGCACAATTTCAGGCATGGGCGGACGGGCTCCCAGGAAACCTTCTGGATTAGAAGATACCTGAGCCAGGAAGCGTTTTCGACGTGGTGAGAGCAACACAAATCCACTGAAGAGCGGTTTACCCTGAACTTGCTCTTTGCCATCAAGATTAGTGACGTAATCGTAATAGTTGGTGTTAATCCAAGCACGCGCAGCCATAAAGAAAGTGAGGTCACTGCGGAAGGCAATTACCGTATCAAACAGGAATACGCAAGGCAATACTCGCTCGGCTTCTTTTTCCCAACGTAATGGTGATGGAGATGCACTCGTTTGGGAAATCAAGGCCCGTAAGACGATCGTCCAACGTGGATCTTCACCTGCTGCTTCCAGATCAACTGCCCAGCGATCGCGCTTCGACAAATCGCCTTGAGTGCGAGAGAGATCGCGCAATGATTTGAGTAGTTTTTTCAGATCGTTCTGGCGATCTGCTTCCTTGATGCTGACCAGCGTATAGCGATAGCCAAAGCCTAACCCTACTTCACGAATGTAGAGTTCTACGACCGGAATGCGAAAACTAACCTTGCGCGCTTCTAAATAGATAAACCAGGCACGCAACCAAGGGGAAGACTCATCTCGCCGCACCCGTAAGAAAGCAAAGCTCGCTGCTATCGTTGGCAGGCCTTGAATTTCCAGTGTTCCTTCACCATCAAATCCTTGTTCTTCAGGACTGTTTTTGAAGCTGACGGAGCCATTCAAGCGGAAGGCTTCTCCAATATTCAGATTAACTGCCAGTTCCTTAAAGTGAATCCGAGGCAAGATTGATCCGGGTTCTGGCAAAGCAATCATCAAGCGATGCAAATCAGGACGTGAATTTGGTGTATCACCAACACCCTGCGCAAATTTGAGCTGTCCTGACAGTTCCATTGCCGGAGCAGCGCCAAACTCAGTCGCCTGTGGAATAAACCCGATCGCCCGCAATTCCATCTCAAAGCAGCCGAGGAAGTTAAATGACTTGGGCTTCGGTAACTCAATCAAAAACTTGACATGCTTGCTGATCACACGAGCATCGCCAGTGAGCGGGCATTCCACCAGATCGATTTTGATTACTTGTAGTAGAGCTAAGGCAAAATTGCTGTCGTCTGAAGGGAGTGGCGTAAATTGGGCACTGCCTGTCAACGTAAAGTAAAGGTGGAATTTGCCATCGTTAACGAACTTCAAACCCAACGCGTCAATCGAAAACTGAAATCGGGTTCCCTGGCATTTCAGCAGTTGATTACCTTTAAGTTTGGCACTACCTGCTACTAGAGTCAGATTACCCTCACGTTGACTGAACTGAAGGGCAATATCCGCGATCGCATCCCCCACCAAGGCTGGAGGTAAGGGGCCTGATCCACTCAGCGTAAAGTCGTTAATCCGGTTCTCTTTAATCTCTAAACGGCTACCGTGGAAGCGAAACTTTGTATCAATACCGTTCAGTTTGGCAGGACGATCGGTAACTTCAGCCGTTAAGTTAATGCCGTTTGGTGTTAGGGCAAACTGTTCAATTTCAAAGACGATCGGCTCATCACTAGCGCGTGTGTAACTAATCTCAAATACTGCTCCTTTCGCTTGCTGTATTTGGTAGTTATAATCTTGTGTGACTAGCGTGAAATAGTGATAAAATTGTTTTTCATTCTTATCTTTAATTGGCTTTCCATTTTCATCTTTTGCAGGCGTTCCTCTAAATTTCCAGGTTAATCCTAGATAATCCTGCTCAGGTAAATTCTCCTCAAGCGAGAGCAGCTTAATCCCTTCTTCATGATTCACCGATAAAGCAAAGGTTTCCCAGTTGAATTTAGCTTGAATTTTAGTCGCAAACTTTAAGCTGCCAACCGCTACACTGATGGGAAGGAGAAATTCGATCGGGTTTTTGTTAAAAGTCGGAGGATCATCAGCGAATTCAGGCTGCCCAATCTCAATAAACTGGCTTCGATCTCCATCCTTTGATTTCTCATCCCGCTGTAGGAATGGCAGTTTAAATAGATTCTTTAAATTATATTTAAATTCAATACTCCAAGCAGCAACTTCCAATGGGTTTGCATCTCTACCTAGAATCGGTTGAGCGAGTGAATTCGGCACATCGAAATTTAGTTGAGTTAATGGATTATTTAATTGTTGGAAGAAAGTTGGCGAATTACTGCCTTTCAACGCAAGTTTTATTAAAACCAAACTAACTTTTTTTCCCGCTGTTGCAGTTAATTCAAAGAGATTAGGTGTAAACTGCTTTTCATCATTTTGTAATTCACGCTGTCCGTTTCTTTCCCAAGCAAATGTGCTGTTTGCAGTAAAGAACTGACCTTTTTCGGCAGTCAATAACAACCGCAAGTCATTTTCTTGATTCTGGTTACTAAAAACTAAACTGTAATCAGCAGTATCCGGTGTTTTAACCTGTACTCCTGGTAGCGTGAATGTCCGTGAACTGTTAGACACCGACCAATCGAACCGCACTTCTTGAATTGGATTTCCCAAAACAATACGCAGCACCACCTTGCTGTTTCCTTGAGTTCCCTGTTCTGCAAAGTTCGGGGCAACTGTCCGCAAAACCTCAGTCAGTTGATCGGCTGCCCACTCGATTGCCAGATACTGCAAGGTGCCGACAAGCTGAACTGCTATTTTGGCTGCATCGATAATTAGCCTAGTTGGAACTACTAGAAAGGGCTGAGTAATCTCGGCATTGCTTAAATTGATTGGATCGGTGATGACAATCGGCTTACCGCTACTATCAACTGGACCAATCGTGTCGATCGTCACATAATTTTCACCTGATCCAACTTCAACATAAGGACGGCTGGTGTCAACCTCATAGCGAGCAAACCCATCGGTTTGTACAAATCTCCGCATCGGTTGCAGCAGGGTAGGGCTGAAACGCACTGCTGTAATGTTTGCCACGATCAACTCCTGGTTTTGGGTAGCCCGATCTTGACGGTTGTTAGCAAACTTAGCATCACCCTTTTGGGTGCTTGCCTCTTATCAAAGATGCTTGTGACGTTTTTATACCAATTGTTTAAAAATATAAGTTTGTACGTAGTCCGAGAGTGGAAAAGTTGGGAACAGTACGATTGCAGACTTACACTACATTTTGCAAATTGCGACCAACAAACTTAGGTGCCTTTGTTACAGTACTGAAAGGCTCATGTAGTTTGAAAAAACAAGCGTTTGACTGCCCTGCTGGCACGTGGTTCTATTGCTTTCGTTTGTGTAATAGTTGACCGCTGCTGAAAGACCGTCAGTCATTTCGACGTTAGTGACTGTGTTGCGATGACTGGGAATCAAAAGGTAGTATTTTTTACCGGATGACGAAAATAACCAGTGAATTCTTAAGCAAAGACTTTTTGACCAGTTTTCCATCATTACAAGAAGTTGCACAGTCACCTATGCCCTCAATGGAAAATGCTTACGCTCTCGTTGTCGGCATTGCCAACTATCAGAAAATCAGACCGCTCCCTGAGACTGTTCTGAAAGATGCCCAAGATATTCAGACCTTACTCATCCATCCCCACTACTGCGGCTACGCCCCAGAGAACGTGCAACTGCTTTTGGACGGGCAAGCAACGCAAGCTGCTTTGCATCAAGCCTTAGATAGGCTGGCTCAGGGCACGAAGGCCGACTCGACTGTTTTTATCTATATCTCCAGCCATGGGGGACGAGTCGATTTTGGTCCGCATCAAGGCGAATACCTGTTACCGGTTGATGCAGACTCCACCTCGGGAGCCTCCCTAACAGCCACCGCTATTCCCAGCACTCAATTTACCGAAGCTTTGCGTGCCATTCCTGCCCGCAAGCTCGTTGTCGTCTTTGATTGCTGTCATTCTGGCGGTATTGGTCAGCCGAAAGATGATGCTGCTCCTGTGCTGAAAGCAGGGTTCTCAGACAATGCCTATGAAGCACTGAAGCAAGGAAAAGGACGAGCGATTTTAGCCTCGTCGCGTAGTGAAGAGTTTTCCTACGTGGCTCAAGGCGCGACTAATAGTGTGTTTACGCAGCACTTTCTGGCGGGGCTCAAGGGTGGTATAGCCAGTGACGATGGGTTGATTCGCCTTTTCAACGTATTTGAGTATTTGCAGCCCCGCGTCACTGGAGCGTTCCCCGACCAACATCCCATCTTTAAGGCGGAGCTCGAGGAGAACTTTCCCGTGGCGCTCTACTTAGGTGGGCAGAAAGGCGCAGTGCCGCAAGTAGAGGAGGGCTTTCGCTACGACGCTTATATCAGCTATGTGGATCAGGCACCCGATACGGGGTGGGTGTGGGATATCTTGGTGCCCAAATTGGAGGATGCGGGGTTAAAGATTGCCGTTTCAGGCGACTCAGAGAAGCCAGGGGTTGCTCGCGTGGTCAATATTGAACGGGGCATCCAGCAGTCGAAGCGCACCGTTGTGATGCTGTCAGAAACTTACCTGGCTGACCACATGGCAGCATTTGAAAATACCTTGGGTCAGACAATGGGCATTCAGGAAGGCACCTATCGCTTGCTGCCGATCAAGTCCACGCCCTTGGATACGAGTCGTCTGCCCACACGGTTGAGCATGTTGACGACGTTGGATCTTACTCATCCTCGACGAGCAGAGCGAGAGTTTAGTCGGCTGATTGAGGCACTGCGGCAACCCTTGCCGCGGATGTAGAGCAAAGAGGCATGCCAGAAGCACCCAACTATGACGTGTTTGTATCGTATGCTGAGGCTGATCGCGCCTGGGTGGAAGGCTATTTGCTGGCAGCGCTGGAACAGGCTGGGGTGCGCTGCATGTATGAGTCAGCCTTTGTGCTGGGGGTGCCGCGCTTGTTGGAGTTTGAACGATCAATTCAGCAGAGCAAGCGCACGCTGCTGGTCATTTCACCGCACTATTTAGCCGATGGCTTGAATGAGTTCATTACGACGCTGGGTCAATCCTATGGGCAGGATACAAATACCTGGCCTGTGGTTCCGTTGCTTCGGCAGTCTGTGCCACTGCCAACGCGCTTAGGCATGCTGGTTGGCTTAAAAGCAACCAACGAAAAGGAACAGGAGTCAGCGATCGGTCAACTCTGTGCTGACCTGAAGCGTCCTCTACCGACACCAGCGCCACCACCAGACTGTCCTTACCTTGGTATGAAGCCCTTTGGCTTGGGCGATCGCGATCGCTTCTTTGGGCGCGAGGAAGAAGTTAACCAATTGCTAGAACACCTGCGTCTGCACCCCTTCATTACGGTCATTGGTCCCTCTGGTAGTGGTAAATCTTCCCTGGTGTTTGCAAGTTTAACCCCTGCCCTGCGGGAGAGCCGCTTGTTTGGGTCGAGTGGCTGGTGCATACAGTCAATGCGTCCGGGAGAGTCTCCGCAGACAACGCTCAAGCAAATGTTAGCAAGCGGCGCACAACAGCAAGCGGCTCGTCTGCTGCTAATTGTTGATCAGTTTGAGGAACTATTCACACTAGCCAAGGAGGAAGCTATTCCCTTCCAGGAAAGCTTGCTGAAGCTTGTAAAAACGCCTAACGTCTATTTAGTGCTGACTGTGCGGGCTGATTTTTATGCAGACCTGATGACTTCGGTGCTCTGGCAGGAGATTCAAAACTATCGACTGGAAGTAGTGCCATTGACTGAAGCAGGGTTACGACAAGCGATTTTGAAACCCGCTGAGGCTGTAGGAGTTTTCGTTGAACCAGCCTTAGTTGAGCGTTTAGTCACAACATTGAATTTCTCATTAAAAATTACGAGGTATGGAGATAAGCGGATTCGAACCGCTGACTTCTTGCATGCCATGCAAGCGCTCTACCAACTGAGCTATACCCCCCGATGTGTTCCTTATGATGCCTTGAGAGTTAGCATTCGTCAAGCAAACGTTTAACTTCAAACCATCTTTTTCATTGTACGCCTGATCGCGCTAGAGTTTGTGTAAGTTCGCGATGTGCTTTTATGACTGATACTCCTCAAAATTTTTCCCAGCCTCACTCTCAATCTGATGTAGACGTAGAGAGTCTGCTACAGTCGCTACGGCGTAAGGAAGGCACGTGGGTCGAGTGGGGGCAGGCGTGTCAGACTTTGCAAAAAGCAGGCTACAGTCCTCAGGCAATTTTTGAAGCGACTGGGTTTGAGCCGGTTCAGCAGAACCAGATTATCGTTGGTGGTCAGGTGTTCACCAGTGCCGTCAGTGCTGGGATAACTGATGCTGTGAGGACTCATTTTGAGCGGAAAGGCAGCGATCTACTGTACGAATTCCGAATCTTGACGCAGCCAGAGCGGGCAGCAGCAGCAACCTTAGCAGCCGAAAAGGGGATTGATGTGGATGAGGCACGGGATGTTGCCAAAGCCATTAAAGATTTCTCGCGGCTGGGTACTGTGCCAGAAGGCTTTACGACTCATGTGGGTGACGCGATCGCCTATCAATGCTGGAAGCTAGCACGCCAAAAGGCAGATTTACAAGAACGCTCTCGCTTTATTGCTAGAGGGCTGCGATTTGTACATAGTGATGAGGCGCGTAAACAGATTGAGCGCCTGTTGACCGATTTCAGCGTTGTGCCAACTGCAACAGCACCATTGCTCCCAGTGTACCGTTTAGAAGCGGATGAAGATTTGCCGCGAGTCCTTCCGGTAGTTGGCAAGCTGCCACTTACAAAAGCCGATCTACAGGCGGTGCCTATGGTTGGTGCTATTCAACCGTTTGGCATCGTGAAATTTGAGGGGGCTGCGGCTTGGGTGCCTGTACCCGGTTGGCAGGTAATTTTGATGGCAACTGACCCAGTTGTACTGTTGTGCGACAGCCAAACGTTTCCGGTACCGCTGCCTGGTAAGCAAGGGGAGGTGCTAGTTATAGTGGATCGGGCACAGCGGGAGTGGCGGAACGACCGCTACTTCATTGTTGAAGAAGCAGACCAGATCCAGGTCAAATGGTCTGAACTGCCGCCCGATGAGCCTTTATTAGGCGAAGTCATTCTCATCATGCGACCGAAAAAAATTCTGGATGAGAATTATACAAAGGACTACTTTGGACGCAGACCAGGTTACGACGGTTGGCAAACGGATGAATAAGTAATTACGCGTCTCGAACTCGAATGACTCACTGTTTGCAGCGATAGAGTTGATACGGAATACCCAGTCGGTAGAAGCGATCGCGATCGATCACGCAGCCGATTGAACTTCCTGCTGAATACAGTATGGAAAGTGTGGGTGGAAACTCGTTTTGCTTGAGACCGGGTGCAACCATCCAGAAAGCAAAGGGAGACTGCAACGGTTGTTCGAGTCTTGCCAGATTTTCCCAGACGTAGGTGTAGCTGGGTTGCTGTAGACGATCGTCTACTTGTGTACCCGTTGTCTCTGCGGGACGGACTTTCGGTACAAAAGTGAAGTAGTGGCGTGAGTCTGTGCCAGGGCGATCGCCATTTTGCCCCTTGAGAGCAAGCGCAAAACTTAGACCCAGTGCTACTTCCTGCAAATCGCCGTATGCCATGCCCATTAAAAGCGGTGTCTCGGCTGTAGTCTGAACGTTTTTGGCAACCTGATCAGGCTGATACGGTTTCAAAAACACCAGATTTGAAACTACCAACGTGCTGCTGAGTACGCCCATCAGTAGCACTGCCCATGTTAGAGTATGGCGCGGTAAACGTGCTGCATGCCGTTCTGCGATCGTGTCAGATGGGTCGCTCTGTCCTGCTATATCGCTGTGGTGGTTACTCTTCACACTGCCTTTCTGCCTACCTCGACTGGGTTGAGCCAGACAGGCTCCCAGCAACGCACAGATGGCTGGAAAGTACAAGAAGTTATAACGTGGCACCGACGTAATATCTTTGCCGAGGATGTAAACGATCGCCAAAAATTCTAGCAATACACACAGGACGAATACAGCCAGCAATCGCGTTGCCAGATGTGTGTCAGGGGTACTCCAGAGTTGTGCGAAGCGTCCCGACACTTGCCACAGTAGCCAGACGCTAAACAGCACCATCAATACCACCATCAAGGTAGCTAGCCAACCGGGTTGCTTTTCCACCGGGAGCGCGATCGCCATCAAAATCCAGCCGATGGGCAACTGATAGAGCGGGGCGATCGTGTCCAGCCAATCTGGCTCAAAGGGCTTCATCCAGTTAGTTTCGGGACGACTAATGTGGCTGAGAAAGGTTGGCAACCAGGGTAGATACGTGAGACAGATGCCCGTCGCAGCAAGCGCCACAGCAAGGAACGCACGGCGTGGATGGAGGTAGAGCGTGCGACCTGTGGGATGTGGGGCATCCGGTGAGAGATGGAGCGTGGGAAGCGCTTTAAAGGTCAGAATATTAATGAGCAGGGTTGCAACCTGGGCAACAAACGCCAGTAAAAAGAAATAGTGGACGTAGAAGCCGATGCTGTTGACAACCATCCAGCCGACCCAAACACCGGGGCGAATCCGACGGTGATACAAGTCAGTCTGCATCTGATACAACCCCAAAAGCGCCAGGATGACTAGCAGCATGGGTAAGGTGTAGTGGCGGGCTTCTTGCGACAGGTACACCGCGAACGGAGAAATAGCCATGACCATTGCCCCTGTTAACCCTGCTGCGGGCGAAAAGGCAATGCGGTTGAGTTGATAAACAGCGGCGATCGACACCACTCCAATCAACGCCGGTAAAGCTCGCAGCTTCCAGACCCATGACAGTGGCAGCGTCTGCGTCCACCGTAGCCAGTCATGCATCCAGCAAAAAAATAGCGGTGGATGCACCGATTGGCTAGAGATCGTTTGAGCAATTTGAGCGCAGCTTGTCTCTGGATTCAGCGTAAACACTCGTTCTAATACTGATAGCGAAAACGCTTCGTTTAGAGGCACCTCATAATAGTTGCGTCCCAAACTAAACAGAGCCGTAATCACCTCATCTAACCAGACAGGTTTTAGATCCAGATTCCAGAAGCGCAGCATGGCTCCCAGAAAGATGATCCCTACCAAAAGCAGGTAATGTCGAGATTTCATGATGCTATTCAATCATGTCCAGAGCATCCACAATACGTGATTCAGTTGCGCGATCGTCACCCACTCAGCACCTTTCTCGTTGCAGTAGAGACGATCACTCCAGAGGGAAGGGCATTCAACCAACTACTGATGGCGACAGAATTAGTCTTCTATAAAGTTTTTGCGTAGTGAAGATGTGGGCATTCTTCATCGATTCGACTTCCGTTCTTTCAGGCACTACAATGTGTCTGAGGTTGAGGCGTTCTCTTCACTTAAAAAATTCTCACTCCAAGTTAGCATCAGCTTACTGATGACAAACCAATGCCAGCACGGTTGCAAATCAAAGCAGAAGACTGTTCACCCTTAGGGCAAGCCATTCTTCAATATCTGGAAGAGCAGGGGATCAGCATGAACCGTCTGGCGGAACTGTCTGGTATTCCGCAACCGCGTTTGCGAGGGGCTTGCTTTAAGGGCACCTGTCCCACGCCTGAAACCTTGAGAAAATTGGCTAGAGTGATGGGAAAACATCATTTAGAGCTGTATACCCTGGCGTACGAAGGCAGAATTGAGCCTCTCCCAGAGGATGCAGCGAATATCTCCCTGGATTTATTGATGCGGGAACTGTTCGAGACGGCTAGAGAATTAGACCTAACGGCACCGATCGTTCGCCCTTCTAAAGCCAAAATCCGCAAAGCACTCTTAGAACTAGGGTTTCGTGCAGAACCTACTGCTGCCACAAGCCAATTTGAGGCAGGCTAGCTACTTACATTAGCTAGGCGTAATTTTTATAAGATGCATTGAGCGAAGTCGAAATGCTCTTAGTCCTGTGTATCGGTGGGTTAAGCGCAGACACCCAGTCTCTCAGTAGTGCTTAGTTAAACCCTCATCGCCTACTTAGCCATTTAGTAGGGTTAAAGCAAATAAAAAAGAGCGTGTGCCATGTCAGATTAGGGATGGCCCACACTCTTTTTAGTGCTGATCAGACGATAATTTAGTGTTTATCGACGACGATAGGGCACTGCTTTCTCGATGTCGATATTGCTGGATGAGATTTGCTGCGGCGGGTTGCCTTTTGGATTGATACCCCGTGCCATGTCAAGGAACAGTGCTGGGCTTCCGGCTTTGGGCTTTTTGTCTTGAGGGACATAGCTGCGAACCGTTGTTTGCCAGATGATTTGTGGGAAACCAAGCTTAGCGCGATGGTAGGCATCATAGCGAGGAGACTTGATATTGAAGGGTCGTTCACCCTCAGTGCGACTGGGCAAGACACGACGACGCTGATAGGGAAGCGTATCGTACCCAAAGGCTGAAAGGTACTCTTCACTATTAAGAAGCTCGTCTACAAAGCCGACGATACCTTTGGTTGCTACCACGATCGACCAGGCAATCTTTTCCTTATCACCATAGACATCACGACCGAGAACCCGTTGCACAGTTTGCTCAACAAAGCGGTAATTGTTGTTGAGTTCATAGAAACTGCGTCGATAGGTATCGGAAAGCAGCAAACCGCGAACAAAATCGCGAACGGAAATATTACCGTTGCGAAGTTGCGATTCTAAAGCGCTCTCACGATCGACAGCAAACGCATGGAAAAAAAGCTGACGGTAAGCAGCTTCAATCAACGCATCTAAATCTGTAGAAGAAAGCAGGTTATCTGTAGAGAAGATCCTGGGCTGCTCTTCTCCAGGAACCTCGTAGCTTGCCACGCGCTGATTTTGGCTAACGGGGGAATATTCTAAAAGAGGAATTGTCACGCCTGTAAATCTCCCTTTTTCTTACGAAATCTTACAAAGACATCCTCAATCATATAGGGCGGTGGTCAGCATTATTCGCTTTAGTCTGATAAACATTACATAACTTAAACTGGCGTGGTGTAAGGCTTGAACGCTTTTCGCTCTACCGCGTGCTGCCAGTTGATCACCTAGTTGATCGTTTTAACAAAACGATGACTCAAGGACCTGCGATCGACCTCCGACTACTGCCTTGTCGGACATCATTCTGTGATTTTCTCACACTCGATCGCCAATTTCACCGCCTCCTTGCCAGAACGCTAGCGGGTCTTTGGTTGGCAGATAGCTTGGATAAAAGCGCAGACTGTCTTCCCTTCCAGCCTGATAGGGTGGAAGGGCGATTGCCAAACCCAGACAGAGATGAGCCAGCGATCGAGCAAATTGCGGATGATGTCCGGGAGTGCCTGCATGAGCATGGGCATATTCGTGAGCCACAACTAGCAGCCAGTCTTCCGGCATGACCCGCCCCACATCAATCAGAATTGAGATGGGCGTGGTCTGTAAATTACAGAGTGCATCCAGTCCAAAGGCTTGAGCCAGGGGTGCCGCAAAAATTTGAACCAATGGCTGCTCCCAGGAGTGAAAGCAAGCGTGGCAAGCCTCAAGGCAGACATTAAGCTGAGCATTGACCGCTTCGATATGTTCACTGATCCAGGTGCAGATGCGATCACGGTGCTCCATATCATGCACCCGATCGACCATCTCAGGCTTCAGCGCAAGACTACGAACGCCATACAAGTAATCCAGCCCACGAGTAAAGGGATCACGGCTGGTTGTCATGATCAGTGAAGCCATCAACCCTTACCAACCGAAAAAGGAAACGTATTTAGCAGGTTGCACGGCAGTCTTAAGGGTGTCAGTCGGTAAATTAGATGAGTTAGCGTTTTCTCGGCCAGCAGCACCCTCTGACGCATCTTGAAGGCGGGATTCAGTACAGAAGGTTGCTGTAGCAAAACCACCAAAGCGTTTCACTGTGCTGGTTCTCATCCTGAGATTGGGGCTGGGAAACCAGAAGCGCTCGATCGAACTCATCGTTTCATACTCGGTCGTCAGCACTAACGCATCTTCATCATCCATGTGGTACTGCCCCGCCACGGGGACAATTTCGGCGTAGCCCCGTTCGCGCAGCAGTGTGCCCTGTTGGGGTTGTTCGGCATCTGGAATCAGGGCAAAAATGGTAGTCCCTTCATGGTTTTCATCATCTTTATCCCAACCCATCGCGCCATGCCAGGAGACAAAGGCACCGCCGATCGCCCGCTTAGGGTCAACCTCATGAAGTTGGCAGATCTCAACAATTTTAGGATGATCAGCGGCAAGCGCCTCAACTTGAATCTCAGAGCCACCTGCCTCAGCACGTTTAAAGGCAAGGTGATGGGTGGTGCGCTGCGATTGCCAGCGTCCTGTACTCAGTTGAAAAAACTCCATGACATCCATAGGTAGCAATTTAACTCCAGGCACAATAGTTCAATCGTTACGCCGACGATCGCTGCACAAACACGTCGCGCATTGGGTAACGCTGTCTTCTCCATCATAAAACCGCAATGCAACCTCAGACCCATCCAGCGTGAGCAAACTTGAGTACCTTTTGGGGAAAGAGCTTTTTAACAGCGCTGCATCAGAGTGTTTGCGGTTATTTAATGCTTTCTAATAGTAGGGATAGGTCATCACTTGCATTTGAGCCACCAGATAGAGCGGTTGCTGCTTTCTGCCACGTACCAGTGACACACTCAGAAGACACCAGATTCTGCGTCCATCCTTGTGCAGGTAGCGCTTTTTTAGATGGTGGTAAGAAATTTCGCCAGCCAGGAGTCTCTGGACAGATGCCATTGTTGCGTCGAGATCGTCAGGATCGGTGATTTCCTGAAAGGTTAATGTCAGTAGTTCTGCCTCAGAATAGCCAAGCATTTTACAAAATGACGCATTCACCTGTAAAAAGCGTCCGTCTGGAGCGGCAAGGCTCATTGCAACAGCCGTTGTATCAAACGCACTTCGAAAACGCTGTTCGCTCTCAAAGAGTGCGGCTTCTGCCTGTTTGCGTTCGGTAATGTCTCGATAGATGCTTAGAAGGCACGTCTGTCCTTCTAACTCAATGATGTCGGAAGATACCAATACCGTTCTTAATTGCCCCTGCTTGTTGCGGTAGTCAATCTCGACATCACGAACACGATGGTGAGTACGCAGCAGTTGCTCAAAGCGATCGACCTGTGCTGGGTTGGCTGGCAAGTTTAAGCTGACCGCGCTTTGTCCGATCACTTCCTCACGGGTATAGCCAGTAAACTCTAAAAAACGGTCATTCACATCAATGTAGCGACGTGCGGATAGCAAGGCAATGGTGATGGCATCGGGACTAGCACGAAAGACTTTCGTAAACTTTGCTTCCGACTCTTGCAGTGCAATCTTCACCTGGTCAAGCGATTTTTGCAGATGCACCGCCATTTGGTTAAACGAGTGTACCAATACCTCTAATTCGGCAACCCTACTGTCATCCTCTACGGGGTAGTGCCATTCTCCCAGTGCCAGTTCGCGGCTGGCTCGACTCAGCCGCAAAATGGGTCGAGCAATCCAGGAAGAGGTTAACCAGCCCAGGAGGGTTGCAGTGATTAAGGTGCCGATGCAAAGCCAAAGTGTAAGGCGATTATTAGCGCTGATTGCCTCTGCAAAGTCGGCTTCCGACAGAACTACAACTGCTAGCCAGTTAAGGTTTTGGTCACGTCCTATCGGTTCGACATATACAAAATAACGCTGGCGATCGACGTCAAGGCGAAACTGCTGGCGGCTCTGAATGCGATCAAACGACTTGAAGCGCTCAACAACCGATGAAGCCGCCTGCTGGGTCAAAAAGTCATGGCTGCTAACAGCATTGAGCCGCCGATACGCAACGACTGAAGGTGGCGCTACTGTGGCTGGCAATACGTCAACTGGCGTTAACTCCGAGCGTTTTTTCTCACGCAAGAAGCGACGGAAGGGTTGGTTGTCATCCGAGTTTGCCACCATCAAGCCATTTGACTCAATGATAAACACTCGATCGGTTTCAGCAATTTTTAGGTGCTGGAGCACACGACTCAAGTCTGATAGCGAAGCCGACGCTGCCAAAACGCCCTGAAAGCGGTTAGCGCGATCATAAAGCGGCTGTAAATGCATAGCTGTCAGACTTGGTTCCTCTGCTGCTGTCAGCCGAACTGACAAGCGCCAAAGTGGTTTTTTCGCCGACTTTGCTGCCAGAAACCAGGACTCTGTAGCCTGACGTTCAAGATCGTCAAAGCTGCCAAGTTCCGGTAATAGGAATGTTTCAGCACTTTCGATTGAGGGGCGGTTCAGCTCGTCATGACTGGCTGTCTTTGAGGCGGGAAGCGCGATTAAGTCACCACTCCGCTTCACCACTGCCAGAAAATTGTTGCGCGCATCCACCAGTGCCACTGAATTTACATCAGCAAAGATTTTAAGCTGATGCTTGAAGTAGCGTTCAAGGATGGGGCGATCGTTCACATCCAAAAGCTCAAACTGCATGATTGCTGCATTGTTACGAGTCACTTCAGCAGGCGTTTGCAGGTGCTGCGATAGACGTTGCTCAACGCGATCGCCAACCCCTGAGGCTAACTGCCCAGCAAGATTACTAATCACCTGCTGCCCATTGCAGTAAGAAAGATAGCCAGTCAGCCCCACTGCTGCTATAACCTGCAACACAAATGGCACCACCAGCACAGCTAGCAAGGGCGCTTTCCCATCAAAACGAGGCAGAGGAAAAAACGGTGGATAGCGCAACGTTGTCCCAGAAAGACGACACAAACTTATAACACAGACCGCGCAGCTACTAGCATGGCATTAACGCACGCACTCAAAGCAAACGCTCATGCTGTCAGGCGATTGATCCTTGCGCTCACAAGTAAACCAAGCTTATGCACAAACAGTATTGTAGCTGAGCGAGTTTCGGGGCTTGCAGTATTGTTGGTCAATCTGAAGGTTAGCGTTATGCCTTAGATCACTCAACGAAGACAAAAGTAATTAAGTTGATAGGCAGCCAAACATAATTGCTAGCTTTTCCTTTATCTGAGAGCGAGCGCTTATGACGCAGACTATGGAGCGACGATGGGCTTTGAGGATGGAGTCTGCTGTTTAGCTTATAGCGGTTGAAGAGAGCTAGGACAGATTGGGGTTCCTAGTTCTGCTTCTAGTAAGGGTTTTACTTAATCCTTTAGCCTTTTGCTATACGAGCGAATCAGTTGCCGTTGTCCAATGTTTGTTAGTCTGAGCAGGAGCAGTGAAGCAAAACGCATGAAACGCTATTGGAAGGTCTTGCAGTTGTTTTGGGCAACGGCGATCGCCGCTGAGTTGGAGTATCGGCTGAACTTTTTGTTGGCAGCACTTAGTAGTTTAGGTGGTCTGGCAGGAAGCCTCTTTGGGCTGTTTTTGTTTTACCGCACAGGTTATTCCTTTCAGAACTGGAGTTGGGAGCAAGCACTGGTGGTGCTGGGCATCTTTACCATCCTCCAAGGGTTTTCTAGTACCTTTCTGGCACCCAATTTAAACCGCATTGTGCGCCATATTCAGCAGGGTACGCTCGATTTTGTGCTGCTGAAACCAATTAGCTCACAGTTCTGGCTTTCAACGCATACACTCTCGCCGTGGGGCGTGCCGGATCTGGTGTTTGGGCTGGCTGTTGTCGGTTATGCGGGGTCAAAATTGAGACTACAAGCGAGTGATTATTTGCTCAGCCTGGTGCCGATCGCCTTTGGTTTTCTGACTCTCTACAGCCTCTGGTTTATTCTGGGCGCAATGAGCATCTGGTTCGTCAAAATCTACAATGTGACGGAAGTCTTACGAGGTTTGCTAGAAGCGGGGCGCTACCCGATGGTGGCATATCCCACCGCCTACCGTTTTTTCTTTACGTTTGTTGTTCCCGTTGCTTTTCTGACCACCGTTCCAGCAGAAGTCATCCTTGGTCGTGGCGAAATCGGCTGGACTCTGGCAGCAGGACTACTAGCGATCGCACTACTCTTTGCTTCTGCTGCCTTCTGGCGGTTTGCACTCCGCTTCTATACCAGTGCGTCGAGTTGAGATTCCTCCTGCCCCCTCTGCTCCCCCTGCTTTCTACTCACCTCTCTCTCCTCACTTGCTCCAAGTCGTGCGGCGTGTTGCAGTTAAATAGCATTTGAGCATCATGAAGTGGCAGTTCTTGGACAAATTCCTGGGCAAGCCAGGACTGAAAGGAACGATCGCCGCGCTCGATTGCCGCTCGTAAACTTGCTAAACAGCTCGTCCGGTAGAAGCCACAGAGAGGCTCCCAGCCTTTTGTTGAACGAGGAAGAAGGGCGACTGAGTCTCCTACGTGTTCTAAAGCGTTAGCCCACTGTTGCAGCCGTTCACCCGACAAGTAGGGTAAATCGCACGCTAGCAGCAGCACCCATTCTGTCTTCGCTTCTAGTTGTAGCGTCTCTAGCGCTTGAGCAAAGCCGATCAACGGTCCATGCGGCGTGTTTTCGCCTGGTAGCGCATACTCCTGGATCAGATGGCAGGCCGATGGCACGATCGCTCGATACCGTTCTGGGCGAAAGGTAATGACATAGACGATCGACGTGCATTGCATTGCAATATTACACACTCGCTGGAGTAAGGGCACGCCCTGGATCGCAACCAGCGCTTTATCCTGCCCCATGCGCTTACTCTGCCCGCCAGCAAGGACGATCGCAGCAAGTAGTGATATTGTCATCCTTCCTTAAAATCGCTCTACTCGCAGTTCAGTGCTGCATCCTCTTGTTTAAAGGGCAAGCCCTGGTTGATAGCGTCCATTTCGCGCTGTTCCATGTCATTCACCTGACCAATGTAAGAACGAAACAGTTGCATCAAGCGGGGATTGTAAAAGCGATGCAGCGAGTGATTAGAAGTTGCTGGAAAGCCGCGTCGTTTTTTATGCCGTCCACCCGCACCCGGATCAAAAGTTTTAATACCGTTTGCAATCGCCCACTCGATCGGTGTGTAATAGCAAGCATCAAAGTGGAGACAGTCAATATCCTGGAATGATCCCCAGTAACGACCGTAGAGCTTAGTGCCCTTCGTAAGGCAGAAGGACATCCCGATCGGCTGTGGGCTTTTATCTTCATAAGCGGCAACAAACACCACGCGATCGCGGTAGTTAGGATAGAGTTGCTCAAAAAAAGTAGGGGTCAGGTATTTACTACCCCACCAGCCAAACTTGTCGCAGGTATCGCTGTAAAAGCTGTACATCAACGGGAAGAGAGCAGGTGGAATGTCATCCCCCGTCAGTGTGCGAATCGTCAGCCCGGCTTTTTCGACAGCTTTACGTTCTCGCTTAATGTTGCGGCGTTGGTTCGCATTAAACGCGCCCAAGTAATCGTCAAAGGTTTGGTAGTCCTGATTTTGCCAGATAAAGCTGTGGTGCAGCCAGCTAAGAAAGCCGTGCCGTTCCATCGTCGATCGCCATTCTGGGTCAGCATACAGAAAATTGCAGCCCGAAATGTTGTTGCGAACGCAAAACTGGTCGATCGCGTTGACCATAAGCCCCGTCAGTTCGTCTTCATCCTCTCCCGGTGCAATCAAAAAGCGATAGCCTTCCGCAGGCGTAAAGGGAGACATCCCCAGCAGCTTGGGATAATACTCAATGCCCAAACGACTTGCTACATCTGCCCACTGGTGATCAAACACAAATTCACCATAGCTGTGTCCTTTCACATACAACGGTGCAACGGCAATCAAGTTGCGGTCTCGCCAGATGGTTAAGTGATTGGGCAACCAGCCTGCCTCAGCCGTGGTGCTACCAGATGTTTCCATATTATGCAGCCACTCCCACTCAAAGAAGGGCGTTTGCAGGGGCAGCGCGAGAGCATCCCACGCTGCTTGAGGCACATCGTCAAGGCTGTTGATCCAGGCGATCGAGTAGCGAGGCTTCAGTGATTCCACCATACAAGGGCTTGAAGGACTTCATATAGCGTAATACATTGGCAGAGGAGAGTGGGAAGGCAGAAGGCGGAGGGCAGAAGACAAAAGGTAAAAGCTGACGGCTGAGAGCTAAATCAGCTTAAACTTTCTTCACGCGATAGTGTAGAAACACTTCATCGTCAATTGTTTTTACCTCTAGAAGCTGTAGACGGGGTGCTAACGCTGCCATTATCCCTTTACCGTCTACAGGTGTAGGCGCAGCGACTCCACCCAAGAGCAAAGGGCAGACTGTCAGCCACAGTTCATCGAGCAGGTTTGCCTCTAGCAAGGACGCGACTAAGGCTCCACCACCCAACACTGCAAGGGTTTTCAGTCCTGATCCCCACAATTGTCCAAAGGCTGCCTGCCAATCAATGGTTTCGATCGGGGTTTCTGTTACTAGAAGGCGCTCAAAGGCTTCGCTTTCTTGCCATGACCGTGCCCCTGCTGGGGTGGTGAGCAACCAACGAGGCACAGGTTGACGAAAAAACGGCAGTTGAGGATCAAGCGCTGCCGATCGCGAACAAACAATCTGTACAGGCTGTAGCGGCTTGCCCTGCTGCTGGCGTTGCTCTAACAGCTCAGGTCGCACTACTCGCAGTGTTGTGCCATATGCTCTTAAGGTGCCTGCCCCTAGCAAAACACCATCGACTAACGCCACCTGCCGTTCTAAATGAGCCTTATCTTGAGCGGAGCCAAAGCGTGCAGCGGTACGGCTAGCATCAGCAATTTTGCCATCCGCACTCATCGCTAGAATCACAGTGGTTGTAGGGCGGGTTTCTTGCTCACGGTTACCCGCAACTTTGATGTTTAAATCTGCTTCCAACTGGAATAATCGGCGCAACCGTTGTAATAATTGTGGTTAGTCCTTCCTTAAGAGCAGTTTAGCTGTAGCATTGGCGATCGTCGCGCATACGGATGGGGTATGTAAGGGCAATATCTTTTGGAGTTGATCGTGGTGGCTGTTGGGTATTGCACTTCCGTCTAAACGTCCTATGGCTAAACCAGGTCAGTCTTCTTTTCGTCGTCTCCTCCTGTCGCGCATTCTGCTGTTGAGTATCCCCGTTTTGCTGACCGGCGAACTGGTTACTTACAATAAAGTTCGTAGCGGTTTGTTAGCGACCGCTCGCCAAAATTTGACTGAGAGCGCAGTTCGCAAAGGGGAAAACATTCGCGATTTGGTCGAAGTGATGCGATCGAATCTTGTTACTGCCAGCGAAGCGTTTTCGACCCAAATCGATCGACCGCAAGAAGCACAAGAATTTGTCGCACGGATGAATCGCTGGCTACCAAAAGGGGTTCAATGTGTGCAGCTTATCAATGTTCAAACGGGTCAAATTGACGGTAGCACCTGCGGCAATCGTGCCATCAGCCAGGTACTTGATAACCTCTGGTCAACGCAAAGTCAGGTTCTGCCCCCCCTGTCTAGTGTTCGCATTGCGCCGGTTAACCATACAAAGGTCGCTAAACAATCAACGCCGCTACGACAGCTTGACCTTGTGTTTAGCGCGCCCGTCTACGATTCCTTAGGACGGTTACGTTATGCGTTAAGCATCCAGTGGGCGGTACATCGTCAAGAAACTAGCCAGCCCGGCTCGCTGTCTGGCTACACGGTTGTGATTGACGAAGACGGCACAATTCTGGCTCACCCTAAGGACGATCGCATTGGTCGCAATATTCGGCAAGAAGCGGATGCTACACGGTTGCAAGATATTGTGAACAGTACGCTCGCGGGCAAAGAAGACCCCATCAACCCGCTCTTCTTTGAGGACAGCAGCGGCAAATGGTTAGCAGGCTCCAACCGCACTGAAATTTCCTTTAACGCCAGTGAAAATCGCACCTGGGTTGTGCTTGCTGTCGCCCCACTGAATAATGCTCTCTCTGGGCTAGAAGACCTTAAGCAAGTGCTTCTCGTCCTCACGATCGGACTGGTGGGCGCAAATTTGTTGGCAACGCTCTATATTGCTCGTGAACTGGCACGACCGATGGAGAAACTCGTCAATTATGCATTCCATATCTACCAGCGACGACCGTCCGATCAGGCACCGAAAAACTTCAAGGTTAAAGAAATCAATCAGCTTGCCGAAGCGCTTGACAACATGGTTGAGCGTCTGGAAGAGCGGGCAGAAGAACTGGAAGCTGCCTGGCAAGAAGCCCAAGCGGCAAACCAGATGAAGAGCGAATTTTTGGCAACCACATCTCATGAGCTAAGAACGCCGCTAAATGCTATTTTTGGCTGCATTGGTCTGGTAAAAGACGACTGTTGTGACAGTCGCGAAGAAGAAATGGAGCTTTTGCAGCAAGCCGATCAGTCAGCCAGGCATCTGCTCAAGATCATTGATGATCTGCTCAACATTGCCAAAATTGAAGCAGGGCAGCTTGAACTTAGTCTGCAACCCGTTGTGATTCAGGATCTATGTCGGGAATGCCTCAAAATGGTGCAGCCAGCGGCAGAGAAGAAACGTCTGTCGCTGATCATTGATGTCGATAAGCACCTCAGTCATGTCGTACTCGATCAGCTACGGGTACGTCAGATGGTGATCAATCTCCTGTCAAATGCAGTAAAGTTTACGCCAGAGGGTGGGCAGGTCAAGTTGAGCAGCCGCATTGGCTATGGGCATCAGCTAGAGCAAGATGCTCGACCTGATCACAGCCCGGTAAACGCCAGTACGCCTTACCTCTGTCTGGAGGTTACCGATTCAGGGATTGGCATTCCCCCTGAACGCTGGCATCTTTTATTCCGCCCCTTTCAGCAGGTTGATTCGTCATTAACGCGCCGACACGAAGGTACGGGTTTGGGCTTAGCGCTAACGAAACGGTTTGCCGAACTGCACGGCGGCACTGTTTCGTTTCAATCCACGATCGGTAAAGGCAGTACGTTTCGGATCTGGCTACCATCACGAGAACCTACTCCCGTAGAGACCAGCAGTGGGGGCGATCGCTCGGGCCCTGGCACCCACAGTCGAGAGACAACACGGGATGCGGCAAATTCAGTGTTACATCCTGATGTTCCCGATCACTCTGTTTCTTCGATCAGTTAAGTAAGCTGCGTTCGTTATGTTGTACTACCACAGGTTAGACTGCTAGTCACTGTTGCGAACTGCGATCGCTTACTACCGCAAACGCAGCTTGAGCAGCCGCTTGCTCTGCCGCTTTAATAGATCGACCACTTCCTTCTCCCAGGCACTCACCTCGTACCCAGACTTCAGCTTTAAAGCGCTGGGAGTTATCCTCAGCCTGTTCGCCTTGCACCACACGATACTCTGGCAGGAGTTTGTAATGTCCCTGGCTCCATTCTTGCAGTGCCGCTTTGTAATTTTGGCGAGCCGGATCGCTGAGAATCTCTGTAACTAACTGTCGGAAGTAATGATCCAGGCAGGGGCGTACCAAGTCTAGGGTGTGCGTGCTCAAATACAAAGCCGCTAGCACTGCCTCAAACGCATCTGCCAAGCGTGATTCTCGACCGAGCTTATCTTTCAAGGCGCTTTCGGACACAAGTAAATATGGCTCTAGCCCGTAGTAATCCGCTAGCTGTGCCAAAATGCGATCGCTCACCAGTATCGAGCGAATGGCTGCAAACTCTCCGACTGGCAGTTGAGGATAAGTTTCCAGCAAAAAAACAGCCGTTGCCAGACGCACCACGGCATCACCAACGAACTCAAGCTGCTCATAATTTGCGGTCGCTGAAATCGAGGGATGTGTCAGCGCCAGATCGAGCAAAGTCCACTGAAGTGACGATTGCCCAGGCAGACCTAGCTTTCGCACCAGAGTTTGTAATTGCTTCTGGCGATGGGGATACTGGAGTGTCATGCCTGCCAGTTTATCAGGTCTCTTTAGTAATCAGTGATCAAGCCTCTCCTGTCACCTACAGTTGATCCTCGACTGATCGCTGACCGACCCGTTAAAGAAAGGTAGATGAACTTTTAATGCCAGAAGGCGAATGATAAAGGGCTTTAAAGACTTTGGTGCAGTTCGTGGAAAACCCGTGTTGGTTTGCAACAACAGTACGGGATGATCGCGGATTAAAGTTCATCAAGAGGGAATTGAAGTTAACTGACGCATAGGCTGGTGGCAGATCTGTTGCGTTGATCGCGTCGGTTGTGGGGCGTTGCGAGCGTACTGCCGCGATCGTCATCGGCAGAACACCAATCAGTAGTGCCAGCACCTCATCTGGCAGTCCGTTCAGCGCTTGGGTACCAAAGAATTCTTCAAAGCTAGCAAACAGTTTCTCAGCTCTTTCGATCGCATCCGGCTGATCTGTAATCTTTTGTAACCAGCGCATCCATTGAATTCTGCGGCTGTAGGCAGTTTGACGCTGCTGATGCGTCACGACTGAAACAATTTCGGGAGCACCGATCGCAATCACACTCACGCAAGCTTGCTCGACCAACGTTCCTACCGCTGCACCAGGACCAGCGAATTCGGCATGATGAGCCTTGCAGATAATTAAGCCGCTCCGCTTGTGCTCACTTACTGCTAACAGTTGATGCACATTCAATGCAGTGTCTAGTTTATCTGTCATTAGAACCTGGGAGGTCTGGTTAATCACACCTTTACCCTGCGAACGCGCTACGTGAACCCTATCATGTCGTTACCCAGTGTGCCCATCTAAGTAGCGCATTGACCAACAACATTCGGCAACACTACTTGCCGATGCCCTCATCCTAGTGCAGGTTCAAAATGTCGTACAGCGTACCGACGTTGCTTTGCTGAATCTATACATTCATCCGCTAAATCGGTAAAGTTTAATGAAACTAGCTGACTAGACCTTTCACAGAAAAAAGGGTTGGGAAGAAGGAGAGCAAGACATAAGCCGGGTTCTGTTCTCCCAAATGCATAGCACCCAGGAGGGCAGTTATCTATCTGGGATACCTGTTACCAGGTACCTCAAGCGGACGGGCAAAAATAGGATCGCTCCTACCTCTGCATGGAACTGGGAAAAGACCAACCAGTGTTCCGCAGCCTTGCTTCCAACCGGGGTTTACCGAGCCAGCACCTCTCGATGCTGCTGGTGCGCTCTTACCGCACCTTTGCACCCTTACCTTGAAAGTCTAAAGGCTAAGGTATGAAGGATAAAAACGTGATTTAGCTTTTATCCTGCTGCTCCGCAGAAGCAACCTACAGCCTTCAGCCCTTCAATCGGCGGTATGTTTCTGTGGCACTATCCTCACGATCGCTCGCACTGGGCGTTACCCAGCAAGTTTGGTCTTTCGGAAGCCCGGACTTTCCTCGGGCTGTCGTCAAGCGCACAAAGCTCTTGCAACAGCCCGCAACCGCCTGCGCTTACTCTCCTTTTGATCAGTCTAGTTGGTAGAGGGGACAATCGTCAGCCAGCGTTACGGGCGAAGCTCACGACAAGCGAACTATAGAGAAACACCAAAAAACGTCTGTGAGCGGCTAGTTTTAAGCGATCTTTTTCTAGTTTCTAATGCTTTTTAATCAATGTGGATGCTGTTGGGCTAGCTGACATTGGTGCCGCTAGTAAGCGTCTAGATCCGACCGTATCACTGGTTTGAATGTTGGCTAGAGGCGATTCAATGTGTGTCGATCACCCCCACACTAGCAAGCGAAAGGGCAATGAAATTAAAGACAAAAAGAGTTGCTTGAGTAAAGTATTCATTGCCAAGGAACTGCAATGGGAAGTTAAATAGTTAATGTCTACTTTTAGAGCCAACAGTAAATGTAACTAGAAAGTAACAGCCACAAAACTTCCCTCATTGTCCTTGTTAGCGTCTCAACTCAAATTAACAACTAGCGGGCTGCCTGAAAGCTAGCCTCTGCCTCTATGCTGCTTGGTTTACAGGGCAAAGCCGTTGCTTTGATGTTTGGCTAGGATGCAAAAGTAGGATATTTCTAAACGCAGGAGATTATTTTGTACGGAGCCGATCCAAAAGATAAGCATCCAATGAAGGGGTTTCCGCAAATCTGCTTCATTAAAAACACTGTGTCAAAGCCTAATATCATTATTGGCGATTACACCTATTACGACGATCCGGAAGACTCAGAAGACTTTGAACGTAACGTTCTTTACCACTTTCCCTTTATTGGCGATCAGCTTATTATTGGGAAGTTTTGCGCGTTGGCAAGAGGCGTAACGTTTATCATGAATGGTGCGAATCATAAGTTAGATGGATTCTCAACCTATCCGTTTCAGATTTTTGGTAATGGCTGGGAAAAAGCTACCCCTCAGCCTGAAGCACTACCATATAAGGGCAACACGATCATTGGCAATGATGTTTGGTTAGGGTATGAAACAGTGATTATGCCAGGGGTGCAAGTGAGAGACGGAGCGATCGTTGCAGCAAAATCAGTCGTGGTGAGTGATGTGCCACCTTATACAATTTTTGGAGGTAATCCAGCTAAATGTATCCGTCAGCGTTTTGATGATCAGGTGATCCGATCGCTACTTGAAATTGCTTGGTGGCATTGGGACATTGAGAAGATTACACGCAATTTGGAGACGATTGTAGCGGCAGATATCGAGGCTCTGAGACATTGTGAGTAGAACGGCTTCTTTCTAAAAGCGTCGATCGCTCATCATCCATCATGCAACTCGTTGACGATCGCGCCGTGGCGATCCTTGTTGATGTTTGTTGTTCTTGACAGATCCATCAACGCCTCTTTCTTGCATCACCACACAACCGTTAGACTTTTAAGATATCTGCTCGCAACTCAAAACTTAGCCCCTGTCGTGTCTCAAATCTTTGTCCAAATTGCCAGCTACCGCGACCCTGAACTTGTGGCAACGGTGCAAGATGCCATTCAGAAAGCCGCAGCGCCACAAAATCTGTCATTTGGCATTGTCTGGCAGGGCAAGGCGGGCAGCGATCCATTACCAATTGAGTCTTTACATTGCTGTCGACTGCTTTTGATCGATGCCGATCGCAGCCGTGGGGTATGCTGGGCGCGATCAAAAACCCAGTTGCTCTGGGAAGGAGAGCCTTACACGCTGCAAATCGACAGCCATATGCGGTTTGTGCCAGGTTGGGATGAGTTGCTCCTGCGAATGCTGGCAAATTGTCCCAGCCCAAAGCCTTTGTTGACAGCTTATCCGCCCGCCTATACGCCACCGGATATCCTTCATCCTGGTGCACCCACAACGCTAGCGGCCTCTCATTTTACAGAACAACGTCTTTTAAGCTTGGTCAGTGGCACCAGCTTGGAATACTTCACAACACCGCAACTAGGTCTGTTTATGGCAGCAGGTTTCTGGTTTGCACCCTCGCAATTGCTGTGGGAGCTTCCTTACGATCCACTGCTGTACTTTCAAGGTGAAGAAACTAACTTGACGGTAAGAGCCTGGACTCATGGGTGGGATATTTACCACCCCAACCAAATCGTCTGCTATCACGAATATATACGCCCTGACAAACCTCGACATTGGGACGATCACCAACACTGGTGGCAGCAAGACCAGCTTGCTCATCAGCGACTGCGACAGTTGTTGGGCATGGAAACTAATACTCTTGACTTCGGTCGCTATGGGCTAGGAACCCACCGTAGCCTCAGCGCCTATGAACAATTCAGCGGCGTAGACTTTAAGCACCAAAGGCTGACCGAGGCGGCAAGGAGTGGCGTGAGTACTAAGCTTCCGACAGCTTAAAGCCGATAGCAAACTTCAGGTGATCTTCAACGATCGAAGGCTGAAAGCGGCATCGAATCGTAACGCCGATCGCTACAATGAGAATTGTTGCCAAAGAATATAGGAGCGTGCGGACTTCATGCCAGGTCAACTCTTGTTAGTGGATGATGAACCAGGTTTGCGTGAAGCCGTGCAGGCGTATCTGGAGGACAGTGGCTTTACCGTTGCGGCTGCCAGCAATGCGGGGGATGGGTTGCTACTAGCGCGACAATCACTGCCTGATCTGGTTATTACGGATATCATGATGCCGCAGGTTGATGGCTATCAGTTTCTCAAACAGTTACGCGAAGATCCTAAGTTCAAAACATTGCCAGTGGTGTTTCTCACTGCCAGAGGGATGACCTCCGATCGCATTCAGGGTTACAACGCTGGTGCAGATGCGTATTTATCGAAACCGTTCGACCCCGATGAACTGGTGGCGATCGTCACCAATTTGCTGCAAAAACGTGACGCGGTACGCGCTGCCGGAGAAGACGAACCGCGTAATATTGACGACGTCATTCGAGAAATTGAAGAAATCAAACGGCTTCTAACGAAGGGAGGCTCGATCGCTCAATTGCCAAACACGGTCCAGATTGATTTCACCCCTAGAGAGCAAAGCGTCCTTAATCTAGTGGTAGACGGTCTGATGAACAAAGAGATTGCTCGTCGCCTTGAAACTAGCGTCCGCAACGTTGAAAAATACGTTAGCCGTTTGTTCAACAAAACAGGCACCAGTAGCCGTACAGAATTAGTACGCTATGCGCTAGAGCATGGGCTGATTCAATAAGTGTTATTTAGCTCTTTGTTAGGACAGCTTGGGAAGGTAGGGAAATCACTAGCTTGGTAGCACTAGAGAGTAGCTATAAGCTTGCTATGCCTACTTATTAGGCTTATAGGGTAGCTTGCTAAGACCGTTCAATAGTTTGTTTTACTGCAAAGAAGAGAGCCTAGTTGTCTTCAAAATTGGAGCAGCTAAAGCCACAATTGCGACCAGCTATTACTCCTCCTTGAGAGAGAGAAACCTTAACACAGATCAGGGCGCAAATCCATCGGCGTGTAGATGTGAACAGGGATATGAATCTGAGTATATGGGGTAGGGTTTGTTGTGCTTACTTCAACAACCGTTTCGATGATTTCTAATTGCTATAGCTTGGAGGAGCCTGCTATGAAAGATGTTTTAACCGCGTTACGTCCGCTACGTTTCCTTGTAATGCTTTGTCTCTGTGCTGTCATGCTGTTTTCTTCTGTTGCTCCGGCTTTCGCTGTGCCAGCAAAAAACGAGCCTAATCCCGAAGCCAACCAAGCTGCTAAGGAATACGAGCAGGAGTCACGGGATGCGATCGCCACTGATCACCCCCCTAACCTAGAAGAAACGCAAGCAAAAACAAAAGGTGGCGGTCTTAACGAGGTACAGGGTAAAGCGGGTCTCGATGAAATGAAACGACCTGCTAATGCCTCAGGAACGCCGTCGGTCGAAAAAGATGTGAAGAATATTATTGAGAAAGTTCAAGAGAAGTTTGGTGGTTAATCAGATTTAAGCTGAGCAAACCGTTTTCTTAACCGTGAGAGCAGTCGATCGAGCATCGGCTGCTCTCACTGCTTTAAAGTAAAGCTGGATGATCTCGTGCAAGATGCGACATTGCCTAGCGTTGTCATGCTAGAGGCTAGTGCCCTTACAAATTACTAAAGTTGACGGGTAATTTAACTCACGCTCCTTACTAAGAGGACGATCGCAAGCTGAAGCCGCCCAGACCTTAGCCATAAGCTATGTAGCTTTTCTACAGCAATGAGATTTGCAAGCAGGAAAAACTAACAGCGATTTAACTGTAGCGGCGTTTGCGTTGAGCCACGATTGCTTTGCGCTTTTTCTTCTCGATTGGGGTTTCAAAGTGCCGATGAGAGCGTAGGTCAGCCAAGATTCCTGCTTTAGAGACCTGACGCTTAAAGCGCCGTAACGCAGAATCAATGCCTTCGTTTTCACCAAGAACTATCTGAGTCATTACTTTTTAATCTCTCTAGAACATGATTGTGTGAACGAACTGCCGAACGGATGCAGAGCAAACACATTGCCTTATGGCAACTCCAATCAAGCATTGATTGCCCTTTCAACCATAAGCTGAGCCTCTAGAGGTGGCATCCTAGATTGACATGGCACATCTAGCAAAAGGCTATCTGCTTCAGTCACAGACAGATCAATTCAACGATACGTTATCACGAAAAATTGCTCGCGTCATCCCAAAGTTAAGTTGTTGTATGAATCTGAAAAGAACGTACATAGTGTGTCCGGTTCAACACTGTGCTGATGCTCCTGACAAGCCGCTCTACCATGCAGCAAAGTGTTTGCCTCTAGATTTCTTCCCATCACATGGAATTAGCGCCAGGGAAGCTTTTGAGTTGTAAGACTGAAGCGTTGGGAGTGAGGTAAGTTTTGAGTCTTGCCCTCAGCCCTCATCCTTTGCCCGTCTTCCCACTCCCTGTTACCCTGAGTCTTTAAACTCCGCTATCCAAAATTCAATTTTCAATTGCTATGGTTTCTTCTACTCAGTCCACTATTGGCATCGCGATCGTCGGTACAGGTTTTGGGCAAAAAGTACATATTCCAGGCTTTCAGGCGCATCCTCGGACGCAAATTGTAGCGGTCTATCACCGCGATCAAGCGAAAGCAGAAGCGATCGCCCAGCAGTACCAGATTCCATCTGCCTGCGAGACGATCGAAGCGATTGTGGCACTTCCTTCAGTACAAGGTGTAAGCCTCTCTACACCACCCTTTCTGCACTACGAACAGGCAAAAATTGTCCTGAAGGCAGGTAAACACCTGTTACTCGAAAAACCAACAACGTTATCCGCTAGAGAAGCACTGGAGTTGCAGCAATTGGCAGCGGCAAATGGCGCGGTCGCCAACCTTAATTTTGAGTTTCGTTGCATTCCTACCTGGCTGCGGCTGGCAGAACTGCTGGCAGAAGGCTACGTCGGCAAGCCACGGTTAATTAAAGTAGATTGGTTAGTGTCAAGCCGTGCTGATGCCTCCCGCCCCTGGAACTGGTATGCACAAAAGGATCAGGGCGGAGGTGCGCTGGGCGCGATCGGCTCTCATGCCTTTGATTACATTGCCTGGTTGTTCGGTGATGTCAAACAGCTTTGCGCTCGTCTAAGCGTCTCTGTACCAGAGCGCCCCGATCCCGAAAGCGGTCAACTGAAACCCGTTGATGCGGATGATGTCTGCACAATACTGCTGGAACTAGCAGATAGCACGCCCTGTCAACTGTGCCTGAGTGCAGCCACCTATCAAGGACGGGGACATTGGGTAGAGGTCTATGGCGATCGCGGTACGCTTGTTCTGGGCAGCAGTAACCAGAAGGACTACGTTCACGGCTTTAAGCTCTGGGGCAGCCAGCAGGGCGAACCATTGCAGGAGCTAGAAATTCCCAAACGGCTGGAGTTTCCCGAAACGTTTCAGGATGGTCGGATTGCGCCCTTTGTACGAATTATTGATCGCTGGGTGCAAGGAATCGATGAGGGCAGAGCGATCGCCCCCTCGTTACAAGAAGGACTGTATTCGCAGCGACTCATGGATTTGGCACACGAGTCGAATCAAAGTGGGCGTTGGGTAACGGTGAAGTAAAGGGTTTAGTTGACGAGACGCAAGGCTAAACGCTGACTGCTGACCGCTGACCGCTAACTGCTGCTCGTAGAAAACTCAAACCAAATGCCAAAACTAGTCCATCACCTCATGTTGCTGTTGCCTAACAACTGTGGACTTTACAGGGTTCTTATAAAACCTGGATTAGACTAAACCAGGTTGGATAGAATGAAAATTACACAGCAGGCTATTTGATATGTCACAGAGTCAAGCAACCATCCTGGTAACTGGCGGTGCAGGCTACATTGGCTCCCATGCCGTCCTGGCGCTTCAGCAGGCGGGCTACCATGTCATTGTGTTAGATAACTTGGTGTATGGGCATCAAGACATTGCCGAAAAAGTATTAAAGGTTGAGCTAATCCAGGGAGACACGAACGATCGCCCCCTATTAGATAAGCTCTTTGCCACCCATAACGTCAGCGCTGTGATGCACTTTGCGGCGTATGCCTACGTTGGTGAATCGGTCACTGATCCCGCAAAATACTACCAAAACAATTTTGTGGGCACCTTGACCTTGTTAGAGGCGATGCTAGCAGCCTCAGTAAAGCACTTTGTCTTTTCCTCGACCTGTGCAACCTACGGTGTACCGGAGATCATTCCCATACCTGAACACCATCCTCAAAATCCGATCAATCCCTATGGTGCAACTAAGCTCATGGTAGAGCGGGTGCTTGCTGATTTTTCTCATGCCTATGACTTCAAATCGGTTAGCTTTCGCTACTTCAATGCAGCCGGTGCTGATCCGGAGGGACGCTTAGGCGAAGACCATAATCCTGAAACGCATCTGATTCCATTGGTTTTGCAGACAGCGCTGGGGCTACGCGATTCGATCGCCATTTTTGGCACCGATTACCCTACTCCTGATGGCACCTGCGTCCGTGACTATATCCATGTCACTGATCTGGCACAGGCTCATGTACTGGGGCTGTCATACCTACTAGATGGTGGTGATACCACTATCTTTAACCTGGGTAATGGCAATGGCTTTTCGGTACGCGAAGTGATCGAGACAGCGCGTCAGGTAACTGGACGAGAAATCAAAGCGATCGAACACGATCGTCGTCCAGGCGATCCGCCAGCACTGGTTGGTAGCGCCGATCGTGCTCGTAGCATTCTGGGGTGGAATCCGCAATACGCTGATCTACACACGTTGCTTTCTCATGCTTGGAGCTGGCATCAAAAACGTCATCCGGCTCCAGTCGGTAGCTCTAAGTTTTAGAGAGAAGAAAATCTGGGGGCAAAGCCCCCAGGTAGGAGGTATGACCCGCTCTACCTAAAGCAATCTTCATAAAAGAGCGATCGGTAAGGGCATTTTATAAAAAACACCCTTATCGATCGCTAGCAGCGCTTACAGACACAAACTAGAGCACTAACCACATAGCGTATAAACGCTCCTAGCTGTAAGGCTATAGCTTCGACTTACTTGAAGCGCACCTTACGTAGACTTACTTATTCGCTGCGCCTGGTTCAGTCAATTGGCGATGCAGTTCGGCATTAGCGGTATCTGGCAAAACTTTACTGATATTGCCCTGAACTTGAGTCTTTAGCGAACCTGCAACGAGGCTATCCTTGCCTTGCATCAATGCTTCAAACCCTTGTCTCGCAACGACAGCCGGATCATCTTTCTTACCTGCACCAACTCTAGTTTCATCCATGTCTGCCCGGTGGAAGAAGTTGGTATCCGTTGGTCCCGGCATCAGCGACGTGACGGTAACACCTGTGTCTTTTAGTTCATTGCGGAGTCCTTCAGCAAACCAGTGCGTAAAGGCCTTAGAAGCAGCATATACGGCTTCAAATGGTCCCGGCATCAGCGCTGCGATCGACGATGTAAAAAGAACCTTGCCATTACCGCGATCGACCATATCCTTCACAACTCGCTTCGCCAGATGCACCGTTGATACCACATTCAGGTTGATGAGGTTCAACTCTTCTTGCAGGTCAGTTTCGATAAATTTGCCGCCAACACCCACTCCAGCGTTAATCGCGATTGCCTCTACAGGTCGCCCAGTCGCCTGAACCTGATTGTAAAGGGTTTCAACCCCCTCGTAGGTCGCCAGATCAGCTTGTACAGGTTTCACATGAGCGCCTAACGTCTCAAATGCTTGAGCCGCCTCATTGATACTAGATCCGGTTGCTGTGACCACAAGGTCAAAACCGTTTTTAGCAAACTGTTTGGCAAGTTCATAACCAATGCCACTAGAGGCACCTGTTACAACTGCTAGCGGTCGGGTTGATGTGCTATTCATGATTAATTAAACTCCTAGATCCCTGGATCATTGTTGATATGATTGCGATGCCTTTAAAGCAATCTGTTTCAGCGTAGAATTGCCAATAAATAAAGCCTTGCAGGTAATAAAGCACAAAACTGAAAGATGCTAGATCAATGCCTAGATCAATGCAGCATAGAGATAGCTTTACTCAATATTGCCAACAGCTTTACTAACATCTGCTGGAGTTTCAAACTCTTCATCAGCTAATTGCTCTAAGGTTGAGAGGATGTTTTCGTCAGCACCTTCTTTTTTGGCATGATCAAGTAAATCTTGCTTGCTAGCAGGATAATCCATTCCCTTAAGATGCTTCTGCAACTGAATAGGATTAACTTTAGACATTGCTTTTCTCCTATGACTGTTTCAACTTTCGGATTAAATTGGGGCGATCGCTTTTCACAGCAATAGAGTGGCTAATTCTCTAGTTGTATCGTCCTAGCAGAGACAATTTTAGAAATCGTTTAGACAAACAGACTTGGCTGTTTTGCCACAAACGTATGGGGGATCGTAAACATTAAAGTTTCGTGCAAGCTCTTATTGCTATGGGAGATCTGATAGCGATTTCAAGAGCATTTCACAAGGCATCGCTTAACAAATCTCAATTCAACTCTAAGGCGCTTCACAACACCTTCCCTTCGTCTTAGGGAGGATTTTGCAGCTTGCCCTTGTAACTAATTGACGTTTTGATTGCTAGTAATGCTTTAGTCATGCGTAAAGCAATCGAAAAAGAATTTTTTAGCCAGATAAAGCGATTGCTAGCTAAACAATTCGTTCTACTGGGTGTCTGAGTGCTTAGGAGGTTTCTAGCAAACAAAATACCCGTAGGGGGCAGGTTTGATACCAACGTGATCGCCTACTAGCAAGGATTCTGGCAAAACCCGCCCCCTACAAGCGGTACTTTCTCAGAAATCTCCTTAGGGAAGCGATCGTGCTGTTTACCTGGCTCACTAATTGTTTATACGCTAAAAAGCGAGATCCCCCTGTAACTTCCCTCTTTACAAGGGAAATTGAGGGGGATCAATCAGCATAATTGACTGTTGTTCAGCCTTTATCCTTTTAGCCTTCAGCCTTTAGTCTTACCCCACTAAGCCTGATCGCAGTGCCCGTACTGCTGCTTGCGTGCGATCGTCTGCACAAAGCTTGTTGAGAATGTTGCGGACGTGGGTTTTGACAGTGCCGACAGTAATGTAGAGCTTTTCAGCGATCGAGGCATTGCTGCATCCATCCACAATCAATTGCAGTACTTCGAGTTCGCGCTCGGTTAGTGGATAAGCCTCAATGATCTGGTTATACTCTGGGGCAGCGGCATTAATCGCCACCGTTTTTGCTTCCGGCGATTCACCATTGGGCGCATTTTGACCCGCCTGATGAAGAACAACACGAGCGATCGCGGGATCAATCCACGAGTTGCCACCATGAGTTACTCGCAGCGCTTCGGCAAGACTATCCAGACTCACGTCTTTCATACAGTAAGAGTCTGCTCCAGCCCCAAACGCTGCCAAAACAACCTCTTCATTATCCTGCAAAGTTAAAATTAGGACTTTGGTTTCTGTGATCGCCGCGCCTTCAGAATCTGTCTGCGTTTGCTTAAAGCGACGGGTCAGCTCAATCCCATCCATGTCAGGCAAGCCAATATCCACGATCGCGACATCAGGCGCAGTTGATTCTAAAAGTTTTAGCCCGTCTGTTGCATTCGCTGCTTCGCCAATGACATTAAACCCCCGCTGCTGTAGCGCTGTACGCATACCAACTCGTGTCAGATCATGATCTTCGATGAGGGTGATCCGAATGTTTTCCATACTTCAGTTGCCTCAATTCCAAAAAATAGCGGGGTAAGGGATTAGTGACTGCATCATAATCCTAAATGGTTGGTTTGTAGATCATTTGCTTGCAGACAACAAGCCCGCTCTGATATACCAATCTTAGCTAGTTGTCCTGGCATTTCACCATATAGAATAGCGACGCAAAAGCAAATGGCTAACTGCTCAAAAAGCACGCAAAAGCAAGCATTCTGTTCAATTATTGCACCCACTATCGAAAGGCCATCGCTGACTGCCGTGCAGCGTAGCGTTCCTATACTGCTCTGGTCGCTTAAGCCGCACCATTAGTTTATCAGGGTTGTTTTTTAGCTGTTTAGAGAATTGCAGGCAGATAATACTGATACATCTATCTGAAGTCAGAGTTACTGCTGTAAAGAGCTTTGCAGCCAGGCTTAAAGCTACGTCTGTAGTTACCCTTTGAGGCTGGCAAGTGGGACACGATCCCCATGCTTCATACCTTAAGGATGACGACCTTCGATCTGCCTAAGCCTAGCTACGCCTTGAAAAGCGCTGTTAACCTGTCGATAGATTGAGGACAAAAGCGGAACATTCTTTAATGATGAATGTACTAACAGGTGTAGCTAAGTGCATAAATCGTACTTAAGGATTAGCGCCTTTAAGCGGAGGACTAGCAATTAGGAGTAAAAGCAGGATTGCAGCTGCTTCCTGAGATCTAGTGGTTGGTTACGAGTGATGCAAGAACCCTTGAGAATTCTGTTAGTGGACGGTAACGCTACGGCGCGACTAGCAGTGCGTCAAGCGTTTACCTATGCAAAAGCAGTAGTAGAGATAACTGAAACTGAAACCTGTCGAAGCGCGATCGCGCTTCTGCAAGAACAAGCGTTTGATGCAGTGCTGCTAGACTACAACCTGCCAGATGGTAATGGGCTGTGGCTACTACAACAAATGCAGCAGTTAAGTCTCACAGTGCCGCTCGTCGTTCTCACTGAGCAGGGGGATGATCAGATTGCAGTTGAGTTGATGAAGGCAGGTGCGGCTGATTACTTGTCGAAAAGTAGGCTAGTACCTGAAGCTTTAGTGCGTAGCTTGTCTAATGCCGTACGCATTCATCGAGCCGAACTGCAAGCGGCAGAAGCAATGCAACAGCTACGCATCAGTGAAGAACGCTATCGACTGGTGGTAGAAGGTTCACATGATGGCATTTGGGACTGGTATATCTGCCGCAACGAAGTTTTTTGTAACGATCGCCTCCTCGAAATTGTTGGTATTCCACGCGAGGAGATGAGCACTGCCTATGATGCGTTTTATCACCTTATTCATCCTGATGACCAGGTACGTGTCTTAAAGGCACTCACAGCTCATCTGAAGCACGGTACGGTGTTTGATGTTGAGTTTCGGCTGCGACACGCTTCTGGTGACTACCGCTATTGCACGTCACGGGGCAAAGCCCAATTCGATGGGCAGAATACACTCTTTCGGATGTCGGGCATTGTGAGCGATATTACGGCTCGAAAGCAGGCAGAAGATGAGGTCGTCAAGCTAAACCGCGATTTGGAGCGGCGTGTAGCGGAACTGCAAACCCTTTTTGACGTGATCCCGATCGGCATTGCAATTGCAGAAGATTCAGAATGCCAAACGATTCGCGTCAACCCTACCTATGCTGAGATGCTGGGCATTGCCCCTGATGCAAACGCTTCTTTGACCGTTCAGGCAGACGGCGATCCCCCTTATAGACTGCTGCGTCAGGGGCAAGAGCTCACGGCAGATGCCCTTCCGATGCAAGCCGCTGCTACTTCAGGACGTTCAGTGCTGGATGCTGAGGTTGACATTCTTAGAGATGATGGCAGGGTTATCCATGCTATCAGCTATACAACACCTCTCTTTGACGAGCAGAATCAGCCGAGAGGCTGCGTGGGTGCTTTTTTAGACATCACCGCACTCAAGCAGGCAGAAGCAATGCAGCGCTTTCTAGCAGATGCTAGCTCGGTACTGGGGGCTTCGCTTGATTATCAAACTATTCTGCATAACATTGCTCAGCTCGCCGTGCCTGTGTTGGCAGATTGCTGCTTTTTTGACATCCTGACCGGGCAAGACACGTTTGAGCTTTTGACCTGGCAGCACGTAGACCCCGACAAGCAAGGGTGGATGCAGCGCGCCCACTGCCACACGCCTACAACTAAACAGAAGCAGCACCCAGTTGTACAGAGTTTGAGCACTGGGCAGACCGTGTTTCTGCCAGAGGTGACGGATGCATGGCTTGAGTCGATCGCCGACAATGAGGAGCATCTTGAGTTTCTGCGCGCCCTCGATATCGGCTCGTTGATGACCTTACCCCTGATTGTGCATGACCGTAAGCTCGGTGCCTTAACATTGTGCCTGTCTCGCTCGTCTGGGCGCAGCTATACCGATACTGATCGCCAACTGGCAGCCGATCTGGCGCAGCGAGCAGTGTTGGCGATCGACAATGCACAGCTTTACCAATCCACTCAGGAAGCAGAGCAAAACCTGCGGGATGCACTCATTATTCTGGGTCAGCACCAGCAGCAACTGCGAACCCTCCAACAGTTGACTGATCTGCTCAACCAGCGCTTAACCAATCTACCTGAACTCTTGCAGGTCATGGTTGATGCAATCTGTGATGCGATTCCCAACGCAGCCTTTGGCTTGATCGTGCTGCAAAATCCCTACACTGGACTGCTGGAACTGACCGCTTCTACTGGAACAGCGACCGATCGCTTCCAGCTTGAGGAAGCGTTTGCGCCAGGTGAAGGGCTGCTGGGCGAGATCTTTCTCACGGGTGGTTCACGCCTCATTCAAGCAGCAGACGACCCAGAGATGCAGGGCACTGATGATGCTCCCGTTGTGATCGCTCCGGCTGCCTTGCCCCCGCTGCCGCGCTCTCTTTGCATTGTCGCGATCGAGTCTGCACGAGCAGGTAGGTTAGGCGTATTGGCGATCGGCAACTGGACTCATTCTGCGGCATTTAACATGGATAATCTACATCTGCTAGGGGCGTTTGGCGAACAAGCCGCGATCGCCCTCACGAATGCCCAACTCATTAATGCACTGGAAGAGCGAGAAGACCGCTTAGAAGTCCAAAACCGCATTCTGGGCGAACAAAACCAGGAGCTAGAGAAACAGCGCCAGCACATTCAATCCCAAAATGTACGCTTGCAAGAAACTGCCAAGCTCAAATCGCAGTTTGTCGCAACCATGTCGCATGAGCTGCGAACTCCAATGAATGCGGTAATCGGCTTCTCTCAACTGCTGCTGCGTCAGCACCTCGTACCCCAGCAGCGAGACATGATCGATCGTATTCTTAGCAACGGTAGAAATTTGCTAGCGCTCATTAACGACATTTTAGATCTGTCTAAAATTGAAGCAGGGCGGTTGGAGCTAGCGCTAGAAGTCGTTAATTTGAAACAGTTAGTAACCGCAACGGTCGAAGAACTGCGATCGCTCGTTGACCAAAAACGATTGATGCTAGACGTACAGCTAGACCTCCAAAACCCGCTAGTAACGACTGATAGCAACCGCTTACGGCAGGTGTTAGTGAACTTAATCTCTAACGCCATCAAATTTACCGAAGCGGGTAGCGTGCGCGTCACCGTTAACGAAGCAGGTGCAGACGCGATCGTTATCACTGTGCAAGATACAGGCGTTGGCATCCCTGAAGCGCATCTAGACAAGATTTTTGAAGCGTTTCACCAGATCGATCAAACGCTTGCCAAAAAGTTCTCTGGTACTGGGCTAGGGTTAGCCATCTCTGACCTCATCGTTCGTAAAATGAACGGCACCATTACTGTTGAAAGTGAACTTGGCGTCGGCTCAACGTTTCAAGTGCAACTGCCCCGTTACATTGAGCCTGACTGCTAATTACCTATCGTCTTCCTGTCTGCGACCAGACACGAGTTGGCAAGCCCCACACATAGATAAAGCCCTCAGCCGCTCGATGATCAAACGTATCTTCTGCGCCGTAGGTTGCCAAGCCAGGGCTGTAGATGGAGTAGGTGGATTTGCGCCCAACGACAATCGAGTGCCCCTTAAATAGCTTGACTCGTACAACGCCCGTCACTCGTTCCTGGCTCTTCTTGACGAAAGCATCCAGCGAGTCGCGCAGCGGACTATACCACAAACCGTTGTAAACCAGCTTGGAGTAGGTATCTTCGATGCCACGCTTGTAATGGATCAGGTCAGGAGTCAAAGTAAGGCTTTCTAAATCCCGATGCGCCTGTATCAAGACCGTTAGTGCCGGTGTTTCGTACACTTCCCGCGACTTGATGCCGACCAGACGGTTTTCGATCATGTCAATGCGCCCGACGCTGTGGGCACCGACAATCTCGTTAAGCTGGGTCACAAGCGCCACTGGATCAACAGGTTTGCCATTTAAACTAACGGGAAAGCCTTGCTCAAAACCAATTTCGACATACTCAGGCTGATCGGGAGCATTAGCGAGCGCTGCTGTCATCGTATAAACGTCCTCTGGCGGCTCCGTCCAGGGATCTTCGAGCGGTCCAGCTTCGATCGCACGACCCAGCAAGTTTTTATCAATACTGTAAGGCGACGATTTTTTCACTGGTGATTCAACGCCAAAGCGTTCACCATAGGCGATCGTCTGTTCACGGCTCATGCCCCATTCCCGTGCCGGAGTCAGCACTTTAATGTCTGGGTTGAGGGCAGCGATCGCCACATCAAAGCGCACTTGGTCATTCCCCTTCCCAGTACAACCGTGCGCGACGGCATCAGCACCATATTCTGCTGCCGCATCGACTAGCAACTTCGCAATGAGCGGTCGCGCCAGTGCCGTCGAAAGTGGATACTGATTTTCGTACAGCGCATTTGCCTGAATGGCAGGAAACGCATAATCTTTCACAAAATTTTCGGTCGCATCAACGACCAAAGAAACGCTGGCACCAGACTTCAGTGCCTTCTCACGGACGGGTTCTAGCTCATCGCCCTGCCCCAAGTCAGCCGCGAGCGTAATAACTTCTTCGACTCCCCATTCGTGCATCAGGTAGGGAATGCAGACGGAAGTATCAACTCCGCCTGAGTATGCCAGTACAACTTTTTTGGCGCGACCCATGACTGCCTCGGTTGGATAAAAGAACTGAGCAATCATTATGCAGTGAATTGTGACCGATTCATGTCAGAACGGGTACAGAACATGGAGACAGAAATGGGTTAAGCACCAGAGAGCATTTTGAGTTTTGCGTAAATTTAGCCTTCAGCCTTTAACCTTTAGCCTTCAGCCTTTTGCCTTCCTTACATCGTCTCATTCGCCTTACAAGTCAGTGTTCCTTCCTTCTGGTTTGGCTGTCCGCCCATCGGCTTCACCGTTAGAGATGGTTGATAGGTGGGGTAGCAGCGCACAAGAATAACATCACCGCGAGTGTTGTACAGCACGTGGACAGGTTTGCCGCCCAGAATCGCTGGGACTAACTGAGGTGCCTGAGGTGCGGTGGCGATCGCTTCAGGACCAAGCTTGACGAGCGCTTCTGGCTGACGGGGCAGTTCAGGCGCAGCCACGGTTGCGGTCACAGGTGCAGCTAGTTCAATTGCAGAAAGGGCTGGCGTTGCCTGAAGAAAATGTATGCAGAAGGCTAACGCAAATGCTAAACCAGCCAGAACGAAATACTCTCTCAAAGGGATTCTCGTCATGTCTAAGGCTCTCAAACTTGAATAAGCCCTACTGTACCCTTTACTCAGCCGTATTAAACGTTCATGTTGATCGCTGCCACGCTGGGACTTAAACTTTTCTACAGCCCCGCAAAGGGGAATGCATAAGGCAGAATGGGCGATGGAGACTTGAACGAAGAGGCGTTTTCATGGGGATTAAGTTCGGGCGCGAAGTTTGTGGTGACCTCGACCAGGCAGCAATGCGGGAGTGGCTTGTCACAAACGGCACGGGCGGCTATGCGTCAGGAACGATCGCCGGGCTGTTGACCCGACGCTATCATGGGCTACTGGTTGCTGCTCTGAAGCCACCGCTAGGACGGACGCTGATGCTAGCAAAGCTAGATGATACAGCGCTGTACGGCGATCGCTTTTATCCGTTGCATACCAATCAATGGGCAGATGGCACTATTGGTCCCCACGGTTATCGCCATCTTGAGCAGTTTGTACTAGATGTGAGCATTCCTACCTGGCACTATGCCTGTGCCGATGCGCTGCTGCAAAAGCGGATCTGGATGCACCCCGGCGCAAATACAACCTATGTGCATTATCAACTGGTGCGCTCGACCCAACCGTTGACCCTGACCCTAAAAGCGATGGTGAACTATCGCGACTATCACAGCAACACACAGGGTAATGGCTGGCGGATGACGATCGTACCAGCCGAAAACGGAGTCTATGTGTCTGCGTATCCAGAGGCAACACAGCTTTATCTCACCAGCGATCAAGCGGAAGTAACGGCTGCTCATGATTGGTACTACGGTTTTGACCTGTCAGCTGAGCGCGATCGAGGTTTGAACGATCGCGACGACCATCTCCATGCAGCCACCTTTCAAGCGACTCTACAACCGGGCGAAACACTCACACTTATTGCCAGCACCGAGCGCAAACCGGAGCGAGATGGCGAAACAGCACTCAAAGTGCGTCGTGCTTACGAGCAAAAGCTATTGGGGCTATGGCACAGTAACCGACCCGTTGACACCAAAGATATTCCCGCCTTCGCCAACCGCTTAGTGCTAGCTGCCGATCAATTTATTGTGCAGCGATCGACCCCGGAAGAACCGCACGGCAAAACCATCATTGCAGGCTACCCCTGGTTCAGCGATTGGGGACGCGACACGATGATCAGCCTGCCTGGACTCACCCTTGCAACGGGTCGCCCCGACGTTGCCCGTTCCATCCTGCGAACCTATGCCCGTCATGTGAATCAGGGTATGATTCCCAACCGCTTCCCCGATGCTGGCGAGCAGCCCGAATATAACACCGTAGACGCAACGCTCTGGTTTTTTGAAGCCGTCCGCGCCTACTATGGCGTCACCGAAGATGAAGATCTGGTGCAAGAACTCTTTCCTGTGCTAGCAGACATTGTGGATTGGCACTGTCGCGGCACTCGCTACAATATCCATCTTGATTCTGCCGATGGGTTACTCTATGCCGGTGAAACAGGGATGCAGCTTACCTGGATGGATGCCAAAGTGGATGATTGGGTGGTAACGCCCCGTATTGGCAAGCCGATTGAAGTCAATGCTTTGTGGTACAACGCGCTACGGACGATCGCCAAACTTGCCCGCATCGTCGGCAAACCCCACCAAGAATATGAAGCAATGGCAGATCGAGTGCTGGCACGCTTTTCGCGCTTCTGGCATCCCGAACTAGGGTATTGTTACGATGTCCTTGATGGTCCTGATGGAGATGATGCATCCCTCCGTCCCAACCAGCTTTTTGCTGTCTCGCTACCCGAAAGCCCGTTGACGATCGTGCAGCAGAAGGGTGTTGTGGATATTTGTGGACGCACACTGCTGACTTCGCACGGGCTGCGATCGCTCGATCCCAATCATCCGCAGTATCAGGGCACCTATGGGGGTGATCAGCTTCAGCGCGACGGAGCCTATCACCAGGGTACGGTTTGGGGCTGGTTGATGGGTTCCTTTGTTCTGGCACATTTGCGGGTTTATGGCGAACCAGCGAAAGCCCGCGCCTTTCTAGAACCAATGACAAATCAGTTCTCTGTCCACGGCATTGGTAGCTTGAGTGAAATTTTTGATGGCGACGCACCTATGAAGCCCCAAGGCTGTATTGCTCAGGCATGGACGATCGCCGAAGTGCTACGGGCATGGTTGGCGACAGAAGTAGAAAGTAGAAGCTAGAGCAGGGGTAGGCTGTAAGTTGAGCCTGGCTTCTCAAAGCTTGAAACGGCTGGCGATAGTATTGTTCTTCGCTCAGTGGAAACCGTTGCTCAACATTCCATTGATTGCCTAAATTTTAATTTCCATCAAACTGTTAGCGGAATCCACCATTGTGGCGCGATCGGTCAAGTAACACTAACGTAGGTTCTAGCCGTCAAATTTCTGTTAAGTAACGTAACGATGTGACAAATTACACAATTGAGCGTCTGAGCAATCATTAGGATTTTGCCTGTCACCGCAAAATGGCTTAGGGCAGACAATCAATGGCACAGCATCATCACGAACACGATCACAACAATCATGGGCATAGCGAACATCACCACGACCCTAATGTCATTAGCGACACTGAGGATAAAAAATCACTTGCTGATGCGACAGAAGCAGAATTCTTAAAGAAACATCCCACCTATCTTTCGCAGCAATCCCGACGGGCGTTTTTGGCGTCTGCTGGAGCCGCTGCTGCACTAGGGTCGAACTTTGCAGTCAGCTTTTTGCGGGGTGACAAAGCCGAGGCAAAAAACGAAACTCTCATGGCTGCCGATATGATTCGGGATGCCAAAAACATTCACGTCCTGAAAGCAACACCAGAGACGTGCTTTTGGGGCTACTTTGACAAAACGCAACCGCCCGTTCTCACAGTGAATCCGGGTGACATTGTGTATATTGAAGCGCTGACACACCATGCGGGCGATGCTCCCGATTTGCTGATGGATGCAGGTGTGAAGGCGGTTTACGACAAAGTGACCGATCGTGGTCCTGGTGTGCATATCATGACGGGACCGATCGCAGTCAACGGTGCAGAACCCGGCGATACTCTCATGGTACGGATTCTTAAGACCGAACCGCGACTGCCTTACGGCAGCAACATTGCAGCAAACTGGGGCTATCTGTACGATACGTTCAAAAAAGAGCGCATCACCATTTACAAAATTGATATGGAAGCCGCGCTGGCATATCCTGCCTTTGCTTACGACTTCAAAGGGCGACCCAAGTACGACACGCCTGGTTTCATCACGCCTCCCGACGCGGCAGCACGGGAAAAAATCAAGATGAAGGTGTCGATTCCGCTGCGTCCCCACTTTGGTGTTATGGGCGTAGCACCCCAGGAAAGTGGACGCATCAACAGCATTCCACCCGGTCCCTTTGGTGGCAATATCGACAATTGGCGCATTGGGGCAGGTGCAACGATGTATTACCCCGTCTTCAACAAAGGCGCGAACTTCTTTGTGGGTGATAGCCATATGGCACAGGGTGATGCGGAATTAGCGGGAACGGCGATCGAAGCTTCCATGAACTCCTACATCCAAATCTTCGTGCTCAAAGATTTCCCCATCACCAATCCCATCCTAGAAACCGATTCCCATTGGATTACCCACGGCTTCAACCAGGATTTAAACAAAGCAATGCGTCAAGCCGCTGACCAAATGCTGGACTTTCTCACAACCAAACGCAAGATGAGTGCCGATGAAGCGTACTCCATGATTTCCGTTGGCGTTGACTTTGGGGTGACGCAGGTTGTAGACATCCGCCAGGGTTGCCATGCTGCTGTGCCCAAAAACCTGTTTGTGCCGACTTAGTCCCCTAGAGTTAACGCACTAGGAGTCGTGCTGTCTTACACCTGTAGCGAACAAGTACTCATTCAGACCCTCAAGCCTTTTCAGCCCCAAAGACTTGATAACGTTCTCATTTGCTTTAGTTCAAAACAGGATCAGCCAGTGTGGTTTAAATGGATAGGAGTCGCTAGCCTTATGGGCATACTTGGTATTAATTGCGACTGGCTACCGTTTGATCACACTGTATCTGTTGACGGCTTATACGGCTGCAAGACCTGGTAGCAAGGCAAGAAGCAAACTGAAGAGGGCATTATGCAACGCACACTTTACCTAGGTCTAACACTTCTTTGTCTTATCGGTATGTCAACAACTGCCATAGCAAAAGGAAAACCACAGCAACAGCAGACACCGCAGAGTACAGGGCAACAAATCGAGCAAGGCAATACACAGCCATACAACCAGCCGCAGCTAGATGGGCAACAAATGGAGCAAGGGCGCTATTTACCATGCCAAATGCAAAGCTCAAATGTGCAACCACAATTTGGCTCTCAGTCATTCGGTGCATCAAACGCGAAGCCAAGCCGCTCGAATAAAGGTGGGCGCGTCCGTGGGCGCGATCGTGTTCAACAGGTTCACCAGATGAACAATCTTGCGAAAAAGCAGCGCGCAGCAGGAAACCTTTCAATGCAACAAGGTAACTGTTTGCAACCCCGCAACTAAACGAGATTCATAAGGGGCTTTGAGAACGTTGTCTCCTTCAGCCCCTTCCAAGTAATCTTTGGGTAAGACAGTTGATCAGTGTAGTTAACCGAACCATTAACAGGACAGATTTGCTACAAAACAATGTTCAAACGCTTTGAAGACTGCTAATACAGTCACCTATCAGTCAGAGCGTAACGCAAACAAGTTATCGCACGTTAAATCGCGCCCTTGCCATCCACACTTTGGTCTCAAGCTAAATCTCGCTTTAAGACGAATCCCAAAGGGTTGACTTGTAGTTTGAAACCCTTTTCCAGCAAGTCTTTGGGTCAGAAGCACGGCTTGCTATCGAGCCACTTGATCTAAGCTGCTATCAGGTAGAAGTGCCATCGTCGCTCAGCAGAAAACCGAAGCGGGTCTTAGCCAATTGACCACGCTTGGTCTGAAAGATCTGGCTGCAAACCCAGTGAAAGCGGGTGTCCCGGTCTATAGCCTTCTCCTCAGTTCTAAGAGCGGCATGAATTCCGAGTTCATCAAAATCACCTCATCTGCTAACTACAAGTACAGTGGGAACTATTGGCTTGTACTAGTGTTAGTGCTCAGATAACACAACCGGTGGTGAGCGATCGCCGCAGACTCAGCACCCTGGAAGTCTCTGCTATCGGACTTGGCGTTCAAAACATGAGCCGTACCTATCAACAGGCTATCCCCACCCGGTCGGAGATGTTCAACCTCATTCGGACAGCCTTTGATCGGGGCGTCACCTTTTACGACGCAGCCGAGGCTTACGGTCCGCATGAGGTTGAACCACGTTTGAGTCCGGTGCTCGCTCGGCATGGCACACCCATCCCTTGGGGCAGATCCTAATCGTCACAGCGGGCACAGGTCGCGTACAGCAGTGGGGCGGATCGATCAAGGAGATTCGGCAGGGAGATGTCGTCCGCATCCCACCGGATATAAAGCACTGGCACGGAGTCTCGCCAAATACGCTAATGACGCACATTGCCATTCAGGAAGCACTCAATGGCAAGGCTGTGGACTGGATGGAACACGCGCGGTACAGTGCGTCAGTCCGTGCAGTGGGGGCGAATCCATCAGCACGTGCCATGAGCAGTGTGCAGCCAACAGCAGCTCAAAGAGCACAACCGACAGCAGACCAAAGAGTGATCGGCGATATTGCCCTCAAGTTAGTCGAGCTAACCGACAACGTGCTCTTTGGCGATGTCTGGACGTCCTGAGCTATCAAAGCGCGATCGTAGCCTGGTAACGGTATCCGCGCACATTGCTATGAACAGACCGCAACAGCTCCATTCTCATTTCGTCAGGGCGCGCGAAAACGGTGTCACGCAAGAGGAGTTGATTGAGACTATTACCCACTTGGCATTTTACGTGGGCTGGTCAAACGCGGTGACCGCGATTTCCGTAGCCAAGGAAGTCTTCGAGCAGAAATGATACCTGAGCGAAGGTGCAGACCGCTAGAAAAGGCGCGAACAGTAAACACTTGTCCAAGGCTGGTTCGAGAATGTTGCAAGGTTTCTCAGCTTAATCGAAGTCAGAAACAAAGCCACTCATTACCGTTCTCAATCTCTTGTTGAGGCTCGTCCGTTGCCTTCCGCATCAGTGCGACATTAGCATACAGGCTCTAGCTATGAGAACCTACGGACGCAGCCGGTCTTAAGCACGTTGTCGCGTGCTGTCACCGTCCCAAAGTAGCCTAGTTTTGTAATACGGACAAAAAGGTACTGAAGCAAAACCAATGCGTTGTTTTGCTTGAAGTCCCTCACATTGGTTTTGGTTCAAAAGCTACGGGGACGCCTTCTTTCAAGATAACGAATTGTGATTCTTGGGAAGAATGAGTCTGAGATGAAGCGGTACCCCCCGAATGCTGATTTCCTTCCTGGCAAGAATCCTGGCAATTCAAAAGAGAGCCGTCCCGCTACTTCGTACTCTGCCACTCATAGTAGGAGTAAGTACATCCACTGCCAGCGTATGGCTCTGGCATGGTTTAGTGCAGCAAGAACAGGCTCAGATTCAGCAAGCTTTAGCTGTTGAGGCAGGAAATTTAGAGCTAGAAATTACAGAAAAGATTCAGCCACAAATTCAGGCGGTGGCTCGCATCGCTGAGCAGTGGAAATACCAGGGCAAACCGTCTCAGGAGGAGTGGGAGTTTAATGCCTTACTCAATGTCAGGGACTTTAAGAGCTATCAGGCGATCGCTTGGGTTGATCCGTCTCACCACGTCCGCTGGCTTGTACCGCTACGAGGAAATGAAGCAGCGCTGAACCTTGAGTTGGACTTTGAGCAACGACGCAAAACCGCACTTGATGTGGCTTATCAACAGCGCAGGGTCACCGTCAGCCATGCTATTGATCTGGTGCAAGGGGGAAAGGGATTTCAAGTCTATATTCCTATTTTTACCAAGCAGCGATTTGATGGTTTTATCGTTGCCACCTACCGAACTCAGGCACTGATTGATAGCATTCTGTCAGATAAGGATACGAATGGCTATGAAGTTGCCATTTTTGATGGAGCAGAGCAAATTTATACTCGACACGGCTCCCATCCCCTGCATCACAAGCAGTGGCAGAAGGAGAGCAGGGTTGAATTGCATGGTTTGAACTGGCGCATTCGGGTCTCGCCCACGGCGGCTCTGTTTAACCAGATGCGATCGCCCCTACCCACGATCACCTTGGTAGGTAGTTTGACGCTGTCTTGGCTGCTCGCCTTGGCGGTACATCTGGCAAACCGGGCAAGACAAACAACCCGTCACGCGATCGCGACTAACTCAGCACTAGAACAGGAGATGCGTGACCGCCAGCGCGTTGAATCAACCCTGCAACAAGAACAGGAATTTTTGCAGGTCATACTTAATACGATTGAAGCTGGCATCGTGGCGTGTGATGCGGCAGGCACCCTGACCCTGTTTAATCGAGCGACCCGCGAGTGGCATGGCTTACCTGAACAACCGCTTCCGGCTGAGCAATGGGCACAGCACTACAACCTCTATCATGGGGACGGCAAGACCCTGATGAGGATGGAAGAGATTCCGCTATTTCGAGCTTGGCAGGAAGGGTCTGTTCAAGATGTCGAGATGAAAATTGTGCCTCAGCAAGGGCAAGCCCGGATGTTACTGGGAAGTGGACAAGCGATTTTAGACTCTCAAGGGCACAAGCTAGGCGCAGTTGTCGTGATGCATGATATTACGAATCGCAAGCAAAGTGAGGTCGAGTTGCAAGAGAGCGAAGCTGCGATTCGGGCACTTTATGAGATTACCGCTGCCTATGAGCTGAGTTTTGAGGAGCGGTTCCAGCGCTTATTGGCAATGGGATGTCAGCATTTCAATCTCGATTTCGGCTTTCTCGCTCATACTCAAGGCGATCGCTACGAAGTTATAAGTGTCCAAACTCCTGATCAATCTGCTAAAGCAGGCGATGTCTTTAATACTCAGCAGACCTACTGCCTGGAAACACTGAAATCTGATGATCCGGTCTGCATTGAAAACGCTACTCAATCGGAGTGGTGCCAACATCCAGGCTATGCTGCCTTTGGTATGGAAAGCTATATCGGTATGAAGATTAAGTTATCAGGTGAGCTATATGGAGTGCTGTGTTTTTGCAGCCATAAACCAGCTCAACAACCCTTCAAACCTGTCGATCAGCAGATTTTAAAACTGATGACGCAATGGGTAGGGGGAGAACTAGAGCGTCAACAAGCGACCAAGGCGTTGCAGCGTCAGCTAGAGCGGGCAGCACTGCTCAAGCATATTACGAATGAGATTCGTCAGAGTTTAGATACTGAGCAAATCTTCCAAACAGCTGCGATTCAAATTGGTAAAGCGTTTGGTGTCAACCGTTGCCTGATTCACACTTACATTGCTGCTCCAGTGCCCAAAAAGCCTTTAGTTGCTGAATATTTAACCCCTGAATGTTCATCCGTAATGGGAATCAACATTCCGATTGCTGGTAATGCCCATGCTCAACGCTTGATCGCTCAAGATAGCGCGATCGCCTCTGCCAACGTCTTTGCCGATCCATTGCTTGAGGCAGCCGTACCGATTTGTCACCAGATTCAACTCAAATCGATGCTGGCAGTGCGAACTTCCTACCAGGGAGAAACGAATGGGGTGATTGGGCTACACCAGTGCGATCGCTTCCGCCAATGGACTGACGCTGAAATTGAGCTTCTAGAGTCTGTTGCCGCCCAAATGGGCATTGCCTTGGCGCAGGCACAGCTACTAGACCAGGAAACGCAACAGCGAGAAGAGTTGACGCTGAAAAACTTTGCCCTGGAGCAAGCCAAGCGAGAGGCTGACAAAGCCACTCAAGCGAAAAGTGAATTTCTGGCAATGATGAGTCACGAAATCCGCACACCGCTCAATGGGGTGATTGGCATGACCAGTCTGCTGTTCAACACGCCTCTGTCTTCTCAGCAGCACGATTTTGCTCAAACCATTCGCAGCAGTGGAGAAGCCCTGCTCGCACTCATTAACGACATCCTAGACTTCTCCAAGATTGAGTCTGGCAAACTTAGTTTAGAACAACAGCCCTTTAACTTGCGGGCTTGTGTGGAACGATCGCTCGATCTATTGAGTACCCAGGTAGCCGACAAAGGAGTGGAGTTAGCTTATCTTGTTGACCCATCGGTGCCAACGACGATCGTCGGTGATGCTGCCCGCCTCAGTCAAATTCTGCTAAATCTGCTCAGCAATGCCATCAAGTTTACCCAAGTCGGAGAAGTGACCGTTTCAGTCGACGCTGAGCAACGGCAAACGGCGGATACTCAAGCCACTCCGTCTGAGTATGAATTGCAATTTGCGATCAAGGACACCGGGATTGGCATTCCTAACGATCGACTGCACCGCCTGTTTAAGTCCTTCAGCCAGGTAGATGCCTCCACCACTCGCCAATATGGGGGTACAGGGCTGGGGTTAGCCATCAGTAAGCGCTTGAGTGAAATGATGGGCGGCAGCATCCAGGTCGAGAGCCAGGTTGGAGTGGGTTCAACCTTTTCGTTTACGATCGTCGCTCAGTCGGTCGTGGGCGCTTCAGACAGTTTTGCTGATCCGCAGCCTCAACTGGTGGGCAAGCGGCTGCTCGTCGTTGAAGATAATGAGACCAATCAACAACTCCTGGTGCAGCAAGCGCAGTCTTGGGGAATGGTGGTGCAAGCAACTGGCTCTAGCCAAACCGCACTCAGTTGGCTCGCTCAAGGAGTGTGTTTTGACTTTGTGATTCTAGATGCTCTGATGCCTGATGCCGAAAGCCAAACGCTGCTGACAACCATTAGTGAGCAATGTAGCGGTCAGAAACCAGCATTGATCGCGCTCACACCCTTTGGAAGAGATCTGCCTGAACTAATTCAGTCTAAGTTTGTGGCTTATCTGCACAAACCCGTGAAGCAATCGCAGCTTTACAATGTGCTGACCAATATTGTTGGTGGCCAGCCAGTCGGTCGTAAACCCATTCATCATTCAACCGTTTACATTGAGCGATTAGCAGACCGTTTGCCCTTGAACATTCTTCTGGCTGAAGATCACCCGGTAAACCAAAAGCTCGCGTTGATGTTTTTGCAGCAAATGGGCTACCGAGCTGATGTGGCAAGCAACGGGCTAGAAGTACTGGATGCCTTACAGCGTCAGCCCTATGATGTCGTACTGATGGATGTGCAAATGCCCGAAATGGATGGCTTAACCGCAACTCGTTATATCTGCGATCGCCTCCCCGCTCACCTGCGTCCTCGCATTATTGCCATGACTGCAAACGCCATGCAGGGCGATCGCCAACTGTGTCTAGAAGCTGGCATGGATGATTACATCCCCAAACCAATCCGCGGCGCTGAATTGGTGCAAGCCTTGAGTCAGTGTCGATCGATCGATCGCCAATCCTCAAACGCTCAAAAACACGAAACAACAGTAGAGGTTTTGTCCTCAGTTCTCAACCCAAAGGCGCTGCAAGACTTACAAGAAATGGCAGGGGCTGATGCAGCCGAATTTGTGCTAGAGGTGATTGATTGTTACTGCGACCATACTCCAAAACAGTTGCAGGCAATGCGAGTGGCGCTAGTTCAAGAAGATGCGGCAACCCTGCACCGTGCTGCTCACACGCTCAAAGCCTCCAGTGCTTCTATTGGAGCAAGCTTGCTTTCTCAACTTTGTCAAGCATTAGAACACTTGACCAACGCACAAATTCCAGCAGAGGCAGAAACGTATCTTGCCAAAATCGAAGTCGAGTCTGACCGAGTGCAGGCAGCGTTAGTTGTAGAGCGTCAACAATATCAATGCTAGAAACCAATCATTCTGAAATGGCTATGCCGCTGGTGCTAATTGTCGATGATGAGCCACTGATGCGGCTTCAGCTCAAGCGTGCCATGAAGCAACTGGGCTATCAAGTTGCCGAAGCAACGAATGGAGCAGAGTGTTTAGACCTTTATGTGCAACTAAGCCCAGACCTGGTATTGTTAGATGCCTTAATGCCTGTGATGGATGGCTTTACTTGTTGTACAAAACTACAGACCCTGCCGACGACTGAGCAGGTTTATCCAGCTCCGGTCTTAATGATTACAGCATTAGAGTCCGAAGAATCGGTCGAGCGAGCGTTTGAGTCCGGTGCCGTAGATTATGTCACCAAACCGATTCACTGGGCGGTTCTCAACCAACGGGTTCGCCGCCTCATTGCCCAAGCGCAACTGCAACAGCAACAAGCGTTGCTACAGCAGCAATTACAAGAAGCGAATCTTGCCTTACAACGCTTAGCAAACACAGACAGCTTAACAGGTCTGGCAAATCGACGTTGCTTTGATGAACACTTTGCTCAAGAATGGCGACGCATGGCAAGAGAGAAACAGCCGCTCTCGCTCATTCTATGTGATGTGGATTTCTTCAAGCACTATAACGATACCTATGGACATCAAGCAGGCGATCGTTGCTTAATGTCGGTGGCAAAAGCCATTAGTAGCAGTGTGAAACGTTCTAGTGATCTCGCTGCCCGTTATGGAGGCGAAGAATTTGCAGTCATTCTACCCAATACGGATGAGGTCGGTGCTGCTATTATCGCCGAGGCAATTTGCACCAACATTAGAGCCTTAAACATTGCTCACAGCAGTTCAAACATCGCAGAGCATGTCACCTTAAGTTTGGGGGTGGCAACGATGGTTCCTCGTCCACAATTTAATTCTGAACTTTTCTTCACGGCATCCGATGCAGCACTTTACCGCGCTAAAGATGAAGGACGCGATCGCTACTGTGTGCAGAGCAGTGCCAGTTTCAGTTCATTCATGGAGCCTCTTAATAGTTAATCCATTCGTCTTTTTAGGAATAGGAAACCGATGGCTTCATGCTTTAGATGATGGACGTTTGTTGCTGAATCTATACAGATGGATTTGCTGCCTGCCCAAACTTAAGGCTCCCCAGCTAGAATCACGCTTCCTAAGAAAGTTCTCAGCCAACCAGACCTCAATTTCTAGCTTACTTCCACTGTCAATTTAGCTTGGCGGTTAAGGATGTCTGTAAGCCCCAAAGACGGTAATATAAACCCCTTCAGCAACCCAGGCAAAAACCATGCAAAGCAAATCCTCTCCCTGAGTCTCCTCGCCACACTCGCGCTGGTGCTATCGAACAGAACGGTTACTGTGCAAGCCTTGTAACCAACAAATACGGGTGGTGGCTACCTAGTCAGCGCCAACCAACCGCACGCATAACCTCAACCCCGACCCACATTGCAGTGGTTGGCACCTTTGTTGCGGCTGAAAAACTAACCATGGGCACAGCGCAAATTGTTGTGGAGCAGGGTCAGCGCTATCTCATCCTTATACCATTTCAATATGAAGCTAGTTAGAAAATCATATTGGTGCGGTGTGGTACTTTGTTCACGACTACAAGGCATCCTTACTTGTTTAGGACTACCAATTTTCCAGAGTGACCTAAGAGAGACACTTTGAAGACCGACTGAGTTCTCAATGTTCCTTCTATGGAGCCGCGAAGAAATTGATCGACTGCTTCCGTAGCAGCACGCTACCCCAGCGTAGTTTCTCTAGGACCCATAAAACTTAAAGAGACAAAGCCACAGGACTGAACCATGCCATTTCGTTATCTTCTGGCGCTCAGCGCGCTCTCGTTTGCCTTGCCG